>NZ_JACSWA010000251.1 GCF_016888125.1 Spirulina sp. CCY15215
CCCGAAAGGGAGGCTCGAAAGAGCAAAACCGCTATGCGTACAGGGTTGTTCAATTAGATACAGTAATTGTCCTGTTAAAAGTGCAATACAAAAGCACTCTAATTAAACAACTCCAAGGCGGTAGCGAAACTAATATAAAGCCGTCCTATAAGAACGGGGTTTCTACCCAATTTTTCGATGAAAATTCTCAAAACCCTCACCCTGCGCGGCCCCAACTACTGGAGCATTCGCTACCACAAATTAATCGTCATGCGCTTGGACTTGGAGGATTTAGACGAACGATACTCCAATGATATCCAGGGTTTTAATGAAGGATTGACATCGCTTTTGCCCACCTTAGTCGAACATTACTGCTCCCCAGGACATCGAGGCGGTTTCTTGGAGCGCCTGCAAACAGGGACATTAATGGGGCATATTATCGAACACGTCGCCCTCGAACTCTCGGATCTGGCCGGAATGCACGTCGGTTTCGGACGCACGCGACAGACATCGGAACAGGGGGTGTACAACGTCGTTTTTGAATATCTCGACGAACAAGCCGGACGCTATGCCGGACGCGCCGCCGTGCGCCTGTGTCAGAGTATTGTCAATACGGGAACTTATCCCCAAGAGGAACTCCAGCAAGACCTCAACGACCTCAAAGAATTCTGGGTCAATGCTTCCACAGGTCCCAGTACAGAAACGATTATTACCGAGGCCGAAGAACGAGAAATTCCCTGGATGCACTTGAGTACCCGCGCCCTGATTCAACTGGGATACGGAGTCAAGCAAAAACGCATACAAGCGACCCTTTCCGACTATTCCAGCATTATCGCCGTCGAATTGGCTTGCGATAAAGAAGGCACCAAAACCGTGTTGCGAGATGCCGGAATTCCCGTCCCCCAAGGCACCGTCATTCGCTATTTTGACGAACTCGAAGATGCGATCGACGACGTGGGGGGCTATCCCATTGTTCTCAAACCTCTCGACGGCAACCACGGTCGCGGTATTACCATCGATATTAAACGCTGGCAAGAAGCAAAAGAGGCTTACGATCTGGCCAGTGAGGCTTCTAAAACGAAATCGGTCATTGTCGAACGCTACTATCAAGGCAACGACCATCGCATTCTGGTGGTTCAAGGCAAAGTTGTTGCTGTCGCCGAACGCATTCCCGCCCATGTCATCGGTGACGATCGCTCCACCATTAGCGAACTGATCGACCAAACCAACCGCGATCCGAGACGAGGAGACGGTCACGATAATGTTCTCACCAAAATTAAACTTGATAAAACTGCCGCCGATGTATTGGCACGACAGGACTATAACTTAGATAGTATTCCCCCCACAGGAGAACGGGTTTATTTACGAGCAACAGCGAACCTCAGTACCGGGGGAATTGCCATCGATCGCACGGATGATATTCACCCCCAAAACATCTGGATCGCCGAACGGGTTGTCAAGGTTATTGGCTTGGATATTGCTGGAATTGATGTGGTCACGTCAGATATTAGCAAACCTCTCCGAGAAACTGATGGGGTCATTGTCGAAGTGAATGCAGCCCCCGGTTTCCGAATGCACGCTTCTCCGAGTCAGGGTTTACCGCGCAATGTCGGTGCCGCAGTATTGGATATGCTCTTTCCCGAAGGAACGTCCCCTCGCATCCCCATTGTGGCCATTACGGGAACCAATGGGAAAACCACAACCACGCGCCTAATTGCTCATATTTTCCGGCAAACCAAGCAGGTTGTGGGGTACACCACCACCGATGGGATTTATATCGGCGATTATTTAGTCGAAGCAGGAGATACGACTGGACCCCAAAGCGCCCAGTTAATCTTAAAAGACCCTACAGTAGAAATTGCTGTTTTAGAAACAGCGCGGGGGGGAATTTTGCGATCGGGTTTAGCTTTCGATCGCTGCGATGTTTCAGTGATTTTAAATGTCGCGGCGGATCATTTGGGGATCGGCGATATTGATACGGTGGAGCAAATGGCTTCGGTTAAATCTGTAGTGGCGGAAAGCACTTCTCCTGATGGTTATGCGGTGTTGAATGCGGAAGATCCTCTCGTGGCCAAAATGGCGGAGAAGGTAAAATCAAAGGTGGCTTATTTCTCTATGAACCCGGATCACCCTGTCATTCAAGAACATACCCGTCGCGGCAAATTGGCGGCTATTTATGAGAATGGCTACCTGACGATTATTGAGGGGGATTGGAAATTACGCATTGAGGCGGCCAAAAATGTCCCTGCGACTTTTAAAGGAATGGCTCCTTTTATGATTGCTAATGCCTTAGCTGCTTGTTTGGCGGCATTTGCCCGAGGTGTGGATATTGAAAGCATTCGCCAAGGGGTAAGAACTTTCCAACTTTCGACGGAACAAACCCCTGGACGCATGAATTTAATCGATTTGGGACGATACCACGCCCTGATTGATTATGCCCACAATCCTGCCGGATATGAAGCTCTAGGAGGGTTTGTCAAAAATTGGCAGGGGGAACGTTTGGGAGTCATTGGCGGACCTGGCGATCGCCGAGATGAAGATTTAATTTTATTGGGTAAACTATCGGCGCAGATGTTCGATCGCATCATTATTAAGGAAGATAACGACAAGCGCGGCCGAGATACAGGGGTAGTGGCAGATTTAATCGTCAAGGGTATTCGGGAGGAAAAATCCGATGCTTGCTATGAAACCATTTTGGACGAGAAGGAAGCCATTCGCGTCGGTTTAGAACGGGTAGTTGATGGCGGTTTGGTGGTGATTACCCCAGAAAGCGTCGGCGGCGCGATCGCCATTTTAGAAGACTGTAAAGCGAAAATTGCCTCTTAGGAATTTCTGGCAGTGTTTTCTCGCTTTGGAGTTTTCCCGGTAGTGGCTGCATTATTGCGGCCACTAACTGTCAAAACATTTTCTCTCGCAGGTATTCTCAAAAATCGTAGAATAATCGGGTAAAATAGCCCTCATCTCCCTGTAAGCGTTAATTTCATGACCTACAACCTGAGAATTGCCGATTTGCCCGAAAGTGAACGCCCGAGGGAAAGACTGCTGGCGATCGGGGCAAAAAATCTCTCCACGGCTGAATTGCTTGCCATTTTGTTAGGCACGGGTCAGGGACCGGGAAAGCTGTCTGCGGTGGGTTTAGGTCATCATATTTTGCAAACCTTGGGACGACATCAACGAGATCCTCTCGATATTATTAGAGAGGTTTCTCCACAAGAATTAATGGCAATTGATGGGGTGGGACCAGCGAAAGCAACGGCAATTTTAGCGGCGATCGAATTGGGAAAACGCGCTTTTCAACTGCGACCCGCCCCTAAAGCCCTCATAGACTCCCCTCAAGTGGCGGTAGATGCCCTCAGCCACGATTTGATGTGGCAATTGCAAGAACGATTTGCGGTTCTGTTAATGGATACGAAAAATCACTTATTAGGAACTCAAGTGATTAGCATTGGCACCGCAACAGAAACGATCGCCAATCCTCCTGATATTTTCCGAGAAGTCATCCGACAAGGCGCAACGCGATTTATTATTGCTCACAATCATCCTTCTGGGTCTATCGAACCTTCGGGAGACGATCTGAGTTTAACAGAAAAGTTATTACAAGCCGCACAGCTTTTAAATCTACCTTTATTAGATCATTTAATTTTAGGAAATGGTGACTCTAGCAGCCTGCGACAGAAAACAGATCTCTGGAATCGCTACCCTCAAGGGGAGTGAGCTAAAATTGGCTGTAATAATTGAATATTATCGTAGTGGGAGCGTCTCGCTCCCTAGATTTTTAATGATAGTATTCATGCGGATTTGATATAATCAAGTTTCTGGCTGGCAAATTGCTTAATGAATTACCAACTTTTCTAGCAGAAACCATCCTCCCGAAAAATTGCGCCATCCCCAAACAGAAATTTCCCTTTCATTCTGGCAATGCTGCAATTTTTCATTGACTTCTGGACGAGTCGTAATGAGTTGCCAAATTTGCTTTTTTTCTGCGCGATCGCCCAGTCGAATGCGATAACTATTCTCACCAATTTTGCGAAATGTACCGCGAAAATGTTCCCCAATTTCCCTTTCACTAGAAAAGGCAGAACTGCACGCACATATCCCTTCTTTGCTATATTCTTCAGGACGATCTAAATAATAGCGCTGCCATTGCAACCATTCCGGATGATTAGGAGGTAAATTTAATAAAGGAATGACGGCATGATTGTTCGCTAATAATGCTTCTTGTAAGTCTCTAACGGGCAATTCTCGCGGCTGACAGTTTGATTCTATACATAATGCTGCTGCCATTCCTGCTGCTTGTCCGATCGCCATAACCATCGGTTGCAATCGAGTTGAACCGTTGGCAATATGGGAGACGGAAATGTTTTTTTCGCAAACAATAAATCCATCGGTTGCAACAGGAATTAAGGTATCATAAGGGATTGTAAAAGGCGTTCCCGTCCAGCGTCCTCCCCATTGCATTGATTTGGGTTGTAGATCGAACTTAACTCTGGGATAATGATGATCGTTGGCATAATTTCCCACGGCGATCGCATTTACTTCTCCCTGGGAATTGCAGGGTAATGCCGCAGTATTTCCCCCAGACATGGGCAAGATATCGGCTTCTATGATGGTTTCTAGCCCCAGCAAGCGGCGACTTTCTCGGAAATAGGGTAATAGGGCAAAAGCACCATCGGAGGGGCTAGGAAAGGCATTTTGAGCCAATCCATAGCGCTTATCAATGTGGGTTTGAATAAAATGGGCAAATCCTAAACTATGTTCTTTAGATTCTTGTAAAAACTCTTTTTTCTCTTCTTTCGATCCAATTAAACGATTTAAGTTTTCGCCATAATCATTGCCTTTTTGCGGCCAATTGAGCATAAATAAATCGTTGGGAAATCGTCCATAATTGAGAAACTTTTGTTTCCCATATCCTTGCCAAGCCCCGCTAAATTGTTGCGAGATATCCACAGCAGGGGCGGGAATTTTTGGGGCTTTCTGTCCGTAGTCTTGTAGGAGGAAAACCCAGGTAGGAGACTGGACGGGATAGCGATCGCATAACTCATTATAAGTTTCCGGCGCACTGGGTTCGTTAAATTCTGTTCGCAATTCCCAGCCCCACCGATGAGGAATTTCTCCTAATGCTAATAAATCCCCCAATTCTGTCCCATCGAGAGTAATTTTTGCTTCAATTTCATAGTCTTGAAAACGAACTCCGGTAATGCGATTCTCCTTCGGAGACGCTTCGCGATCGCCTTCCTGCAAAACTTCTACTGGAGTCTGTCCCGATATCCACTGTAAATGAGGTAAATCCTTGACCCAGTCGGCAAAAATTGCCGCACCTATGCGAGGCTCGTAGGTAAATAAACTCACCCAACTCTGGTCTAAACCTCCCTTTTGGCGCGATCGCAGTTCCTTTAAATATTCACCCCAAATTCCCGTTTGTAAGAATAAAAGTTCGCTGCCATCGGGTGCTGCAACCCCTGCTGCTGTTAGCATTCCCCCCAACCAGACAAACTCACTCACAATAATAGTTTGCACACCACGACGGGCGCATTGAATAGCGGCGGTACTTCCTCCCGTACCTCCGCCAACTATGAGAACATCAGTTGTTAATTTGGTTAACATGAGATTACAAAAAACTGAATAAGAAAATCTAGTTTACTTTGTTTTTAGATGCGATCCTCTGCTATTCTTATTGTGCCAGGAAACAATTCCCATTCTCTTGCGACTCATCAGAGCGATCGCGTTCTTGATTTTCTATATAATTAAGGGAATGCTAACAAATATTGTTCCTATGTCCCCAACCGCAGCCCCACCAAAGCGCGATCGCACCTCCTTAACCCCAGAGGAAATTATCACCATTGATGCGAGAGAAACCAACAACAAAACTCTCGATCCAGAAAGCCTCTCAGCCTTTGAAATCGGTCATTATGACTCAGATTTCATTATGGCCTACTACAAAAAGCGTCCCTTCTCTGTTATCGGGCGCATTTTCAATATTTTATGGTGCTTTCTCTCCTTTATTTTTGGGCTATGGTGGGATAAATTGTGGGGAAGTATTGCCCGCAATGAGAGAAATCGTGCCACGCAACTACGGAATATTATTACTCGTCTTGGACCGACCTACATAAAAGTGGGACAAGCACTTTCAACTCGTCCCGACTTGATCTCTGCGGTTTATATGCAAGAGTTGGCACAATTACAGGATCAATTACCTCCCTTTCCTAACGAACTAGCCTACCAATTTATTGAAGAAGAACTAGGCGATCGCCCAGAATATATTTATGCTGAATTTAGTCCCCAGCCCGTCGCAGCAGCATCCCTAGGACAAGTTTACAAAGGAAAACTAAAAACTGGAGAAACCGTCGCCATTAAAGTTCAACGTCCGGACTTAATTGGTAATATTTCTCTCGATGTTTATATCATGCGAAGTTTAGCAATTTGGGCAAAGAAAAACATCAAACGCCTTCGCAGTGATGTAGTGGGAATTGCGGATGAATTTGCTGGGCGGATTTTTGAAGAAATGGATTACGAACTCGAGGGACGAAATGCCGAGTTATTTGCTGAATTATACGGCTATTTACCGGAAATTTACATCCCGAAGATCTATTGGAATTATACAGGGCGGCGCGTCCTAACAATGGAATGGATTGAAGGCACAAAATTAACCAATTTAGAAGAAATTCAAGCACGAGGAATTGATGCAACCCACTTAGTAGAAGTGGGGGTTGGCTGTTCCTTAAGGCAACTTCTCGAACACGGTTTTTTTCATGCAGATCCGCATCCAGGAAATTTGTTGGCCACGCGAGATGGCAAATTAGCTTATTTGGATTTTGGCATGATGAGCCGCATTGAACCCTATCAGCGTTATGGGTTAATTGAGGCTGTGGTACATTTGGTTAATCGAGATTTTGAATCTTTGGCTGAAGACTATATTAAGTTGGAGTTTTTATCGGAAGATACGGATTTAAGACCCATTATTCCGGCTTTAGAGAATGTTTTTGGTAATGCTTTGGGAGCAAGTGTTGCTGAACTCAATTTTAAAAGTATTACCGATCAAATGTCGGAAATGATGTATGAGTTCCCTTTTCGTGTTCCGGCTTATTATGCTCTTATTATTCGCTCTTTGGTGACATTAGAAGGCATTGCGATCGGGGTTAATCCAAATTTTAAAGTATTGAGTAAGGCCTATCCTTATATCGCCAAGCGACTGTTAACTGATACTTCTGTAGAGTTGCGATCGTCTTTGCGAGATCTGTTATTTAAGGGTGGAAGTTTTCGCTGGAATCGTTTAGAAAATCTCTTACGCAATGCTCGGGATTCTCAGGATTATGATTTTGAGTTTGCTGTTAGTCAAGCCTTAGATTTCATTTTTTCGGAACGAGGTGATTTTATCCGCATTAAATTAGTAGATGAAATCGTACAGGCGATCGATCTTTATGGTCGAAAAACACTGTTTGATTTTTCAACTGTCCTGCGTCAAAAAATTGGCATGAGTGCCTTAAAAATGCCCGCAGATTTGCACAATATTTCTCAAGATAATCTCGCTCACATTCAAAATATCTGGCAGATTTTGCAGGAAACAAAAGGCTTCGATCCGATGACATTTTTAGGGTTTGTTCCCAAAATTTTAGCCAAATCTAAGACGCAGGAGGTAGGCTATCAAATTGCGAATGGATTAGTTCAGAAAGTTGCGGCACGACTGATTCGTAATATACTGTTAGAAACGGATTGCGATCGCCCGGATTCTGTTAATTGGAATGCAGCCAAAAGTCTCCCCTCTGCTGGTTAAAAACGAGCATTTCGCTATCAACATTATAGAACTTAAGCATTAGCGGGCAAGATGCCCGCACTACCATAGCCAGAGAATACAGTAGTGGGAGCGTCTCGCTCCCTAGCTATCAACATATTAGAACTTAAGCATTAGCTATCAACATATTAGAACTTAAGCATTAGCTATCAACATATTAGAACTTAAGCATTAGCTATCAA
>NZ_JACSWA010000252.1 GCF_016888125.1 Spirulina sp. CCY15215
ATTCGCTTTGCTCAGACTCCCTTGTTTGTGGCAATTCCTCTCCCGCTAACCCTATCGGGTCTAACGGGAGTCCCCTTGCCACATCTTTGATGGCGATTATCAAGAGCAGCAAATCATAACCGCAGGAGAAATCGCCCCTTTAGCCTTCAACATCTCCATTTCCGTCCCTCGTCTTTTGCATTAATCATTGATAATTGAAAATTAATAATTGAAAAATGGCAGACGCGATCGCAATTTATCCAGGGAGTTTCGATCCCATTACGTTAGGACACCTTGACATTATCGAACGCGGAAGCCAACTCTTTACAAAGGTTATTGTGGCCGTACTCTGCAATCCTAGTAAAAAACCGCTCTTTTCCATAGAAGAGCGCATTGAACAAATTCAGACTTGTACCCAGCACCTCGATCGGGTAGAAGTAGACAACTTTAGCGGCTTAAGCGTAGACTATGCCAAGCAGAAGAAAGCCAAGATTTTGCTTCGGGGTTTGCGCGTTCTTTCCGACTTCGAGAAAGAACTGCAAATGGCTCATACCAATAAAACACTGAGACAGGATATCGAAACTGTTTTTTTAACCACGTCTACCGAGTATAGTTTCTTAAGTAGTAGCGTGGTCAAAGAAATTGCCCAATTTGGCGGTACAATCGATCACCTCGTTCCCCCAAATGTTGCCCGAGAACTCTATCGATGCTACAACAAGGCTGATGCTACAACAAGAAGACCCCCGAAGTAATGCCGAATATCGCGAACAGGAAGGATTCGATCGCGCTCGAGTCTTAGGATTTGATATTCAAGCCGAACTCAACCGCTTGGAAGAATTGATCTTAGATAATCCCCGCATTCCCTTCACTCGCAAAACCATTGTCGATGAAGAACAATTGCTCGATCGCCTTGATGTAGTGCGGATCAATCTTCCTACAGCCTTTGAGGAAGCAATGGAGGTGGTGCGTCAAAAAGAAGAAATTCTCTTGCAAGCGGAAGAATACGCCCAAGAGATGATTGAATTGGCCAAACAGCAAGCCGCCCAATTTTTAGATGAATTGGGGCTGGTGCGCCAAGCAGAAATCGAGGCCGCCCAAATTCGCCAAGCCGTGCGCCAAGAGTGTGAAGATCTTCAGCAGCAAACCCTCGCGGAGATCGAGCAAATGCGAATGCAAGCGGTGCAAGAACTCGAACAAATGCGCCAGATCGCGATCGCCGAATGTGAAGAAATTCAAGATGGAGCCGACGAATATGCCGACGCGGTACTGCTGCGGATCGAACAGCAATTGGGGGAAATGCTCAGGGTTATTCGCAACGGTAGACAACAATTACACGGTAACTTCGCCGAACCCAACCGAGAAGAAAATTCAACCATATCAGGAGCATCCTGATAGTTCAGTTAACGGTTAACATAGCAATAGTTGCAGAGTAGCCCAAATAATACGCTGTCAACTTCGGGATCGGGTTATTAGGGGTGGAGATATGACCGAGATTAAAGCAAGTCAGGAAAATAATGGCTCAAAAAAACAGTTAAGTGCCAACGAGTACATTGCTGTCTCGGATTTAATGGATATTCTTTCCGATCTAAGCAATGGGAAAACTCGTCCCCTACTTACCCCGGAACCTAAAGAGATGCAAGGTTTTCGAGATTCTCTCGCCTCTCTTCCTCCCAAAACTGCGCCTACTCCTTCCCCCTCCCTCTCTCCCTCATCTCGCGATCGCGTCGCCTTGGATGTGGAGACTACGGCATTATCCACCACGCAACCCGAAGAAAAGACGATCTCAGAGTTAGCGCGGGAATTGTGGGAACTCAAATTAGTTGCTCTTTCCGACAATGATTATTACAATCGCCAATTGGGTCGCTTGAAAAATCGCTTTTTGTGGCTGACTGGCTTATCTGTGGGAACGATCGTGACCTTGGGCATTATTTTGGGCTGGCTGGGGGCAAATTTCAAACAGATGCAAACCCAACTGGCTAACTATGAAGGAGGGGTTGAGATTAATCGCGTGCGTCTCGATCGCCTCGAAGGAAGCACTCTGAGTAGTATTGAAACTTCCCTGCGATCGCTACAAACACAGATTCCGGAAACCCTCGAAACCGACATGGAAACCAGCCAAGAAGATATTACCGCCCTTAAAGTTCAACTGCGAGAAATGGAATTAAAATTAGCTGCCCACGATAAAGCTCTTTCTGTCCTCGTCAGCGCTTTGCAAGGGATTGTAAGGTAGGGAGTAACAAACAACAAACAACTAACAACAAACAACAAACAACAAATCATTATGAGTTACGATTACGATCTTTTTGTCATTGGCGGTGGTTCTGGCGGTATTGCAACTGCTCGACGTGCTGCTCAATACGGTGCTAAAGTGGCGGTTGCGGAAAACGATCGCCTAGGGGGAACTTGCGTTAATCGCGGTTGTGTCCCTAAAAAGTTAATGGTGTATGCGTCGCATTTTCCCAGCCAATTTGCAGAGTCTCGCGGCTACGGCTGGACTGTGGGAGATGGTTCCTTTGATTGGTCGAAAATGATAACCGCCGTCAATAATGAAGTGACGCGGTTAAATGGCATTTATCAAGGAATGTTGGATAATTCTCAGGTGGAACTATTTCCCCTCCATGCTAAATTTATCGATGCCCACACTGTTGAGGTGGGGGATAAAAAGGTAACGGCGGATAAAATTCTCATTGCAGTGGGAGGAAAACCCCATCGCCCGAGCAATATTCCGGGGATCGAACACGCGATCGTTTCTGATGATATTTTCCATTTTCCCGAACAGCCTAAGCGCGTTGTTATTTTAGGGGGAGGTTATATCGGCTGTGAATTTGCTTGCATTCTTAATGGTTTGGGTAGTGAAGTCACCCAAGTGATCCGCGCTGACAAGATTTTACGCGGTTTTGATGACGATCTTTGCACTACGATTCAAGAAGCGATGCAGCAACATGGCGTTCGTTTATTGAATAATTGCCCAGATATGGTGATTGAAAAGACGGAGGAGGGTTTAAAGGTAACGGTGAAAGGAGAGGGGGAAGAGACGGTTATTGCTGATGTGGTGGGATTTGCTGCTACGGGACGCAATCCTAATTTGGATAATTTGGGGTTAGAAAATACCAAGGTTGAAGTGAAGAAGGGGGCGATCGCGGTTAATGAATATAGCCAAACCGCCGAGGAGAATATTTATTCCGTGGGAGACTGTACCGATCGCATTAATTTAACTCCCGTGGCAATTAATGAGGGACGCGCTTTTGCTGATACGGTATTCGGTGGCAATTCTCGGACTATGAGTTATGAAAATGTTCCTTCGGCGATCTTTACCACTCCTGAAGCGGGTACTGTGGGCTTAACGGAAGGGGAAGCGCGAGAAAAATATGGGGACGAGATTAAGGTGTACCGTTCTAAATTCCGTCCTATGTACTACACTCTCGCGGGTAAAGATGAGAAAACCTTAATGAAACTCATCGTTCATACTGAAAGCGATCGCGTTATTGGGGCGCACATGGTGGGAGATCATGCGGCGGAAATTATCCAAGGGGTGGCGATCGCCCTGAAAACTGGAGCCACGAAAGCCAATTTTGATGCTACCGTGGGCATTCATCCCAGTTCTGCGGAAGAGTTTGTCACCATGCGCTAACATCGGTTGGCCAGCACTACCACTAAAGAAAGAGGAGAACAAACTATGTTCTCCTCTTTCTCATTTATTCAGCTTGACAAAATTACCGTTTCATGCCTTTAGCCATGTTACGGAACATATCCATACTGGTATCGGTAGAAGATGCAGTACGGCGAGGAGTTACGCTGGGCTGAGAGGTGGTGGAAGCAGTAGGGGTAGAGGGAGTTGAGAAACCGGGGCGATCGTCGATGGTTTTTTCTTCCGTTGCGGTAAATTGTTTAACCACAGCAAAAGAACCACCATTATTGGCATTACCGGGAAAGGTGTGCTTAACGGTGTTGGGTTTACGCATATATTCAATGTTACCCATCGTTTTCGCGTCATCGGGGCTGAGGTAGAAATCCGTGCTATTAGGATTATCTCCAGCATTTGCCTCATTCACGTATTTGGTGCGACCGCCAAACAAGCCAAAAAATCCAGCCATCTTTTTAATCTCCTGTTTCTTAAAAACTTTATTGCATTATATTACGAATATTATCAAAAGTTATAACAAAAATCAAAAAAAGTCGCCAAACCCCTGAATTTGGGAATCCCTGTTCTAATGAAGTCAAGGATATAGTTGATTAGTTCTACTTGTATTCAACAGAGGATAAAAAACTTTGGGCAACTACTTTACCAATACGAACGGGAACAGCATTACCAATCAAACGACCAAGTTTATGAAAACGCGCTTTCTCTCCTGGTTCTAGAAAACGGTAATTCTCTGGAAAAGTTTGCAGAATAGCGGCTTCTCTGAGAGAAATCGCACGATTTTGTTCTGGATGTCCAAATCTACCATTTCCATAGCCAAAACATTGTGTTGTGATTGTTGGTGCAGGAGCATCCCACTCCATGCGACCATAGACACTTGGATAGGTTTGTCCTGAATTTCTGCGATGGCAAGGTGCGCGTAACGATTCATCCCAATCTCGCCATGTTCCTCCTGGATGTGAGGCTTTAATTCTGCGTAGATTGAGTTCGCTTAATGAAGAAGCAGTATGAATTGGATCTTTAGGATCGGAACCTCCAGCCTCTAATTTAGGTAAGTTAAATATAGCTTGACGCACTGTTGCATGACCTGTTGCATAATCATGTGTAGATTCATGGGGAGGTAATAGTTCTATTAAACCGAGTCTAGACGCAATTAAGACAAGACGTTTGCGCGTTTGTGGAACTCCATAGTCAGCACATTGTATGATTTTGTACCATATTTCATAACCTTTTAAATCTTCTAGAAAATTTTGGAAAACTTGATGCTCTAAAAGTTGCGGTACATTCTCCATTGTAACAAACTCGGGCTGAATTTCCCTAACCAATCGACCAAAATCAGCAACAAGATCCCACTGTTTATCATCACGAATTTGGCTTTTATCATCACGAATTTGGCGATTTTTTTGACTATAAGTTGAGAAAGGTTGACAAGGAGCGCAACCTGCTAGTAATCGTAGCTTTGCATTCCCAAACAGCTTAGAAAGTTCTGTTCCTGATAGTTTTCTTATGTCTCGCTCAATAAAAAGAGAATGGTTGTTTGTTTCGTAAGGAAAACGACATTGCGGATCGAGATCGACCCCTGCAATAACTCGAATTCCACCTTCAATCAATCCATGTGTGAGTCCACCGACTCCGCAAAATAAATCAATTCCATAAATTATGCGATCGCTATTTTTAACACCAAATTTATTCTTATGAAGTGTAATAATATCGGACATTGTTTCTTTCATATTTCTACTCCTGTAGGTCGATGTTCTGGCATTAAAAATTCATGAGCATCTATAGATGATTTAAAACAAACTACAACTTCCCGAAGATATAAACTCGTTCGTTGAGTAAGGTCGCGAAGATCGCTAACAGTAACACCTTCACCACATTCGGCAAAAGAAAGTTCTCCATGAGCCAATTTATTACGAAATTGTTTAATTAATTCTAGTGGTCTTTTATCATCTCGAAACTTTCGTTTAATAGCTTGAAGCGTGTCAGAACTGATATTGAAGGAAAAGCCTAAGCGCTTGTTCATTTTCTCAATTCCTTCATCAGTCCAACCACCTCCCGCACCTTTTTCAATCTTGAAACTTGATATTGGTATAGTTTGTACTAAATAATTGCAAAGTTCTAATGCACATTCAAGACGATTTTCATGGTTAAGTTCAGTATGAGTCCGTGCCATAAATCTCACCCATTCTCGACGCACAGAATCGGACAAATGACTAGGATATGTGGATCTATTGATTACGCTATGAGATACAGCATTTAAACATTGATTTACGGTTGATTCAACAAGGTTATATAATTGAAGATAAACACTAGAATAAAGAATTCGTTGTTGTTTAACTGTGATTTTTTCTCCTTCTGAACCAAATGTGGGAACTCCATCTCGAACTTGCTTTTCTAATGCTTCAAGTAGATCGAGATAAGTTTCTATTTCTTGTAGCCGATCTTCAAATGCTTGACTAAAATCATCCATTTTTACTCTCCAAGTAAGCGATCGCGAACATAATTGATACGTCCTATCAGTTTCTTCTTTACATTCGCACCATCAGAACCCGTGACATCTCTGAACTCTTGACTGGTTGACCAGTCTTCTGTATTAACTAATTGGTTGACTAGATCGGGTTTTTGTTGTAGAGCTAAATAACTGCCAATCGCAATTGCTTCAAAACGCGATCTTGGTGTTACTATTCCTGTAGCTGTTCTTCGGAAGCCCCAAGGAAAGTTTTTTGATACAAATTCCATTGTATCGCGAAATCTTTTTCGATATTTTTGCATCTCTTCTGGATTTTGTGTAAAATAGGCGTTCATTTTTTTTGTGTAATCATAAAGAAAAGCGGAAACTCTATCTTTATAGTTTTCTAGTCCATCACCGTAAGCAAAAAAGCGAGTCACCAATTCTTCTCGTTCGCGTTCGTTCTTTCGTTTCTTTGTAGTTGGGGCTAGATCAATAAAATATTCTTCTTTTGAGAGTGATATAACAAGGTCTTGATAAACACCTCCCAAAGCGCCTCGACGTACCTCTGCTTTATTAGCAATTTTACTTCCCGTATTAATTCGCTCAAATAGATCGAAGCGAGATTGCTCGTTAGTATGTTCATTCAGTACAATTCCTCTAATTGAACGATTTTTTATCTTTCTTTGTCGCGATTCTAAAAGATCGTCAAATTTCAATCCACTGAGTAAGGATAATTCTTCTAGATCGCCCAAAACAAAATCTCCAATAATGAACTCTTCAATTGTTTTCAGACGTTGTACTCCATCAACAATCTCAAGTTTACCTGTTGCTGGATTTTCCCAAAAGAACAGAAAAGGAATAGGAAGTCCCATTAAAATTGATTCGATAAATCTAGATCGCCGTTTTTCTTCCCATGTAAAATCACGCTGATAAGCGGGGATATAAAAATCTTCATTTCTCATTTTTAAAGCTAAGATTTCAATTGTATATTCTGTAAGATAAAACTCAATTCGTTTTGACTGCTCAATAATTTGTTTTTCAGCAGATTGAATTAGCTCTTCTTTAAAGTTAGATTGCTCCTCACTATCCATTGCTAAAAATCCTCTTAAACTCTACTATTTGGAACAATTGATAACTTGATTATACTAAATCCTGTCCACCATAAAGTCAATTTAATGATTCTCTATAAGACTTGAAGCGATCGCCGGTTCTTCGCGATTACCACTTAAAATATGCAGTACAAATTAATCGATCGCAGAACATTAGAAGCAAAATTTGTCCAAGGCGATCGCAGAACTAGAGACAAGAGAACAAATTTAGAGACAGAAAAATAGAGTAAAGTAGTTAGTTATCAGTTATCGGGATGCAGTCAGATAAGATAAGACAGAAGGAGCAAATTTATCCTTCATTCCTCATCCTTCATCCGTCAACACCCCGTCAGGAACCTCAGCCTAAAGGCGTGAGGCTTGAAAGAGAAATCTGACAAGCCATTCTGACCAGACTAAGTACCCCGCGTACTACGTTATTTGG
>NZ_JACSWA010000253.1 GCF_016888125.1 Spirulina sp. CCY15215
AATCTAAATTAAAAATCTAAATTAAAAATCTAAATTAAAAATCTAAATTAAAAATCTAAATTAAAAATCTAAATTAAAAATCTAAATTAAAAATCTAGGGAGCGAGACGCTCCCACTACGGTAATACCCAAGGGTGGCAGCAGTGCGGGCATCTTGCTCCCTTGCTAACCCATTAACCAGATTTGAGATCACATCCCGACAAAACTTCAGGAAAGGCGATCGCAAACTTAAAATTAACTTGGGTTAACTTGCTGAGGAAACTGATGTTCGTTGTTGAATGCTTTCTAACATTTGTTCTTTGTCTTTGCGCCGCTTTTTCGCATAAAGTTGAATGGAGGCTATCATAGCAACGACCAGGGCAAAAATTAGCCATGTTGTTGTATCTAAAGGCAAATTACCTTTGAATACAGCCAACAGGACAATGGTAATTAATAAAATCGTTGGTGCTTCATTTAAAGCACGAAACTGTTGCCCTGTCCAGTTGCATTCTCCTTGTGCCAATTTTTTCATAATGCGTCCACAGAAGAAATGATAGCCAATTAAGAGCGCAACCAGAAAAAGTTTAATATGTAACCAACCAGATTTTAAAATTTCCGGTTCCGTGGAAATTAACCCGATCGCCATTGCCACAGTTACCACCATTCCCGGCATGGTAATAATGTGATAGAGACGCTTTTCCATGATTTCGTATTGCGCCTTGAGAATGGTTTGTGCGGGTTCATCTCGTTGGGAGGCTTCCGCATGATAGACAAAGAGACGAACTAAATAAAATAACCCAGCAAACCAAACCACAACACCAATCAAGTGAAAGGCCTTAAACCAAAAATAAGCCATAAATTTTATTTCTTATCGAGCAACTCATCAAAGCGAGTTTAGAGTGTCGATTGGGTTGCAAGAGCGATCGCGCAACAAAAGTTAAAATTAGTACCCGATCGCCTTTCCCCTGCGATCGCCTCCCCAAGGGCAAACTCTTCAGCAAGTTCAGAAAGCAAATTGAGAACAGCAAAGAATTTTGGTTTGCGTGACGAGGATCACCCAATTAATGGTAGTGCGATCGCGACAAAATAACTTTACGATCGCAAAAGAAAAAATTGGGGATCACAGTAAAAGCTACAAAAACGTAGGATATTAGAGGAAAGAGATAAAACATTTTAAATAAAACCTTTTTGTAAACACGCCATGAATACCAGAATTCGCGAACTCACCACTCAAATTCTTTCCTCTCGCACCATTTCTCAAATCGATTGCGAAAATATGTCTGCTCTCCTACGACGAGAAGACCTCAACGAAACCGATCGCACCTTAATCGAACGAATTTTCTACGGCGTTCGCCACGGGCTGTTAAAAACAGTAGATTAAAAGAAAATAAAAGCTCATTTTCATTCCTGTTGTGCCAAATACCGCTCGATGAGAAGAATCGCTACGATATCATCGACGGGACGAGGAGGAAGCCTCATACCGCGAGGAAGTAAGCGCATGAAGCCTCGAGGAGGATACATTTGCCAATAGCGATCGCGAGCCTCCAAAGAACTATTGCCCTCATCTACCATCTCGATGGGAAAATCTTGTCCTAATTCCGCCTTTAACTGTTTGTACCATTGTCCGGCGGTAGTGAGATTTCCCATCGCGATTTTTTGAATAGAATATTGTTGGCAAAGTTTACCCACAGAGGCGATCGCCTCGGGAGATTCAACAACACAATGAGTATAAATTCGGCGATTTTTATCCATAACTGCAAGCCCGCATTTATCTCGTCCGGGATCGAATCCTAAAATCATGAGGCAGACTCAGAAGTAGTGCTAAAAATGACCTTATCATCACTCAGAGCAATTAATTTCATTTTTAGCGGTCCAGCAGTATAAGTTTCGTCGATGGCGATCGCTTGAATCTGCTCGATGGGTTCCGACGATTGGCTGAGAAGATCGATAAAATCCGAAAACGTGACCACTCTTCCCTCTTCAATCTGAATCGAGCCTAAAACCCCCGAACGACGGGCGCGAAACTGAGCTTCGGAGAGGAGTATATTTAAACGCTCTTTAACATCTTCTCGCGTGTTCCGATCGGGTTCTACGGATACTGTGGCGATGGTTTCCCCTTCCCGGAAAATCCTTTCATTAAAAGCCACATCAGCAAACACCCGCACCCGTTCTTCTTGCTCCACATAATTTTCCGCCGAAAGAACTCGCACGACATATTCTTGACCATCCTCAATTCTTTCTAGTAGTTGCTCGACTTGTGCTTGGGTAATAAACACGACGCGCCCATCATTCTCAACATTTAGAGGGCGAATCGCTTCCTTCGCTCGGCGATTGGCTTCTTGTAGTAGGCGATCGACTGCACTGCGAGCGGCTGATGGTTCAATCACGCGCAAAACAGCAAAACTCAACACTTCTCCCTTCACTAAAGCAACATTTCCTTGGCGTAAATTCTGACGATCTTCCTCGAGGAGAGAAACTTCTTCTTGGAGAAAAGAAAGTTGACGATCCAAACGTTCCAAGTTTTCTTCTTGACCTTGAAGAGCCGTATCCCGATCGGCGATCACCGTATCAAGGTCTTGAATCCTACCATCTCGCTTGCTAATTTCAGCTTGCAAGAGATTGCGTTGGGTTTGCAAACTGGCCAGACGATTGGTGCGATCGCGCAAAATACTATCTTGGTTGGCAATTTTGCCATCGCGATCGCGAATCTTACCATCGCGATCACGAATCTTACCATCGCGATCGCGAATCTTACCATCGCGATCGCGAATGGTGAGATCCCTCTGTTTGACTTGTTCTTGGAGTTTGGGAATTTGAGCCACTAATTTTTCTCGTTGTACTCGAAGTTGTTTAACCTCACCGCCTAATTTTCGCGCTTGTTTGGTTGTTTCTTGATAGCGTTTCTGAACATTTTTCAAACCTTTTTCGACTCGCTCTTTATCTTGACTGACTTCTTGTAATGTTTGTGTCACTTGCTCTTGTTCCACAAAAGCCTGTGCTAATTCTTGCTGTGCCTTGTGGAGATCTGTATAAATTTTGTCTAAGCGAAAAACCCCATCCCGCAAAGACTCGCTCAGTGCAAAAATGATGCCGAGGGTAGATGCAGCAATACTCGTCCCCGTTACCACCGTCATGACAACTGCTGTCTTGCGAGGACGTAGCCCAAATAACCGCAAACGCGCTTTGCCGACCTTTGAACCAATGCGATCGCCCACAACGGCGAGAAAGCCGCCTAAAACCAATATGGCGAAAATGAGGACGTAGGCACTGGTCATGATTTATCGATATTAATAACCCACTAGGTAAACTGCTGGCTGAGAGCAACAGGGTTGTGAACAGTAATTTTTTTCTTGTGAATGGAGATCATTTCTTCTTGACGTAAATCTCCCAGTAATCTCGTGACCGTGACCCGAGTTGAACCGATCGCCTCGGCGATCGCCTGATGAGACAATTTTAGATCGACACGAATACCATCCGCCGTCGGTACGCCAAAATCGCGGCAGAGAATCAATAAAAAACTAACCAGTCTTGACCCCATATCCCGATGTGCCAAAGTTTCGATCATCATCTCCGTTTGCAAAATCCGCGAGGAGAGTCCCTGCAACATCAGCATCGCTAACTCTGGATTAGCTGTAAGGGCTTTTTTAACCTGCTCAATCGGTGCAGATAGTAACTCAACGGGAGTAAAAGCGACAGCATGATAGAAGCGATCGGATCGCTGTCCCGTAATGAGAGAAAGCACGCCAAAAACGCTATTTTCCCGCAGTAATGCCACGGTAATTTCTTCTCCAGCTTCATAAACCCGCGACAATTTCACCGCACCTTTGAGCAGAAAATAAACTCGTTCAGCCGGATCGCCAGGAAAAAAGATCGTTTTACCTCGCTCGCAGCTTTCTACAATAGGTGGAAATGAACCGCCTCCGACTTGACGGAATACGGATGCTAGAGATTGAGTTTGAGTGGGGGAAAATTCCATTGCCAACGTTCGAGAAGAAAAGGTCTAGATAAAAGAGCTTGGATTATCGATAACTTTAACCTATCTTCGTCAATCCTCGATAATTAGGAATGAGTAAATTGTTCCCTCTCCCTTTTCCCTACACTCCCCACACTACCCTCTTCCCCTCTTCCCCTCTTGCCTGTACTCTGGGATATTGGGTCAATTAATTTTTTAGAATTACTAAGCGATCGCAATGTTATTAGATTTAACGGGAAAAAAAGCGCTTGTTACGGGTATTGCCAACAATCGCTCTATTGCATGGGGTATCGCCCAACAACTGCACGCTGCTGGGGCTGAGTTAGGGGTAACTTTTTTGCCAGATGAAAAGGGACGGTTTGAAAAAAAGGTCAGAGAATTAGTTGCACCTCTCAACCCAACAGTTTTTGTTCCCTGTAATGTCCAAGATGACGAGCAAATCGAGACGGTTTTTAAGACGATCGCGGACAAATGGGGAAATCTTGATATTTTGATCCACTGTTTGGCTTTTGCTAACCGAGATGACCTATCGGGAGATTTTAGCAGTACTTCCCGAGGCGGATTTTCGACAGCGTTGGAAATTAGTAGTTATTCTTTGCCCGCATTGGCGAAAGGGGCAAAACCGTTAATGATGGAAAATGGCGGCGCGATCGTGACTCTGACTTATTTGGGGGGTGTAAAAGTGATCCCCAATTATAATGTCATGGGGGTGGCAAAAGCCGCGTTAGAAACGAGCGTGCGCTATTTAGCGGCGGAAATGGGGCCGAATAATATTCGCGTTAATGCAATTTCAGCCGGACCGATTCGCACGTTGGCTTCTTCGGCAGTTGGCGGTATTCTAGATATGATTCACCATGTTGAGGAAGTTGCCCCCCTACGACGGACGGTGACACAGCAAGAAGTGGGCAATGCAGCAACGTTTTTGTGTAGCGATCTCGCGAGTGGGATTACCGGACAAGTGCTTTATGTTGATTCTGGCTACGAAATTATGGGGATGTAATAAGTAATTGATAATTGATAATTGATAATTGATAATTGATTGATAATGGGTAATCGAAAAGAGAAAAAAATGTCTAGCGATACTCCCCGCGTGGCTTCTGTCCATCGGACGACGAAGGAAACCGATGTGCGGGTGAGTTTGAATTTGGATGGGACGGGGAAGTGTACGGCTAAGACGGGTATTCCCTTTCTTGACCACATGATCCAACAGATTTCCTCTCATGGACTGTTGGATCTGGATGTGGAGGCGACGGGGGATATTGAAATTGATGACCATCACACGAATGAGGATGTGGGGATTACTTTGGGGATGGCTCTGGCTGAGGCACTGGGCGATCGCAAGGGTATTCACCGTTTTGGGCATTTTTTTGCCCCTCTTGATGAGGCGTTAGTACAGGTAACGCTGGATTTTTCTGGGCGACCTCATTTGAGTTATGGCTTAAAAATCCCAACTCAGCGAGTGGGAACTTATGATACGCAATTGGTGAGAGAGTTTTTTGTGGCAGTAGTTAATCATTCTCAAATGACATTACATATTCGCCAATTAGACGGCGTTAATTCTCATCATATTATCGAAGCGACATTTAAGGCCTTTGCGCGGGGGATGCGAATGGCGATCGCGATCGATCCGCGTCGATCGATGCAAATTCCCAGTTCTAAAGGGGTGTTGTAAAACGGATTTTGACGCGATCGCATGGGTTAATTTTAGCAGGTATTTCTCGGCAATATCCTCATGCTTCTCGCGATCGCCTCTCTAAATTATTCTAAATCTTGATATAATATACTTAATTCTTTATTGATTTTTATTTTCTTGACTCATTAATTACTTTAACTTGGCGATCGCGCCTCGTTCCATCAGTATTTTATCTGTTAATAAGTCAATAACCGTCGCCAATAGAACACGGTTTTCATTCACTTCAAACCAAACAGAAATACGATTTTGTTTGAGTTGACCTGGTGGTTCTAAATGTGCTATACAAACTTCTTGATGGTGGGTTTCTAAGGAACGATATTCTGTTTGCTTGGAGAGTTTACGACTAGAAATAACTCCCGCTTCATTGTAGACAATTTCCGATCGCGTTAACTCGGCCAATTCTCCCACATCAAGGCGAATTTCCTTCTGTCCATTTTCAGCGACTTGCAGAGTAATTGATTCTTCTAACTTACAAGGATAGGTACTACCGCGATCGAATAAAGGGTGATAAAAATAAGTTTCTGTAGAGGGATCTACGAGACGAATTACATAATTATGATGCAAATAATCTTCAATTTCCGATACTTTGGTTAAAGCTAAGGCTCCGTGACAAACCGCATCAAAGGGTTTACCTAATTTAACCCGCGATCGCCCAAAATAAGAAACAATTAAATTTTGCACTGCGGGGATTAAACAGCTTCCTCCCACTAATAATATTTGTGCAATTTCACTCTTTTTCACTCCTTTTCCTAATGCAACACTTAAAACCTCATCTAATGCCTCTCGTAATTGTTCAAGGAGTTGATTGCGTTCTAAAATATCTTCGAGGCGATCGCGATTCAAACTCAAATCATAAGACATAAAAGTTTCTTCATCCAACCAACTTTCAGAAGCCTGTTCAGTTTTCGAGAGTTGAATTTTTAAAACTTCGCTAATTTCTAATAAATTTTGCCAACCAACCTCGCTTAAAGACTCCCGATCCGAACCCATTTGGCGTAAATAATCCTCAACGATCCAAATATCAATATCTTCCCCCCCTAAATAAGCATCAGATTTCGCTAAAACCTTAGCTTTAAAAATATCTTTTTTCCCATCAGGTGTTTCCATCCGCACCAAACTCAAATCGAGAGTTCCTCCGCCAAAATCCACCACCAAAACTAAAGAACCCAAATTTTCTACAGCATATCCTAACGCAGCGGCCGTAGATTCATCCACAAAACGGACTCGATCTGCCCCCATCTTTTCACCCCAATCACGAAACCAGTCGAGATAGCGTTCAAAAGAACCCACAGGCACCGTAAAAATAAGCTCAGACGGCTCAATTTCTAATTTTTGTATATTTTCCCATAGGGTTTGTAGAAAGCGCTCAGAAATCGATCGCGCTTGGTAATTAACCCCATCGATCGCCCGAGGGGGACTGGGAAAATCTGCCACCAAATCCCGCTTAAAACCTTTAAAAAAACGGGCGGGTTGCGATAAACCCAAACGCTGCGATCGCACTTGTTCGCCAATAATAACTTCCCCTTTCCCTTGGATATAAACCAAACTGGGAATAACCGGAACATCAAGAATTTCCCCTGTCTCTCCTGGCATCTTAAATAAGCGGGAAATTTGAGCAAATCGCAGGGTTTTCGGTGCATTGGTATCCGGTTCTAAAATACTAACAACAGTGTTGCTTGTACCAAAATCAATCGCAATGGCAGTCATTGTTACTGGTTACGTTTTACTTTTTATCTATTGGTTGGGAAGAGTGCGACTAACCTTGGCCGGACAGAGAATGCGATCGCCTTCTCGATAGCCAACAAAGCGCACAAAAACTAAATCTCCTGCTGCAATATCATCGCGATCGGGCTGATGAATTTGGGGGTCAAAAATCACCTGTTCCCACGCCCGACCAATCGACTCATAACCCCAAGTTGCCAATAAATTATTCAAGGGAGTAAAGAGAGCAATAAAATTCTTGGCAGGTAAATTGGGTTTCGCTTCCGCCATCACGCAAGCTGTAGGAAAATTCATCATCAAGGTTTGTAATTGCTCAAAAGTTTGTTCCTTGATATCGCTGTTAAGGCGATCGATATTATCTTGCAGTTCCGATCGCAAGCGCCGACATTGTTGTTGCAATTGGACGACTTGATTATTAGTATCTTGCAAGTCTAGGGTCAACAGATCGATTTTTTTCTGTTTTTCTCGCTCCAAATTCTCATAACGTTCTTGTAGGAGTGCAATTTGTTGAGATGCCCCTTCTAATGATGATTGATGCTGTTGCGTCTGTTGTTGAATCGTAATTCGTTCCTGTTGCAGTTCGCGATATTTCTGATGCAATCGGGCAATTTCTTGAAAGGCTTCCCCCAAAGAAGGAAAAGAATAACCATAATTTTGTAGCAGTTCCTCCAGAGACCAATTCAAGATGCCTGCCAATTGGCTCAATTCTTGTAGAGTCAGTCGCTCTAATTTACCCCGTCGGACTTGTTCCATTTGCGTCGGCGTTAAACCCGCTTTGCGCTGTAGAACATTCCAACTGAAAATCCCGACCCCTTCGAGGCGATCGCGCAAGACAGGATCGAATTCGCATAGACCGATTAGATCGCCGCGATCGCTCCTCCTCGTCCCCAGAAAACTAAGCATATAAGCGGTTCCGCCCAACCACAAGACCAGACCAAACCAAAAAAGATTGGGTTCTTCTACCATCACCCTCAGCCATTGAAAAATAAAAAGTTAAAAAATGAATGGACATTCCTGCTTACCGATCGCCCTTCCCCAGCAACTTTAATTGCTTTGTTGGATAAATTGGGTTTGTCCTTGAGTTTCCACAAGAGTTTCTGGCTCTTGATGGTATTCTGGCAAGAGTTCGCGCTCTTTTACCTCACCTAAACAGCCTTCAATATCGCGAGTAAGGTCTAGGCATTGCTCCCCAGAAGCTCCCTCTAAAACCGTTTCAGTCATTTTGCCATCTTTGCCAATGCGGTATTCAATCTTTTGATATTCAGCCATCGGTGAAAACTTCCTCCCAAAAATCGCTATAATCCTCAACAGGATTTAGTTTATTTATTTTTCCCGATTGTACCCCAACTCGATTTCCGGTCATCGGCATTCTCAAATTTATCGGATTCTGTCTAGGCAAGTTTAATCAACAAGTTTATGAACCTGATTCGATCTAGCGCGATCGCGCTCCTCAGCACATTAATTATTCCCCATTCCGTCGGGGCAGTTCCTCAATTGCCCCAGATCGCTAGGGGGGAAGTGGCAATGGATATTGCCCAAGATTCCGATCCAGATTCTGCCCAAGATTCCGATCCAGATTCTGTCCAAGATTCCGATCCAGATTCTGTCCAAGATTCCGATCCAGATTCTGTCCAAGATTCCGATCCAGATTCTGCCCAAGATTCTGATAATAGTTCAGAAACGGAACAGTTTTCCCAGTTTGAAGCGGATATCATTCGCGAAATGAATCGCGCCAGAACTAATCCCAACTCTTATGCGGATTGGTTGTCAAGGCAAAGGCAGTTTTTTAATGGTAATACCCTCAATTTGCCTGGTGAAGCGCCTTTTGAAACTCAAGAAGGGGTGGCTGCTTTAGAGGAAGCTATTGAGTACCTGCGATCGCTTCGTCCTCTCTTCCCCCTCATGGACTCTGAGGGGATGTCCCAAGCGGCTCGGGAACTGGTGATGGATCAGGCCGTATCTGGAGAAGAAGGTCACACGGGAAGCAATAGCCTCGGATTTGTGGAACGACTGGCCAAGTATGGCACCTTTAGCGGTGGGGCAGCAGAAAATCTCAGCTATGGCCGAGAAACTCCGAGTACCGTAGTAATGATGCTGATTTTAGATGACGGCGACCCCAATCGCAGCAGCCGCAATAAGATTTTTAATCTCGATTTTCGCGTTAGTGGGGTTGCTTGTGGCGATCGCCCTAATAGCGATACCATCTGCACGATTAATTATGCAGGCAGTTACGATGACGAAACCCCTAGTCTTGCTATCCGTCCTCCAGTTACCCCTCTTCCTGATATTGGAGCAGGAAACCTACCAAACTCAGAAATCCTCTTGTTTGAAAACGGACAATTAGCAGACGGAGATTTAGTCTACCCCGAAGATGGCAGCTTATATGACGAATATCGTTTTGTGGGCAAAGCCGGACAACAAATTGTCATTAGTCTAGAAAGCACCGATTTCGACCCCTTTTTAGCTTTACTCAACGAAAAACGAGATGTTCTCGGACAAAATGATGATGCCAGCGAAGGCAATCAAAATTCGAGTTTGGCGATTACGCTTCCCTATGATGGGATTTATTACATTTTTGTTAATGGATACAACAATGAAGATCGAGGTAATTATCGCTTGAAGATTCTCCCTCAATCTCCTACTGAGGAGGCCAATCAATAAAGCCAATCAAGAAAATTATACGAATCTGAGAATTTCCTCTGAGATTGCGATCGCAATTCATGACAAGAGTATGTCAAAGTAGTGAGTAGAACTTTTTTGTAGCCATCCATGAGCTACTGCATTAATCCCGATTGTCCTTATCCCGAAGACCCCGCTAACACCGATAGCCCCTTATGTTGTCAGTGTGGCTCTCAATTGCTCCTGCTCGATCGCTATCGAGTGGTAAGTTTACTGAGTGATAGTAGTGGTTTTGCTAATATTTATGAGGTTCAGGACGGTCAACCTGTAAAAATCCTCAAAACTCTCAAGCAACAGCACAACAGTAATACTAAAGCGGTTGAACTCTTCGTACAAGAGGCAACGGTTTTGAGTCAACTGGATCATACTGGAATTCCCAAAATCGATTCCCAGGGCTATTTTCAATATTTTCCCCGCGATCGTTCCCAACCCGTCCACTGTTTCATTATGGAAAAAATTGACGGGCCGAATTTAAAAGAGTGGATGTTGCAACAAGGGAATCTTTTAATTAATGAACGACAAGCGTTAGATTGGCTCAAACAGATTACCGAAATTCTTCATTTGGTTCACCGGAAAAATTATTTCCATCGCGATATTAAGTTACAAAATATTATGCTTCGTTCCACGGGACGATTAGTATTAATTGATTTTGGTACAGCACGGGAAATGACCTATACTTATTTAGCCAGAATGGGTCATTCGGGCAATGTTACCAAGGTCAGTTCTGCGGGTTATACTCCCCCAGAACAGCAGCAAGGTCATGCGGTACCACAATCGGATTTTTATGCCCTGGGACGCACTTTTATTTATTTATTAACGGGGAAGCAACTCGAAGATAAAGATATTTACGATCCCTATACGAATGAGTTTTATTGGCGCAGATTTGCTCCCGATATTTCTCCAGAATTTGCCAATTTTATTGATAAATTGATGGCTTATCGGGCGATCGATCGCCCCACGGATACGAGAGAGATTTTAGAGACGATTGATCGCTTACAAAAATTTACTTCTGGCAATAAGTCTAGGACGCAACTTGAACGTTTACCAGTCACTCAAATTCAACTTTCTCCTGATAGTCCTACTGTTCCTCAAGAGGTCGAAGTACGACAAAACAAATGGCTGTTGAGTTTGATTATTTTGGCTTTACTGGTAATTGTAGGAGGATATAGTAGCTGGCAGGGTTATCAATATGCTTTGCCTTTCTTGGCTCGTGAGGGAAGAATAGAGAAGGGAAAAAATATTCCTATTGCCAAGACTCTAACGGGACATACCAGTTTTATTAACGATCTAGCGATTAGTCCCGATAGTCGATTATTAATTAGTGCCAGTGCAGATAAAACGATTAAAGTTTGGGAACTAGAAACGGGAAAGTTATTGAAAACCTTAACAGGAAATACCAGTTTTGTCAATGCTCTAGCGATAACTTTTGATGGTAATTTTTTGATTGCGGCGAGTGCGGATAAAACGATTAGGATTTGGAATTTAGAAACCGGAGCAATTGTCAAGACTTTAAACAGACATACGAGTTTTGTTGATGCGATCCTGATGAGTTCAGATGGACAAATTTTAGTTAGTACGGGAGCAGATAAAACCATTAGAATTTGGAATATAGAAACTGGAGAAATGCTGCACGTTTTACAGGGACATTCCGGTTTTGTGAATGCTTTAGCGATTAGTTCTGATGGCGAAACTTTGGTCAGTGGAAGCGCTGATGCGAGTTTAAAGGTGTGGAGTTTAAAAACGGGGAAAGAATTACGCTCTCTCTTGGGACATTCGAGTTTTATTAATGCGATCGCAATTAGTCCAAATGGAACAACTTTGGCGAGTGGAGGTGCAGATGAAACCATTAAAATTTGGGATTTACAGACAGGAGAAGAAATAAAAACTCTAAATGGACATACGGGTTTTATTAACGATCTGGCAATTAGTCCAGATGGCGAAATTTTAGTTAGTGCTAGTGCGGATACTTCGATCCGAGTTTGGCAATTGAAGACGGGAAAAGAACTGTATGTTTTAAATAATCATAGCAACTATGTTAATAGTGTAAAAATTAGTCAAGATGGTACAACGTTAATTAGTAGTAGTGCTGATAGAACTATCAAGTTTTGGAATCTAATCACGGGGAAAGAACTTCTAACGCTAACTGGATATCAGCATCATATTAATTATTTTGCGATTAGTCCGGATGGTCGTTTTGTGGCAACAGGAAGCGGTGATAAGGCGATCGCAATTTGGAAAATATAATTTAACTAAAACTTATGCAGCTAACTTATGCAGCTAAGGAGCAAGATGCTCTCACTACTATCAACTATCAACTATCATTGCAGCTAAGGAGCAAGATGCTCCCACTACTATCAACTATCAACTATCAACTATCAACTATTATTGCAGCTAAGGAGCAAGATGCTCTCACTACTATCAACTATCAACTATCAACTATCATACCTATCAATGATTTTAGGACAAATTCGGATCGTTTTGGTGGAACCTGCTGGGGCCTTAAATGTAGGATCGGTGGCGCGAATTATGAAAAATATGGGATTATCTCAGTTAGTGCTAGTAAATCCTCGCTGCGATCGCCATAGTCAGGAAGCGAAATTAATGGCGGTACGCGGTCGTGATATCCTGGCTAATGCTAGGATTGTGAATAGCCTTCCTGAAGCCCTGCAAGGGTGTCACCGGGCGATCGCCACCACAGGAGTGCGTCGAGATCTACCTGTTTCTCTCGAACCTCCTCATCTTGTTTTACCTTGGTTATTAGAAGAAAATACAGCATCTGCGTTAATTTTTGGACGAGAAGATCGCGGCTTAAGTAACGAAGAAATGAATTATGCCCAACGTTTTTTGGGGATTCCTGCTAACGCGGAATATTCTTCTTTAAATTTAGCTCAAGCAGTGACAGTTTGTACTTACGAACTTTACAAAGCCTCTCAAAATACAGAACCTTTAGAACCCTCTCATTCCGTTGCAATAGCTTCTCTCAATGAACTAGAAGGATATTATCAAAACCTAGAAGAAATATTGTTAAAAATTGGTTATCTTCATCCTCATACTGCCAAAGCACGGATGGAAAAGTTCCGAACACTCTATAATCGAGCGATGCCAAGTTCTCAAGAAGTTGCCCTTCTGCGTGGTATTCTCAGACAAGTCAATTATCAACTGACAAAAATATTCAAGCCCTAAATTTTTGCACAAATTTCGAGAGATTTTCCGGTTAGTTGGGGTGCAGTGGATGAAAAGAGCATAAATGTAATTAAATCATTTTAAGAAAGGAAAAAAGAAAAACACCTCTAATTTATTGTTTTTTGTTTCTCCTGGTTTGATAGACGGGAATACGTCGATTAATACCCTTAAAATTTCGCTCACCAATCAAATAAAATCCCTCTTTTTGTCGCAATAATTGATAAGTTGCCCCAGAAATCGTACATTCGCTGGGAGGACAACTCATTTCCAAACGAGAGGCTAGATTCACGGCGGCTCCCAATACGGTATAGTCTACCCGTTGAGAACTCCCTACATCCCCCACCACGGCTTTACCGCTATTAATGCCAATATGCAATTGTAGAGGTTGTTTCCAAATTCCAGCTTCATTGAGTCGATCCAAACGCTGCAACATTTCTAATGCTGCCATGACTGCGCGATCGGCGTGATCTTCTTGGGGTTCTGGCGCTCCAAAAAAGGCCATAATACAATCGCCGATAAATTTATCCAATGTCCCCCCTCGATCAAAAACGGATTTAAGCATTTCCTCAAAAAAGCGATCTAATAAACGAGCAATCTGTTTGGGGTTCATACGCTCGGACATATCACTAAAGCCAACAATATCGGCAAAAATAATACTAATTTCCGCTTCTTTGGGTTCGAGGCGACCATTTTCTAAGGCACCGACGGCGATCAACTGCTGTACTACCCCTGGGGAGTGATAGCGTTCGAGTTGTTGGCGAATTTTGGCTTCTTCTTGCAGTTTACGGGTCAGCAGCCAACGCTGGACACTATAGGCGACGAGGTTGGCAAGGGTGGAAAAAAAGCTCAAATCTTCTTCATCTTCTGCTGCATCGGAACTTTTGAGTTTCAAACTGGCATCGGCATAGAGAACTCCCACAACGCGATCGCGGTCCCAGATCGGCACTGCTAAGGCACCGCGAATCCCTTTCACTAAAATACTGTGTTCCCCTTCAAAACGCTCATCTTCTCGCGCATCAACGGTTTTAATCGCCACTTTGTCGGCAAAAACCCGCTTGCAAATACTGCGTCCGATCCAATCGTAGGTATGGGTTTCCAAGGGTTCCGGACCTCGCCTCGAAGCGGCTTCGATCAGTTGCAGATCCCCATCCTCCAAGACATCAACTAATAAGGCAAATCGCTGAATTGCTTTGATTTCTTCAAATACCACCTTCTGCACTTTTTCAAAAATAGCTTCAATGGATTCCGCAGAACTGAGATCTTTGGCAATTTCGACCAAATGACGCAATCGCGCGATCGCCCTTTGGGAATTCCCTTCACCGGGACCTGTTTTATCAACATTCAACCATTGTTTTTGTAGTTCTTCCGCGCTGCGTAAAATCGTATTGCGATCGCGCACGAGGGTACTTTTGCCGATCTCGCCATCCACCAGAGAGACAAAAAGGAACGCATTACCGATTTGAATGGCATCGTCGGGCTGAAGTTTGTAAGCCCCGGAAATGATATTCTGATTGACAATAGTGCCATTGGTGCTGCCCATGTCCTCAACAAACCATTGGTCTTCAGACCCTTTAAATAAGCGGCTGTGATGGCGAGAAACTTCTGAGAAAGGGAGACAAATATCGCATTCAGGCAGACGGCCAATGATGAATTCATTGGTCGTAACGCGGACAATACTTTCAGGACTGCCCTCAAGATGCAAGCGCAGTTTTAGCTCGGTCATCGTTTAATCAGGGGATGGGAATTGAGATTTCGCGATCGATGTACTCCCGGTAAGGGAGAGCTTTGCTTTCAGCCTAGCAAAGTTTACCGACAAAAAAAGGCTGCAAGTTCTTTGTACAGCAGATTAGCGAGTTTGCTGGGGTGGTGCGTTCCCGATTATCCAAGGGCGATCGCGGCATGAGCTAATTGCGATTTCTCAACCAGTTTTGACTTCTCCCCGCTCTAAAGAGACGGGGATTCTAAGCGGATGCGTGGAGCGGGCGGGGCTTTTAAAGGGCGGACACAGGTTCCGCCCACAGCCCCTTGTTAAAACCACGCTCCACGCGCTTACGATATTCTTTTGAAAGAGAATCCAAAAAATACCGCTTTGGCAGAGCCAAGACTGCCCTACACGCCTTGGTTAGATCGAAACCTAACTGTACGCTTACCTTTCTG
>NZ_JACSWA010000254.1 GCF_016888125.1 Spirulina sp. CCY15215
GCAACAGTCAAGATGGACTATTGCGGCTGCAAGATATCTATAACCTCGATCTCAATGCCGAGTTAGTGGTTCTCAGTGCTTGTCAGACGGGCATCGGGGAAGCGGTTAGCGGGGAAGGAGTAGTGGGTTTGACGCGGGGTTTTATGTATGCAGGAGCAAAACGGGTCGTAGTGAGTTTGTGGGATGTGAATGATGCGGCAACTGCTAACTTAATGACCGATTATTATGAACAGATGTTAGAAGATGGATTGGATGCTGTTTCTGCCCTGCGAGAAGCACAGTTGCAAATGTGGAAAAATGGGGAGTTTCCTTATAAATGGGCGGCGTTTA
>NZ_JACSWA010000255.1 GCF_016888125.1 Spirulina sp. CCY15215
TAGGGTTTGCTGAAAAGAGATAAAAAGATTGCTGTGTAAGGCTTAGAGAAACAAAAAAATAGAATTAAATGGGATAAAAAGGGGTAGAATAGAGAAAAACCCCGCATTTTTACGAACAGATGTACAGAAAAAGAGAGCAAACAGATAACCAAGGAGAAACATTTGAATTCCTTTTGGAGGGAAAGTTATGTGAAGAGAATCGTTGGGTAATAATGTCTAAGCTAATTCCGTGGGCAGAGTTTGAAGAAGAATATGCCAAAAATTTTTCAGAAGAAATGGGAGCGCCAGCAAAACCATTTAGAATGGCATTAGGAGCATTAATAATTAAAGAAAAATTGGGAATCAGCGATAGAGAAGTAGTAGAACAAATCAAAGAAAACCCATATTTGCAGTATTTTATTGGTCAAGAATGTTACAGTAATGAAGCACCATTTGAAGCATCAATGATGGTACATTTTCGTCAAAGAATCGATATAAATCTAATCGAAAAAGTGATAGATACTTTGTATAAATCTATAAAAGGAAAACTAGATAAAAAACCGATAACTTATCGAAAGATAGCAAGAAAAGAGTATTTAAAGGTTGCAAAAAAGAGAAAAGTGTCACGAAAAGAAAGAAGAAAAGCTGTTAAAAAACAACTCCAATATATCCAACGAAATTTAGGAAATATTGAGAAATTAATAGAAAAGGGAGTGAGTCTAGAAATCTTGAGTAAAAGGCAATACAGGAGATTTTTAGTAGGAAATGAAATCTACCGTCAGC
>NZ_JACSWA010000256.1 GCF_016888125.1 Spirulina sp. CCY15215
GCTCCCTAGCTGAATAAACCCTAACAAGAGAATATAGTAGTGGGAGCGTCTCGTTCCCTAGCTGAATAAACCCTAACAAGAGAATATAGTAGTGGGAGCGTCTCGTTCCCTAGCTGAATAAACCCTAACAAGAGAATATAGTAGAGCGTCTCGCTCCCTAGCTGAATAAACCCTAACAAGAGAATATAGTAGCTCCCTAGCTGAATAAACCCTACTTAAGTAGAAAAAACTACAAAATCTTTATCGAAAATCAAGCAAACTTTACACAAACTTTACCCACTATCGGCAAAAATCCTTTTTAATAAAGAAAGGAAAAGGGATAAATTAACGGCTTCCAGCCAAGCCTATAAAAACTCACTCATACATTCAGAGGAAAATTACTATGAAAGGGATCGCTCAAAAACTTTTAGTCGGCACATCTGTTTTAATTGGCACGATCGCGACTTCAGCACCAGTCCTCGCTGCGTCTCTCAGCAATGTACAAATGGTTGGCACAGACTACGGCGTTTACGGTGCAGCCGACGCAATAACCGCTTTAACTGATAGCGATCGCTACAGTCACGTTGAATTAAACATTGCCGACGAAATTTTAAGCAATAATAATACAGGCTTTACAGGAAACTTAGGCTCGGACTCAATTAAAGTAGAAGGAATTAACCAAGCTGATTGGGATGGTGGCCTAGGCACGCAATGGATGGCAGATTTTACCGCAGCATATCCTGCAGTTGCCAATGCAACCTATGGGGGAATTTCCATCGGTCAAATCATTGCTGGGGAAATCCAAACCGCGATCGGACGTTCTGGCGACCCCAACGTAGCTTACTTGGCTAAAGATGATGGTTCTGGAAACATTGAAATGGATTTAATCGGTCACTATAACGTCTGGAATGCCCCTTGGGTAGCAAATTATTCAGCTAATCCTATTTATGCCCCCGTGATTGCTGCGTTGAAAGCACAGACTCCTCTCCTCCAAATCAGCGAAATTGCTAAAGTAACCATCAATGGAGAAGCCCAATACGCTTACAGTTTCTCGGCTGTAAATACAGGAGTTGTTGCAGGGGATGATGGTGTTTCCCACTCCGGACGCTACACTGTATCCTTAGCTGGAACTGTAGAAGAAGATCCCGCAGATGTTCCCGAACCTTCTCTTATCCTCGGTTTGATGACAGTTGGCGGTTTATTTTCAGCATCTAAGCGCAAGTCTCAAAATGCTTAGAAATAGCACGGCTTTTTCATAGTATTCGTTGGACATCAACACTCACAATTTTCAAAGGGAAGCGATCGCTTCCCTTTTTTGTTTGGAAATATAAAAAAATAGTTGGCCAATGGAATTCGATTTATTTCCCCTTTGGATATCCCTAAAAACCGCCTTGGTTGCGACTATTTTTGCCTTTCTCGCAGGAATTACCGCCGCCGGTTGGATGTTTAGCTACTCCGGGAAAGGAAGAGGATTGATTGACGGAATTTTGACCCTTCCCCTCGTCCTACCGCCAACAGTTGTCGGTTTTTTATTACTGCTTTTATTGGGTCGCAATAGTCCTATAGGTGCATTATTAGCGAAACTAGGAATTGTCTTAATTTTCTCTTGGCCAGCAACCGTTATCGCCGCTTCTGTAGTTGCTTTTCCCTTAATGTATAAAACAGTTTTGGGTGCATTTAAACAAGTCGATCGCCATTTAATCGACTGCGCCCGAACATTAGGGGCTTCAGAACAGCGCATCTTCTGGCAAATCTTGCTTCCTCTGGCTTGGCCGGGAGTTGTCGGCGGCACAATTCTCGCTTTTGCGAGAGCTTTGGGGGAATTTGGTGCAACTTTGATGCTGGCGGGGAGTATTCCAGGAAAAACCCAAACCATACCGATCGCCATTTTTTTGGCCGCAGAAGCTGGGAAAATGGACAAAGCGTTAATTTGGACAATTGTGATGATTGCAATTGCTCTTTTGGCGATCGCCGCCATTAATTATGGGTCTGACTCCCCCCATCTGGCTCAAAGTCGTCTCACTAACCAAGTCTCCTTCCTCATTGGTCGTGGGTCATCAATTGTAGGTCGTTGGTTTAATTTTTCTCGCCCCTATTTGATAGCGGGTAAAACCAATGCGATCGCCGAGGAAAAAATTAGAGAAATTCCTTCAGAATTAAATCTCAATCTCTATAAAAAATTAGCTGGGTTTGCTCTTAATACCCAAGTTACAACCAATGGTAAACCATTAGGAATTTTAGGGGCTTCTGGGTCAGGGAAAAGTATGACCTTACGCTGTATTGCTGGACTAGAAACCCCCACAGAAGGGCGTATTGTTTTAAATGGGCGGGTTTTATTTGACTCCCAAAAAAACATTAATCTCCCCAGTCGATCGCGGCGTATTGGCTTTGTTTTTCAGAATTATGCTCTTTTTCCACACATGAGAGTCGCCCGCAATATTGGCTTTGGTTTGCAAGATTTACCGAAAGAAAAACGCCAACAACGGGTGCAAAAATATCTAGAATTGATGAACTTACAAGGCTTAGAACGGCGCTATCCTCGGGAACTTTCGGGAGGACAACAGCAGAGAGTGGCTTTAGCTCGAGCTTTGTCCACCGCCCCAGAAGCTCTCTTATTGGATGAACCTCTCTCAGCCTTAGATACTTATCTTCGTACTCACATCGAACGGCTTTTAATCGAGGTGTTTTCCACCTATCAAGGAGTCACTTTATTTGTCACCCACAAACTGGAAGAAGCCTATCGAGTCTGCGATCGCCTTTTAATCCTACACGAAGGTCAGGTTATCGCTTCGGGACGTAAAGAGGACATTTTCGAGCATCCTGCAACCTTAACTGTAGCAAAATTGACAGAATGCAAAAACTTCTCTCGAGGGCGGGCGATCGATCCCCAACGGGTTGAGGCCTTAGACTGGGGTTGTTCTCTCCATGTCGTCGAATCTATCCCCCCATCCTTAGATTATATCGGCATTCGCGCCCATCATCTCATCTTTCTCCACCCCTCAGAATTACAAGATTCAGAGAGAAAGAATGTCTTTCCCTGTTGGTTAGTCAGCAAAAGCGAAACCCAACATCAAATGACCCTTTATTTGCGCTTAAATACTCCTCCTGAAAATGCGATCGCCTATCATCTCCAAGGTGAAGTTTTTAAGGAAAAATGGCAAGAATTAAAAGATAGAGCTTTCCCTTGGTATGTTTACTTAGAACCCCTTCGCCTTATTTTGATGGCTCGGGAATCACCAATACAAAAAAACTGAATACACTTCATAATCTTTAACCAAAACTATCAGAGATATAAATATAAGATGTATCCTCATCACTCCAATTCCCTGAATCTCCGCTTTCAGAAAGTTCGCGATCGCCAATACTTGCATTAGCAATTCCTCGAGTAACAATCCGTAAAAGTTTCGCTGGAGAAAAAGAAGCGAGTTCAATATAATTTCCCGCTTCTAACCACTCAATTTCTTCAGAGGATAATTGTGCTTTAATCTCTGAGGGTAAATTTTGGGCTTCTTCTGCCAAATTTTCAGAACGAAAAACAGATATTTCGGGTTGTTTGAGGATTTGTTTGGGAGTAATGCCTAAATCATAAACAGTTGCAGTTGTATCAGCAAACCATTCAGACTGCGATCGCAAAGTATGAGGAAGAATAACACCTTGAGGGGTTGCATTATGGAGGGAAAAAACTTTAAGATCGGGGTTTCTTCGCAGCATTTGCATCACCGTAGCAAAGATACTTTGAGGATATCCTGTAACGCTTAATACGGCACAGTTATGCTCAAAATGGAAGTTATTGGCGATTAAGAATTGGGCAATTTCATCGCTGTCGCAAATGAGTGCGCGATCGAAACTATAATTACTGATTTCATTGCTAATTTCTGCGGGAGTTTGTTCTATTTTAGGAGGAGGTAATAATTTTTCTAACGATCCGTTGACTTCGATCCAGCGAGTTAACCATTCTCTAGCGCGATCGGGTTGAATAGTTGCTAATATTTGAACTATTTTTTGAGTGCGTTTTCCTTGAATAATTCCCAAGTAAATTGAAGACATTCCCAAAATTGTACATAATGCAAATCTCAAAAAGTCGATTGCTGTAGAAGTGACTAACAATAAAAGTATTGCTATTATCACCAGACAAACGCCCAAGAAAATCAAAGAACCTGCAATAACTTTGCGATTTTCAAGGGATATTTTTTGAGAATTTGTACCTCGCCATAAAGAGAAGATCGCGAGAGGAATTCCCACTACCCAACGAAGTAAGGGGACAAAAATCGCAATAATAAGACCCGATATTAACCATCCTACCCAAGGAGCGACTATGTTTTGTCGCCGCAAGCGTTTCTCCAAAAAATAAAAGAATTGTTCCTCTGTAAAAAAGAGAGTATTATTAGCCGATATTTTCAAAAGAACTTTTGCAAAAAATGGATCGGTAAATTTAATTGGGTTCATCGCAGTCGGTTCAAATGCAAAAGGATGTCCGCAACTTTTACAACGTCCCGAATTTGCCTCGCGATCCTTAAGTTTATTATCGATATCACATTCAATGCACTTCATAACTACTCCTATTTAGAGAATATTTTCACTCAATTATATTAGTTGATTTTCCAGCAAGACACTATAGTTTTCTCGCTGACGAATGAGACGCGATCGCTTATTTTCTAAGCGCTAACTAATTCAAAAGAAACTTTTGTTAATTGAGATTCCATCATTCTGTCTCCCCTTGTCCATTCCAAGAATAAATAACAAGCAATAAAATTTTAAACCTCCTCCGTATCGTCAACCCGGAATCGTTCCACCGAAGCCAACAAATCCCGCGCAATTCCCACCAGATTTTGCAGAGAAGAAGCCACCTTTTGAGATTCTTGTGAGGTTTCTTGCGCCGTCAATTCCACCGACTGCATAACCTGCGCCACCGCCAAGGTACTTTCCGTTTGTTCCACCGTATCCGCCGTAATCGATCGCACCAAAGCATCAATCCGGTTCGATACTTGAATAATATCCTCCAGCGATCGCTTCGCCTGTTCCGCCCGTTTCGTCCCATCGATAACCTGCTGCGTCCCCTCCTCCATCGCCTGCATAACCAAACTTGTCTCACTTTGGATCTGTAAAACAATTTGTTCAATATCTTTTAACGCTTTTGCAGATCGATCCGCCAACTGACGTACCTCATCCGCCACAATCGCAAAACCCCGACCCGCTTCCCCCGCCCGCGCCGCCTCAATCGAAGCATTTAACGCCAGCAAATTCGTCCTTGACGCAATTTGAGAAATAACCGCCACAATCTTAGAAATCTCCTGAGAAGACTCCGCCAACCGCTTCACCTTCCGCGTCGTTTCCGCCACCGTCTCCCGAATCTGCAAAATCCCCGAAACCGCGTGTTCCACCGAATCACCCCCCTTCACAGCCACCGCCGCCGCCGATCGCGCCACCTCTTCCGCCTCCCGCGCATTTTCCGCAACCCGGCGAATAGAGTCCGTCATCATCTGCACCGAATTCAACGTTACCGCCAACTCCTCCGCCTGTCGCAATGCGTCACTTTGCAGACCCCGCGCAAACTGTTCGTTATCCCCCGAACTTTTATTCACCTCTCGCGCCGCCGTCTTCACCTGTTGCACAATTTCTCGCAAATTTTGAATCGTCAAGTTAAACGCATCCGCCACCGCCCCCAAAACATCCGCCGTCACCTCCGCCCGTACCGTCAAATCTCCCCGCGCCGCCCCTTCCACATCATCCAGCAAGCGAATCACCTGGCGCTGAAGGTCTTCCTTTTGTTGTTCCGTTTCTTCCGCCCGTCGCTGCGCCTCACTCGTCGTCGTGAGAATCACCCGCGCCATTTCATTAAAACCCGCCGCTAACTGCCCAAACTCATCCTCAGCATAAATCGTCGCCTTGGCATTAAAATCCCCCTGAGAAACCGCATCAAACCGAGATTGCAAATCCTGCGTCGATTGTTGAATTTGCTCCACCGTCGTGCGCCCGAAAAACCAAATTGTTCCCCCTGCTGCCCCCCCAGCTACCAATCCCATCAAAGCATTCCAAACCCTCATATAAGGAACAATAACGACTTTTTTCTCATCCGGAGCGCTCACAAAACTCAGAAAAGAAATTAAGACCACAGCGATCGCAGAACTCGTTCCTGCCGCTACCGCCATAAACCATTGTTTCTTCATCAAAGGAAAATTTTCAAACCAAGCAAATCGCCCCTGTTCGATTTCAACATTGGTTTCGACCACGTGGCGATCGGTCTTCGTAAAATTCGTAGGAGCCTTATCCGCAGGAGATTGAAGACCAAAAATCCCAGTATCTCCAGCTTCGGCGGCGGCAACTCCCCCCATCGTTGCCGCCCCTAAAGCCGCACTACTGTCCGAAAAAGCCAAGCTAGGGTCATCATCAAAACTGGAATCATCAAAACCGGAATCATCAAAACCGGAATCATCAAAACCGATCGCCGAATCCGGAATATCTGCTGCGTTCCCAAAACTCGGTAAGTCGTCGTTAAAAACATCAAACTCTTCTAAAAATCCCCCAGATTCATCCGTCAGATCCATTCCTTCTGCACCGACATCGCCAAAATCCGTATCTTCGGCCAAAGATTCATCCTCATAATCGCCATTTTCATAACTACCATTTTCATAATTGCCATTTTCATAATTATTGTTATCAAGATTATTAAAATCATCAAAGGCAAAATCATCTTGAGGCTTGGAAGGAGTTGTAAAAGAAATTGTTTCTAAATCATCATCTAATCCATACACTTCATCCTCATCATAACTATCGTCTTCCACATCTTCAGGAGGAAGTTCATCGGCAGAATTTCCTCGAGCAAATGAATTATCAAATTCCGTCGAACTCATTAGGAGTGTTTCTTGATAATCATCTTCATCCAAATTAAAATGGTCGTTTCCCTCCACTTCATCCAGATGAAAATCGCCAGTTTCGTCTAATAGATCGTCTTCAGAATCGAAGAGATTTTTCCTTCCATCCCCACCGGGAGGAATCATAAATGTTGAATCTCCGGTTTCGGGAATGTCGTCTAAATCTGGGGTAAAATCTTCCCCATTCAATGTCGAATCCATTAAAGCAGTGGCATCTTCATCGGATTCCCAAGCTGCGTTTTCATCTCCGAGGGCAAAAGGATCTCGATATGTTTCTCCCGAGGGCAAGTCATCATCATAGGAATCTGATAGGTTGTTGATTTCCCCAAAAGGATTGGCATAAGTTCCTCCTCCGGTGCTTTCCAAGCCATTATTGCCACTCTCAAAATTACTACTGCCAAAATCAAAATCAGTTAAAGCATCAGCATCATCTAAATTGGGCAAACTATCATAGTTTGAAAGTCCTTCAAGTTGTTCGTAACTCTCCCCCACAGAATTTTCAATCGTATAATCATCTTCTGCCAGATCCTCACCGGGATAATTGCCGCTCAAGCCAGCATTGGCATCTTCAATGCCATTATCAGCATAGTTAACAAAATCAATATCATCCGTGAGTCGTTTCACTCGTTCGTATTGTTCTCGGGCGATTTCATAATCTTGGAGACCGTAACAATAGATGTGTCCGCGCAGTAATTGAATCGCGGGATCTTCGCGATAACTTTGGGAGAGGTTATCGATAATTCCTGCTGCTTTTTCATAATTTCCCTGCAGGTAAGCACGTTCGGCTTCTCCATATTTTTGTGTATAGTCAGTTTCCTGGGACATTGTGTTAATGAATGGGTAAATGATAGTTGATAGTTGATAGTTGATAGTTGATAGTTGATAGTTGATAGTTGATAGTTGATAGTTGATAGCTGATAGTTGATAGCTGATAGTTGATAGCTGATAGCTGATAGTTGATAGTTGATAGTTGATAGTTGATAGTTGATTAACTCGCCCAGCGAGCCGATCGCAGTATTTTACCCTGATCGAGAAGTCGCAAAGTTTGGTTGGTTTTTGGGTTGAGAACCCACTCTCCGATCACAAAGGAGGCCATACTGTCGGGGACGTTGGTGGCGGGTTGAACTTGTTCGCTATCAAGCCAATCCATTGCATTTTCGCCGATGCGATCGATCGCCAAGCCTAAGATAGTATCTTGTTCTTCTACGGCAATCACAGGAATATCTTGGCGCTGGGTATTGAGGGCTACGGGATCCCCAAGAAATTGTCCTAAATCCGCCACCCAAATCACCTGGCCTCGCAAATTCAGTGTTCCCAAAAGGAGAGGGGAAGCATTGGGAATGGGGGTAATGCGTTCGGGGGATTGGTTCATAACTTCGCGAATCCCTGTTGCTGGGAGCGCCAGTTCGATCCCAGAGGGGAGGAAAAATCGCAGATGCAACTCGCCCTCGGGGGTTTCTAGTTTTTCGATGTTGGGAGAAATATCTTCACTATTCTTCCCTAAAAAATTTGTATTGCCAACCATATTTCTGGCTTCCTTGTCCGATCGCGGCAGAGTTTGAGCAGATTGCGGGAGATATAGGGAGAAAAACCCGAGGGTTTCTTCGTCCATTCTATCCTCGTAGCAATTGTTTGACAGTGCCAATTAGTTCTTTGGGTTGGAAAGGTTTGGCGATGTAGGCATCTGCTCCTTGTCGCATCCCCCAATAGCGATCGAATTCTTCCCCTTTGGAAGAACACATGACTACAGGGACGTGTTTTGTTTTGGGATCGGCTTTGAGGCGACGGCAGAGTTCGTAACCGTTCATTTGGGGCATGACAATATCCAATACGACTATATCGGGTTCGTACAGGTTGTCCTGAATTTGGGCAAGGGCTTCGACTCCGTTTCCGGCAACCTCTACGGTCAAGCCGCTACTTCTGAGTAGTTCCGAAATCATTTGTCTTTGTGCCGGACTGTCTTCTACAACTAAAACTTTACTCATATTTCCTCGTTTCTACTTATTCTTTAGCTTAATTCCTCATCTGGCTATTAAAGTATCTCTTGTTTTTACCGTTCGCGATCGCCGAAGGTTCAAACTGAGGGAGATTTTTTGACGGTCGGTTGGCGATAGGCTTCTCCTGGGCTTTTTGCCACTGCCTTGTCTTGGTTGGGATCTCCGCGATCCCAACCGAGGTATTTCTCGATCAGCATTAATAATTCTCCTGCTCCAAAGGGTTTGGTGAGATAATCTGTTGCTCCCACCAATCTGGCCCGGACGCGATCGATGAAGCCGTCTTTACCTGTGAGCATGATAATCGGGGTTTGACGAAAGCGAGTTGAACTTCTCAGCATGGCACAAATTTCGTAACCGTCAAGGTCTGGCATGGCTATATCGCACAAAATTAGGTCGGGTTTGAGGCGAAACACTTGCCCGATCGCCTCTAAGGAGTCTGTGAGAACGATAACGCGATAGCCTTGGGATTGCAGCATAAATTCTACACTTTTGCCAATGGTGAGATCGTCATCGAGACAAACTATTGATGTTAGTTTTTGCGGGGATTCCCCTGGGATTTTAGGGCGATCGGGGGGGGAAATCCCGTTGAGCATTTGAATCCAGCCTTTTTGTACATAGGGATAGATTGCCCGCGCAATCGTGGAAATATCCCGATTGAGGAAGCGAGAAAGCTGGCGTAAGGAGGTTTTCCCATCTGCCCAACGATCTAGACTTTTGTAAGCATTATGGGGGAGTGCGGCTTGCAGGGCAATTTTTTCGCTGAGGAGGGGACATTGACTGGGACTTTGAATGTGGGGATGGAATTGTTTCCACTGTTGGACTTGTTTGACGATTTTGGCCACCAGAGGGGCAATTTCTACGGTGGTGAGTTGAGGTGCAAGGGCGACACCTACTTCAAAATTAAAAACTCCTTGATGTAGTCCCAGCAAATCGAAGAGGGTTTCCGCGATGGTGCGATAGATAATATTGCGCCCTTGGGCTGGGGTAATAATCCGATTTTCCATTAATTGCCACAGATAGGCATATTCGGGAGTTGTTAATTTTCCCGCCGGACTGTTGAGGTCGGCGATCGCATCTTCGGCTCGATAGTAGCGCAGATAGTCTTGCAAGCGAGAAAGGCTACTACTGGCGCGATCGGCAGCATAAACAATTTTCCCGTTGGCAAAAAAGACAAACCAAGAAGGAGTATCCCCCGGAGTGGATCGAGGGAAATAACGCTTTGAGCTTGGGGTTAAAGAGCCATCTTGATGCTCTCGCATGGGGGAGCTATAGGTTTCTACAAATAGCTCTCCCGTGCGTTGACCGAGTTCGATCAGTTGCAGGATGCTGCGAATATCAATTTCATTGAGAGTTCCCTGCATAATAGGCAAAAACCGCTCTCGAAAGCGGGAATGGAGTTGGCAGTCGATCCACTCGATGAGAAAATTAGATTAAGATGAGCAGTTAGATATCCATTGTACGCTGTGACTCAACTCCCTAGTTCCTCGAGCAATAATTTTCTGGGTCGGCTCAGATTCTGACTGGTTAAGCTAGATACTAAAGTAGGGTCAGGAACTCACCGCTAAGTCCTCCGGACTCTAGCGGGAGCTTGAAAAAGCCCTAACCTGACCAGACTCAGCGAGAAATCGCTACGTTATTTAGGT
>NZ_JACSWA010000257.1 GCF_016888125.1 Spirulina sp. CCY15215
CTTGACCCCTATAGGATCGGGGTGCTACAATCTAGTCACGGTGCGGGTTCTAGATCGGCACTCTTTCGGCTTCTTTGGAAGTCAAACGTATGGAAACCATTCACTGCCGCAGCATTCACTGCCGCGATTGCGGCTTTCGGCTTCTTTGGAAGTCAAACGTATGGAAACGGCTCGAAATCCCCGTTGACCTGATAAATAACGCTTTCGGCTTCTTTGGAAGTCAAACGTATGGAAACAACCACTCCATCAGTTGCCACTTCAATTGTGGCGCTTTCGGCTTCTTTGGAAGTCAAACGTATGGAAACATTGTTAGAAGCGGCAACAGCGGCACCATCTTCTTTCGGCTTCTTTGGAAGTCAAACGTATGGAAACTATCTCACCCTCCCCTGTCCGGGGTGGGGTTGATTCTTTCGGCTTCTTTGGAAGTCAAACGTATGGAAACTGTCAGAACCGACTAGTCGACGTAACACGTTTCCGGTCTTTCGGCTTCTTTGGAAGTCAAACGTATGGAAACTGGTGAGACCTAACCCTAGGAAGACGACTGCAATCATGCTCTTTCGGCTTCTTTGGAAGTCAAACGTATGGAAACTCTGGATGCGTAACTCAACCGGATTTTCCGGTTGACGCTTTCGGCTTCTTTGGAAGTCAAACGTATGGAAACGCAGTCAGATCACCTTGATCGCTCAACACGATGCCTTTCGGCTTCTTTGGAAGTCAAACGTATGGAAACTCTCCTGCAATTCTTGCTCAGTCAATTTATATCGCAGCTTTCGGCTTCTTTGGAAGTCAAACGTATGGAAACTTTTGCTGCCCGAGAACAAGACCAAGAACAAGAACAACTTTCGGCTTCTTTGGAAGTCAAACGTATGGAAACCATCGAACTGGGTGTCTTGGATGAAAGACCCGTCTCTTTAGGCTTCTTTGAAAGTCAAACGTATGGAAACGATCGCGCACCCAGCAAAGAAACGCGATCGCTTTGAATTCGAGAAAAAATCTGCTGAGGATGTATTCCCATCCTTTCTGTAGGGACATTTCAGGCAGCGTCCCTACAGGATTTTAGGCGATCGCGCTATATATCAAACGGTAAATCAAGACTAATCTCCCGTTTCCAATTGATCTCGATAAAATTTGATCTGCTCCCTATTTTCGCTCAATTATATTACTTGATTTTCCAGCAAGACACTATAGTTTTCTCGCTGACGAATGAGACGCGATCGCGCATCTTCTAATAATACTTCTGCGGGACGAGGACGGTGTAAAAAATGAGAGGACATGGCATAACCGTAAGCACCGACATCTAATATTGCTAAAATATCCCCCACTTCCAAAGCAGGAAGGAGAACATTTTTGCCTAAATAATCGCGAGAATAAGTCGTGTTTCCACAAACATCGGTTTGATGTGTTTCTTGGGTCGAATCGTGCCAAGAGACAATTTCTCGATCGCCTCCATGTACGGAAAGAACAGCTAAATTAGCAATGGTTGTATCGACTCCAATAATTTGTTTCTCATCTTGCCATTTTACAGAAACGACTTGGGTTAAAAGGGTGCCGCATTTGGCGATCGCAGCCCGTCCCGGTTCGATAATTAAATTGATTTTTTGCTTGACTTTTTGCAACTTTTGTGTTAAATTCAATCCAAATTTCTCCCAATCAAAAGCAACTTTTTGATGTCGATAGGGATAGCCAAAACCGCCACCAAAGTCGAGATAATCCCAATCTGGGAGTTGCTGACAAGTTTCTAAGACTATATCGATCGCCTCAATAAAGGCTTCTGTGGCATTGGTTCCCGTCCCGCGATAGAAATGCAAACCTCTGATTTTTAAGCCGTAAGAATCTGCTATTTTCACCGCTTCAGGAAATTCTTCCGGCCTGACCCCAATACGACTCTCTCCGGTAATTTCTGGCAAATTTAAACGAAATCCTAAACGAGGAACAGAGATTTGCTCGCGCAGTTTGTGGTAAACTTGGCAAAAGGAACTTAACTGGGAAAGACTGTCTAAATTAAAAGTTGCTACTCCCCAATAGAGAATTTGTTCCAGTTCGTTTGCATTGAGATTGCTGCCACTGTAAACAATATTTTCGGGAAAAAATCCCGCTTTTAAACCTAAATAAACATCTCCAGGGGAATTAGCATGAAGTCCCCAACCGCGATCGCGAAATATTTTTAATAGTGCAGTATTGCCATTGGTAACAGTAGCAAAATGAAACTGACAATGGGGATAAGCGATCGCCCCAGTAATGCGATCGATAGTTTGCAGGAGGCGATCGCGTTGATAAACATACAATGGCGTACCATAATTATCGAGCAACTCTCGAGCCATTGCTACAGAAAAAGGTGTTTTTGCTAACAAGCGATTGGGCATTTTTACCATAATGGATTTGAGTAATGAGTAATGGGTAAAGATTACCAATTCGCCATGACCGATGCAAACATTTTCCAGCCCCAATAAGGAATCAAAAAGGGATTATAAAGCGAGTTTCCTTGGGGACTATTTTCCAGGACGCGATCGCGCCAAATTTGCCAAACTAAAAGCAACCATAGCACTTCCCCCATTCTACGACCGCGCAGAGAATTTCCCATTTGACCTAAAATGAGACCCACCGGAAAATCCCCTTGAAAAATGCCCTGCGATCGCACAGTGTGAGGATGCAACCAAGACCCCATTTCCCCCCATAATTCCCCCAATAACCATTGGGTCCCAGGAACCCCCATCCCGCGTTTTTCGCGCCAAACAATGTCCGGAGGAAGCCAAGATTCTACCGCCCGTTTGAGGATATACTTCTCACAAGACCCTTGTAAAAATAACGCTCCAGGAAGCTGAAAACACCACTCCGCTAAAGGTAAATCGCAAAACGGCGATCGCACTTGTAACCCATGTACCGAGGCTAAATTTGTGGCCCGAGGATGAATATTTTGCGCCCCTTTTAACATTAAAGTTGCACGACGCAAACAATCCAAAAAGTCCGGACAAACGGCGCGATCGAGGGCTTCTTCCAACCAGATTTGCGGTTGCAGAGATCGTATGTGTTGATAGGTCTGGGGCTGAAATAGTTGTTCTTCGTACCCGTAGAGGCGATGAAAGGTGCGAAGATAGCGATCGATGAAGTTTGTGCCGCGATCGTAAATTCCGGCTGCGATAAGGGGTTTATTCGTCCAACCTGCAAAAAGTTGATCTCCTCCTTCCCCATTAAAAATCACCGCAGTTTCTTGACTTGCCGCCCGAGATAGGAGATAAAGGGGAACAGTAACGGGATCGCCAAAAGGAAGATCGAGAGCCTCAACCGTCTTAACTAATGCACCTTTGACCTGTTTTGGACTCGCTGCAACTTTGACCAAAGGGGTTTTTAAAAACCTTGCAACTTGTTCTGCGTAGGCTAATTCAGAAATGCTCAGACTACCAAAATCAAGAGTATAAGCGCGAACTTTAACCCCTGCTTTTACTAATAGCGCTGCCACGATGGAAGAGTCAAGCCCCCCAGAAAGAAAGATTCCCACCGGTTCCGCAGGTAAATCTTCTAATTGCTTGGCGATCGCCTTTTCTAGTAATCCTTGCAATTGTTTTGCAGCTTCTTTTTCATCTATTTTTAACTTAGGAAGACCTTGCCAGTTATAGATATTAACTTCTTTGCTACCAAAAGGCGATCGCTGCCAAATTCGTTCTCTCCCCGCAGATAGCGCCAAAATATTTTCGATGGGAGTTAAAGGGGTGGGAACATAGGAAAAACAGCAGTAGCCATATAAGCCAGCTAGATCGATGCAAGGTGCGATCGCAGGTAAAAGTAAAAGTAATTGTAGATGAGAAGCAAACCAAATTGTTTCTTCTTGTTGCAACCAATAAAGAGGAGTGCGACCAAAGGATTCTCGTCCTAAAATTAAGCGATCTGTTTCTATTTTTACCCAAGCATCGACAGCATTTTTAAGACCTGATGCCGATCGCTGCAATTGTCGAATATTGCTAAGATTGCAAACATCCTTGGCAAGGCACGCAAATTGCCAATTTTCTCCTTCTGAGAATTGCCATTGTTGAGGTGTCGGAGTACAGGCTTTAACCAGTAGATGCTTGAAAGAGGATTGTTTTCCCCAATAGCCAACAAAACGATTGCATAATAAACTTGAAACCATTGGTCATTAATGACAGAAATCTATTGACGCTACTATTTTTAGATTATAAGCTGTGCTGTGCGATCGCCTTAGATTTACTCTTAGAGGCGATCGGCTTACAACCTGAAGATACTCTGATTACTTTAGGCGACTATATCGATCGCGGCAATGATTCCAAAGGGATTCTCGATCGCGTCATCGCACTACATCTATTTATTGCTGGATAGTCTTTAATATATTTTTTGATTTTAAGATCGACATAACCATAGCAGAATATTCTGATTTGCGATCGCTCATTTTCTCTATCTGTTTTTTCATAAGCAGTCTTATCATTGGATTGGATGCTTTTTTATATCTTTCTAAAGTATCATTCAATGCTTCTATTTTTGCGATTTTTTGAGACATTAGTTCTTGTCTCGTACCATCGTGAAGTTCTAAAAATTTTACACTAATTTCTGCTCTTAATTCACCATTTTTCCATCCAACAATCGGTCCATAATGTTCAATTAAAGATTCCACGTCATCTTCATAAGGATCTAAAAATTCTTTTTCTTCTTGATAATAATCATTTTTTCTACGATTGCATTCAGTACAAGCAATTGTTAAATTGTGCCAAGTAAAATGTAGAGTTTTATTTTTAGAGGTTGGGATTTTATGCTCGATATCACCCGGAGTATTGTGTCCTATTTTACTTTCACAATAAATACATTTATCGCCAGTTTCTTGTTTTAAGGTTTCTTTGATTTCCTTATGGCGATATTTAGTTCGTTTATATTTATTATCAGAATCGGATAAATAATCTTGCAGCCATTGTTCTTTGTTTTTAGCTAAAATATCTGGTTCGTTTAATTTTTGCAAGTTTCTCATTTGTCTCGAATTTAATGAAAGTTAAACTCTGAAATCTGATCAGAAATTCCTAATTCTTCTAACAATGCAAATAAATGATTTGCTCTTTCTTCGGGTGTTTGTTCGTCAAGAGATTCGAGCAATTTTCGTACTCTCTCTTCTACCCAAACAGGTAAATTAGAAGGAACATCGAGAATTTCTCTGAGAATTTTATTCGGAGTTCCCGATAAATCTGCCTCTTCGATTTTGAGCGATTCAACGCGATTATTTTCATTATATATCAATCCATATACATTTGCTTCCGGCATTGAAGAAACAATAAAAGGACTATGGGTTGCAATAATGAACTTGTATTTTGGGAATGCCTTTGCTAAAGAAGGTAACAAGGTTCTTTGCATACTGGGATGTAAATGATTTTCAGGTTCATCTATTGTAACAATACATTGTTCTTTATCTGCTCCATACATATAAATTTGCCATGCCATACCTAGTAAAGCATTAATTCCTCCAGACATAGCATCTAAGGAAAAATCTCCCGATCGTGTTATGAGAACAACATCAGGCATTCTAATCTCTATTTTTTCAAAACCAATGCTTTCAGGCATTATTTTTCTTAAGATTTCCTGAAACTCTTCAAAGACTTTGAGATATTCTTGACTTGGTACAACAGCTTGATTACCATATCCAAATAATGCAAGAGAAATTAAGGATTGTTTTAAGATTAATCCTGGATTTCTCACATTGTTTGAATTGTATGAAGCGAACAAAAAACTTTGATACTCTTGATACTGTTGTTGGATCGTTTTCGGATTTGTAGGAATTTGAGCTACCTGTTGATAAGTAGCATTAGGTCGATGCGAAGGAATATGCAAACCTATAACGTTTTGCAGATTCTGAAACGTTAGATTATATCTAGCATCTACAATTTCTTTAGTTTGTAAATTAGATTTCACACCATTACTATATTCAATATAGCCAATTGGAATTACATTATTACTGTTTTTCGATTCTGGACTTTCAAACAATTTGAATATATCAGAGAAAATTTTCTTTCTCGTTTTCTTATTGATAAATGGAGTTGACACCAAATTCATATCCCAGCCAAAATGTCTGTTCAATATATTTAAAATTGTTGTCTTCCCGCATCCATTTTGACCTGTTAAAACTGTAACCTGATTTCTCAAATCAAGATCGATAGAGTCAAATTGTCGCCAATTATTGAGATTGATTTTAATAAATGTGTTCATCCGCTCATTAGATACAATAGTTTTAAATATGCTAATACTGTTTTCTATTATAGAGTGCGATCTTGACTCAATTCTATTCTACAACAAAATAGAGCGAGCATCTGCCCACTCTATTTTAAATGATATTCAAGCGATCGCCAGCAAGGAAACCAGCAATTAAACTACTGCTTCTTCCTTCACTAACTTATCCCAACCCAAATCCTTGAGAGAATTGTTACGACGGAGAGGACGAGTGACTAATTCAAGAATGTCTCGTGCATTGGTGAAACCGTGCATTTGAGCAAAGGTAAATTCTACCGACCACTTAGTATTAATTCCCCGTGCTTCTAAGGGATTTGCATGAGCCATTCCTGTAATTACCAAATCCGGTTTTAAATCGTAAATGCGCTGAATTTGGTTGTAATTGTCGGGTTTTTCTACAATTGTCGGTGCGGGAACTCCCATATCCTGACAGGTTTTTGCTAACAAGTCTAATTCGGCTTTTTGGTAGCGCTTATCCATGTAAGGAATGCCAATTTCAGGAACTGTCATTCCTGCACGAATGAGAAAACGTGCCAAAGAAACTTCCAGTAAATTATCTCCCATAAAGAAAACAGATTTACCGCGAATGAGTTGGAGATAGTCTTCCATACTCGCCCAAATTGCAGCTTCTCGTTCTTCTAATCCTTGCGGTTCGATACCAAATACTGAGCAAATCTTCTCGATCCAAGCGCGAGTTCCATCGGGACCGATCGGGAATGGTGCGCCAATTAATTTGCATTTACGACGACGCATTAATGTTGTTGCGGTGCGAGAAAGGAAGGGATTAACTCCAGCAACATAGTAGCCTTCTTCGATGACGGGTAATTCTGTGTAACGCTTGGCTGGCAACCATCCTGATACATTGATTCCTTGCTTTTTCAGTTCTAGAGAAAGATTGGTAACGACGGGATCGGGAAGAGAACCAAATAATACTAAAGGAGGATGGGCTTTATGTGCTGATTCTTCTGCCGTTACATCTTCCGTTTTGCGCCCAAAATTGAGGAGTTTTTGAATTGCATTGCGATCGCCTTTTTCTTCTTCTTTCACTTGTGCTTCTTGGGGACATCGGTGCGCCATTGCAGCAAGGACGGTATCTTCCCCTTGAGTGAAAGCGTAATCTAATCCATTGGCACGCGCAACTACGATAGGAATGCCGATTTCTGCTTCTAACTTGGGTGCCAATCCTTCCAAGTCCATTTTAATGATTTCTGTGGTACAAGTCCCGATCCAAACGATTACACTAGGATTGCGATCGCGTTTAATTTGATCGCACAATCTTTTCAGTTCTTCATAATCATTTAATTGAGCAGAAATGTCCCCTTCTTCCAATTCTGCCATTGCATAGCGAGGTTCGGCAAAAATCATTACTCCCATTGCATTTTGTAGGAAGTAACCGCAAGTTTTTGTGCCGATTACCAAAAAGAAACTATCTTCAATTTTTTGGTATAACCAGGCAACGCAGCTAATGGGACAAAATGTATGATAATTTCCCGTTTCGCACTCAAAATTTAGTGCTGGGGCTTCTTGTTGTGCAGCAGTCATGTTTTAATTCTCCTCTGAATAACAAACAATACATAATCAGAAATTATCAATTATCAATTCTGCCTTGTTCATTGATAATTGATAATTGTTTCATTGACTTAGACCATCATTAAATCAAGTTCTTCTTTCTCAATTTTGGGTGCTTCAGGAGGATTGAGATAGAAGTCAGATAACAAGGAGAATAAGTCCCGATCTTGTGCATCGTTGGGTACAACTCCTTCGGGTAAAGCCAACACTTGGTCAGCTATATTCAAATAGTAATCGCAGACATAGTTTAACGAGGGATCGCTTTCTGCCATTTCAAACAGTGTCTTACCTTTAACTCGAGAAACCCGAATATCTTCAATTAGGGGTAAAACTTCCAAGACGGGCATGGGAACTGCTTCAATATACTTATCGATCAAATCTCGTTTTGATGTCCGGTTGCCAATTAAACCCGCTAATCGTAGAGGATGAGTTCGTGCTTTTTCTCGTACTGATGCTGCGATACGATTGGCAGCAAATAAGGCATCAAAGCCATTATCTGTGACAATCATACAATAATCGGAATAGTTCAAAGGTGCGGCAAATCCACCACAAACTACGTCACCGAGAACATCAAAGAGGATGATATCGTATTCGTCAAAAGCGTTAAGTTCTTTCAGTAATTTTACGGTTTCTCCCACCACGTATCCACCACAACCCGCACCAGCAGGAGGTCCACCCGCTTCTACACAGTGTACGCCGCCATAGCCCTTATAGATAACATCTTCTGGCCAAATGTCTTCATAATGAAAATCTTTTTCTTGTAGGGTGTCGATAATGGTGGGAATCAAAAATCCCGTTAGGGTGAAGGTACTGTCATGCTTGGGATCGCAGCCAATTTGCAGGACTTTTTTGCCGCGTTTTGCCAAAGCAACGGAGATGTTGCAACTGGTTGTAGATTTGCCAATTCCGCCTTTTCCGTAAACTGAAAATTTCATGTTTTCCTATCTCCTCTTTTTATAACGGTCGTAGACTGTGGGTGATTTCGTTACTCTGCATTATGACGAAAGCGATCGCTCTTGAAAAGCACGCCCGAAAATGAAAAGCGCAGTAAACACAAACTAAAACTAGCTGAGTTACGTTAACTTTCTCTAAAACCATAGATTTTCTTCAAAATCAGCAAAAAATCCCCTTATCTCAAATTTATGGTTCTGTTTCCTAAAAATAGTTACAATAAACAAATAAACTGAGATTCCCAAAATGTACCCTAGAATGGATACTCTTGGGGGAGAAGGGCTGAAATATATCGGGTTTGCGAAGTTGGTGCGATCGCGAACCTCAGCCAACGTAAAGAATCCTTACATTTTCCCAAATACCCTAGAATACGAGACAATAGGAGCAGTCCCAATATCCTGCAAAGCCTAACCGTGCATCGCTATCAACTATCAACTATCAACTATCAACTCTCAACTCTCAACTCTCAACTATCCACTATCCACTATCCACTATCAACTATCACATGGCTTTTCCTCCCCAATCAGAAACGATCGTTAGCAACCTCTTTTTTATGGTTGTAGGACTTACCATTCTCGTCTATATCTTGCGGGGAACGGGTATCCTGTCGTTTATGCCGGGAGGGGTGATTTGGTTTCTGATGTTGTTGGCGATCGCCACAGGAATCCTCTTTTTTGTTGAGAAAAGTCGGCGTTTTTGATTGGGGCGATCGCGAATAGAGTCGCTTTTAGGCTAGAATTCAAGTCAACGAGAGGAGACATGACGATGCAAAAATACGAATGCGGCACTTGTGGCTATATCTACGATCCTGAAGAAGGGGATCCCGATGGTGGAATTGCACCGGGGACAGCCTTTAAGGATATTCCTGATGATTGGGTTTGTCCTGTTTGCGGAGTCGGGAAGGAAGAATTTGAACCCGTTGAATAAATGTTGTAGGATTTCGCAACTAGAGAGCGAGACGCTCCCACTACTGTATTCTCTTGTTATGGCAGTGCTGGTATCTTGCCCGCTAATGCGTAGATCCTAATGTTGTAAATTTTTATGACATAATTGTAGAAAAGACTATCTGTAATGCTTGAGATAGTCTTTCTTTGTTGCTTGTAGAAGGGTTGCTGACAACATCTCTACTCAAATTGACAAACTTATCATTAAAATTTGTGTTTTTATGAATGCTGCTGTTTTAATCGAAGGTCTGAAGAAAAACTATGGAGATGTTGAAGCGGTAAGAAATATCTCCTTTAAAATAGAAAAGGGAAATATATTCGGATTACTCGGACCCAATGGTTCTGGAAAAACCACCACCATTCGCTGTTTATGTACCCTATCTAAGCCAGATGAGGGAAAAATTGAAGTTTGCGGGGTTTCGGCGATCGCCAGTCCCAAACAAGCGAGAAAGCGTCTCGGTTATGTAGCGCAAGAAGTAGCATTAGATAAAGTTCTCACAGGACGAGAATTGTTACAATTGCAAGCAGCATTGTATCATCTTCCCAATAAAGCTGCTAAAGAACGTATTAATCAATTATTAGACCTTTTGGGTTTACAAGAGTATGCAGATAAGAAAACGGGGACTTATTCCGGAGGGTTGCGAAAGCGATTAGATTTAGCAGCAGGTTTACTACATCAACCCGATGTTTTAGTCTTAGATGAACCGACAGTGGGATTAGATATTGAAAGTCGTTTTGTAGTGTGGGATTTCTTGCGAAAATTGCGAGAAGCAGGGACAACAGTATTGATTACCAGTCATTATTTAGAAGAAGTTGACGCACTTGCCGATCGCCTTGCTATCATTGATCGCGGTGTAGTGTTAGCAGAAGGAAGTCCTTCTGAGTTAAAAGATAAAATTGGTGGCGATCGGGTGACATTAAGAATTCGCGAGTTTTCCCCACAAGAAGAAGCAAAAAAGGCAAAGGCACAATTACTAACCCTGCCTTTTGTTGAAGAAGCAATTATTAACGAAGCACAAGGAAACTCCCTCAATTTAGTTGTACAACGAGAAAGCAACCCGTTAACACAAATTGAAAAATCCCTATCTGAAATTGGCTTACCAACCTTTAGCATGGCACAGTCTCGACCGAGTTTGGATGATGTTTATCTGGCTGCAACAGGACGCACTTTAATGGATGCAGAATTAGCAGCAGCAGGGATGCGAGATTTGAAGAAAGAGAAGAAACAACAGATGAAATGATTTTCAGAGAAATATAGACATTAGTTTATCCATTTCGGCTGAGAAATATGCTTTCTCAGCTTTGGAATGAATGGGTCTTGGTTTTACTGTTGCTAAAAGGTTGGAGCTAATAATAGGTCATAATTTCAGGGTAAAGCAATTGCACCTCTACCCCAGAAATCCAACTGTAGGGACGTTGCATGCAACGTCCCTACAGTTTTTGGGTTGTTTAATCGGATTTGATATTAGTTATTAGTTTGACAGATTGCGTATCATTGCTGACAAGGGCTATAATTGAGCCGATCGCCAAAGAAGAATTACAGAAACTGTCTTTCGCATAGACTAAAAACCTTCTTCTAAAATCTCTACAATTCCCTTTTGACCATCTAATCGTACAAGCTGACCATCCCGTAAATATTGCATAGCATTATGTACATCCATTACTGCGGGAATGCCGTATTCTCGAGCTAAAATTGCTCCATGAGATAACTTTCCTCCTACCTCAGCAATAATTCCCTTAGCGCGGGAAAGCAAGGGAGACCAACCTGCATCTGTATAGGGGACAACAAGAATAGTTTCCCGATCGATTTCTCCACCTTCTCCAAGCGATCGCGCAATCTTAATTCTTCCTTCTACAATACCAGAACTTGCAGGGATTCCGGTGAGCTTTTGTTTGGGAGGCAAAGTTGATAAAATCGGTAAATCTCCTGCTGTTGTTTTACCATAAACTACATAGGGAACATGGGAAAGTTTTTTATCTTTATTCCAACGCGATCGCCTCTGACGAACCAAATCGGGAAAACGCGATCGCAATTCCAGATCTTCTTCTTCCAAAACCGCACGAATTTCCTCAAATTCAATCAAAAAAATATCCCCTTCTTCCTGCAAAACTCCCGCTTCTCGCCAGCGCTTTTCCAGAACCAAAAATGTCGAGCGTAATTCAGCCAATAATCGAGAATAAACTTCTGTAACTTGTCCTTTTAAGTTTAAGCGTTTTTGGACAATACGCGCTCTCAAACCTTGAATCTTATTGTGCTGAAAACTACCTTCTGCTTGTATGCGATCGCGATCGCTAAAGATATACTGTGCAAACAATTCTCGCATGGGACGCGGATTTTCTTGCCAGCGCGGGACAGAAATATCTGTTGCAACTTGACTTAAATAGCCATAACGTGCTAACCATTCTTGAAATTGTTCCAGGATATTCTCGCAATCGGGAGTTTCGGCAAAATAAGCAAATAGAGAAGGACAACTATCAAAATTCAAACGAGAAATAGGCAGTAAATTGCGCGTTTTTCCCGCTAACTTTGCCAGCGATCGCAGAGATTCAATCTCCGGTAATTGCGAGTTATCTAAATATTGTTCGGGAACTTTAAAAATAGCTTGACGAATTGCCAAACTTAATGGCGCTAAAATACTGTAATAAGTTGCCCGTTCGAGGGTCGAGAGAATCAAGTCAGAACGAGCTAGTAACTCTTCTTCATTTAAAGACTCTGGGGGGGATTTAAGAGGACTGAGTGCAGGGGCAAACCATTTTTGATAATCGCGATCAAAATCCGTATTTAAAGATCGTTCTCGTCCCAGTAAACGTAAAATACCGGGAATATTTTTTAAAGTAGAAAGTAAAGGAGGTTTAGAAAATTTTGCTCCTCGAGTCAGAAATTCCAAACTTTCCGGTGGTAAACCCATGCGGCGAAAAATTTGCCCCAATAAAGTTGCGTTAAAATAAGCGTGAGAATAGTGCAGTGTTGCTGTTTCTGCAAAGTCTAAATCGCGATCGCCCTCTCCCAAAACTATTGTAAAAATATCCCCCCAAACCCCACAAGTTAAAGGGCGATTAATCGACCAGGTTAGGGGAGGAATCGCGCCTGGAATGACCTCTGCGGCTATTTTTCGCGTCCATAAAGGAATAAGTGTCGTAATGGGGCGAACTTGCAAAACCCACAGTTTTTCTCCGTCATAGGTCCATTCCAGATCTTGAGGAATACCGTGGAAACGATTCTCCAATTCTCGAACAATTTGTGCTACCTCTTGAATGAGACCCGAAGGAATGTTTCCTTTTCCTTCAATAATAATTTGTGAGGGATTAGCTGCGGATACTGGCGATCGCACTTCTAAATAAACGCGATATTGTTCTGGGGTTGCTTGTCCGGAAACCACCTGCGCCGCCCCGCCAGGTAAGGCTTCTACCATCACCGCCTCGCTAGAAGAATCCATCGGATCGCGACTGAAGGCCACCCCAGAAAATACACCTTGGATTTGTTGCTGGACAATAACCGCAAGGGAGATCTCCGACTGGTGGCGATCGCGCCGATAGTGAAGGGCGGCGGGGTTATTATACGCAGTCTGACACTGAATAATCGCGGCTTGCAGGGCTACTAAATCGGTAATATTGCCAATAGTGAGATATTGTCCCGCCGCCGAAGCCGTTTCCGAGTCCTCACCAATGGCCGAAGAACGAACAATAAAAGGATTTTGAGGGGAAGGGGAAACCGAAAGGATTAAGGGTTGCGGATCGTCTCCCGCCGGAAGTACCCAACCCTCGGGAACGTTGTATTCCCAGCTTTTAAGGAGAGAGAGATTGGCCGCTTTACTGCCAACTTTAAGGGGATCGAGGCGATCGTTCAGCGTTAACAAGGCATTATCTCCTCGGAAAAAACGAAACATTTTTTGAGAATCACTTTTGGCTTTTGCGGCGGGTAATTCCAGATCGTCGGGAACTTTTTGATAAATCCAAGCCAATAAAACGGCAAGGGCGATCGCAGCTAAAATATAATCTGAATCATGGGGACGGCGCAAGGTGAGAATTAAGGCTAAAACGCCCAAACCCACCAAACGCCCGGTAGCGCGATCGCGAAAAATCGTAAAACTCGTACTACCAATTAAAATGATGAAGGCTGCTGCTGCGGGATCGTGGAAGATAATACCCCAAAAGGTATTAGTGGTGCCGGGTCCTTTTCCCATCCAATAGCGTCCCATAATTAAGGCAATCAGGGCGATCAATTGCCATGTGGGTTGGAGGGGGAAAAAATGGCGGGCGATCGCCACAGCAGAAATCCCTTTCAATGCTTCTGAAAGCGCCGAGAGAATGCCCGCGATAGTCCCTCCGTGATAAAAGGCGGCGGAAACAGAAACATTTCCTGTGCCGATCTGAGCTAGTTTTTTCCCCGTCAACCCAAAAGTTATCCAATCAATGAGGGGAAGTCCTCCCAAAAGCGGACAGAAAATAAAAATCGCCGCCGATCCCAAAAAAATATCCATATTTATAGGGTTAATTATCCATTATCCATTATCAATATTAAATAGGTTGAAAAATACAACGATCGCGCCCGGTTTGCTTGGCTTCATAGAGGGCGCGATCGGCTGCTTGAATGAGAGTTTGTGGCGTATCTCCCTCTTTGGGAATCATACTTATCCCTCCCAAGCTGAGGGTAACGCGATCGCTAACTTGAGAACGATGATGAGGAATCTGCAAATCCCTAATATTGTTACAGATAGTTTCCGCAATTTTCACCGCAGCATTTCTTTCGCAATTGGGCAGAATAATACCAAATTCCTCACCCCCATATCGTGCCACTAAATTTCCACTTCCTTGAATACTATTTTGCAAGGTTGTCGCAACTTGAACCAAACAATGATCCCCAGATAAATGACCGTAATAATCATTGTAGGGTTTAAAAAAATCAACATCTGCAAGTAAGAGGGATAAAGGTAACTGCGATCGCCTTGATTGTTGTAGCATTTGCAATAAGTAATTATCAAAGCCACGACGGTTGGCAATTCCCGTCAGACCATCTAACGCCGCCAGACGTTGCAGTTCTAAGTTTGCAATTTCCAGTTTTTGGCTGGATTCTTGTAAGAGTTGGGTTGTCAGTTGTAAAATCTGTGTTTGGGCGACGAGGAGTTGATGAAAGTCGAGGAGGCGATAATCTTGGGGTGCGAGAATGACAACGATAGGTTCTGTCATTAGTTCTGGCGATCGCTGTAAGGAATAGCGTGCTGCTTCTACAATAGAGGTATTACCATCCAATTGCATAATATCGACTCGCAAGAATTCGTATAAATTTTGAATCGAGCGACCGGAAAATAATTCTAAACTATAGGGACGGCTCATGTACTGCCAGAATCGCTCTCGAGAGATCATTCCTGCAAATTCCCCCGCTATGGTTAAAATAACCCCAGGACGCAGGGGAAACTGCTGAAATTCATTCAGAACTTCAACACTGGGACAAGAAATTTCAACCTGAAATCGGTCCAGAAATAATTCCCTTATCGTGGATGCAAGGGTGAGTCCTACAGGAGGCTGTTTCGATATTGGCGATAATAACAGGTTCTCAAATATCACGATTCATGAGGGGTTGCAAAAGATTGAACGGGTTTTTCTTTAATTGACTCGGAAAGATACACAATCAAGGCACACTTATTTTATCGGAAACTTTGCTGGATCTGCCGAAGGATTCAGAGTCAATGCGATCGCGGGGCAATAATGGGGTATAGAATGAGAAGGCGCGATCGCTATTTCCTAATTTGCGGTCAGGAACCTCAGCCTAAAGGCTTGAGGCTTGAAAGAGAAATCTGACAAGCCATTCTGACCAGACTAAGTACCTCGTGTACTACGTTATTTGGGTCACGACACCTTGGAATGCGAAGCTAGTTCCCTGCCCTGTCGTTAGTAGTTAAACAATTTTAAGGTCACTGAAATAGTGC
>NZ_JACSWA010000258.1 GCF_016888125.1 Spirulina sp. CCY15215
ACAAATATTGCCAGACAATTCACAAAAAAGATGGTTACGTTTATTCAATGTAAAGCCGTCCTATAAGGACGGGGTTTCTACCCAATTTTTCTGATGACAAAAACAGCCCTGATTACAGGGATTACGGGTCAAGATGGCTATTATCTCAGTCGCTTGCTGTTGAGTAAAGGATATCGCGTTGTCGGACTCATCCCTCCCGAACGTCGCAGCAGTATGGCGAAACTCGACGAACTGGTGGAAAAAGTAGAATTTCGCGCCGTCGATCTCACAGATGCACAAATCTTGCGAGAAGTCGTTGCAGAACTACAACCCGATGAAATCTATAATTTAGCCGCCCCCAGTTTTGTTCCCCACTCTTGGAACGATCCTCTCGGTACCCTAGATTTAATTACCGGTACCGCCACTCGCCTCTTAGCAGCCGTTAGGCAAGTTGGCCTGTCCGATCGCACTCGTTTCTATCAAGCCAGTAGTTCGGAAATGTTCGGAACCGTCGCCGAATCCCCCCAAGATGAAAATACCCCCTTTCGCCCCAAAAATCCCTATGCGGCGGCTAAACTGCACGCTCATTGGACAATGGTGCATCATCGAGAGCGCTACAATTTGTTTGCTTGTAGTGGCATTTTGTACAATCACGAATCCCCGCGCCGTCCCCCTTCCTTTGTGACCCGTAAAATCACCCTCACGGCTGCGTCAATTAAACTAGGGTATAGCAATATTTTAGAAATGGGCAATTTAGATGCTAAACGAGATTGGGGCTATGCCGGAGATTACGTGGAAGTAATGTGGCGAATGCTACAAGCCGATCGCCCCGAAGATTATGTGATTGGTACCGGACAACTTCATAGTGTCAGAGAATTAGTAGCAATGGCCTTCAATTGCGTCGATCTTGACTGGCAAAATTATGTTGAAATCGATCCTAAATTTCTGCGATCGGACGAACATTTTCAACTGGTTGCGAATCCCACCAAAGCCCGAGACAATTTACAGTGGCAATTTCAGACCGATTTATCAGCCATAATTGAGCAAATGGTCAGCAAAGATTTGCAACGCATTCAACTCGGCCAAATAGAACCGATTAAAACCAGGGGCTAAAATTAAGGGGAAATGCGAGGAGTGAATATTTTGCCAGACTCAAAAAATACGGTTGATTATGTTTTTGTTTTTCTCGAGATTTTTGCTAGGGAAGGGGGGATTCAATCTTACGTCAAAGATATTTTGCGGGCATATCTCGAACTGTTCGATTCTGCTGAGGGGAAAAGCGCTGAAATTTTTCTCCTGCGGGACTCATCGAAGTGCGAGAATCCTTTTTCAAGCGATCGCCTCCAATTTCACTATCTCAAAACCCTTCCGCCTTGGTTAGGGCGCATTAAACTAGCGCTGGCGCTATGGACTGGTTTATTATTTCGCCGTCCCCAGCACGTTTTTTGCGGGCATATTAATTTAGCGCCTTTAATTCAGGTCTTTTGTCAGTGTCTGGGAATTCCTTATACAGTTCTCACTTACGGTAAAGAAGTTTGGGAGTCTTTACCCCCAAAACAACTTCAAGCCCTGCAACAAGCGGATTCTATTTGGACGATCGGTCGCTACAGTCGCGATCGGGTTTGTCAGTCTAATGAAATTCCTGCCGAGAAAGTGCGCTTGTTGCCTTGTGTTGTGGATGGGACGATCTTCGATCGCGATCGCAAACCTCCTCACTTGCTGGAAAAATATGATTTGGAAAATGCTAAAGTCCTGATGACCGTCGCCCGATTGTGGTCGGGAGATATTTATAAGGGAGTTGATGTTACCATCCGGGCTTTACCGGAAATTGCCCGCGTTTTTCCCGACGTTAAATATTTGGTGATTGGACGCGGGGACGATCTACCCCGCTTGCAGAAATTGGCCGCAGATTTGGGTGTGGGCGATCGGGTTATTTTTGCCGGTTTTATCGCCACAGAAGACCTTCCCGCTCATTATCGCGTTGCTGATGCTTATATCATGCCCTCCCAAGAAGGATTTGGGATCGTCTATCTCGAAGCAATGGCTTCCGGTATTCCCGTCCTTTCGGGGGATGCAGATGGTTCAGTCGATCCTCTACAAGATGGTAAGTTAGGGTGGCGAGTCCCTCATCGGGATGTTGAAGCAGTTGCAAGGGCCTGTATTGAAATACTAAACGGTCTGAGCGATCGAACCGATCCGCGCTGTAACGGTGAGTGGTTGCGCGAATGTACCCTTGCTAAATTTGGGAAAGAAACCTTGAGACAAAAGCTCAAACAATTGCTAGAGGAAGCAGAGAAGGTAACAACCTAGGAGATCGAAATTATGAATCAGAATTTTTCTAGACTCGCTCAAATTAATTTATCTGGGGTCGGCTGTTGGTTAACCATCTTGGCCTTTATTATTCTTTTAAGTGCCTTGGGGTTGGGTTGGGTTCTCAATTGGATTTTTATTCTCATTACTTTACCTTTTGTATTTCTCTTTATCGGCTTTTTTGTTCTCCGTTGGTGGGTTGGCCGTAATGTCGTACAAGATGAATGTCCTGTCTGTAATTATTCTTTTACCGCCTTCAATGGTCTTGATCTTAACTGTCCCAACTGCAATGAATCCCTTCTGGTGGAAAAAGGAAAGTTTGTTCGCATTACACCTCCTGGAACAATTGATATAGAAGCAATTGAGGTGGATGTGAAGCAAATCGGAGAATAATATAGATTTTCTGGGTTCCGGGATAAATCGAGAGAGTTCCTTATTTTCCCCAGTCAAGGATAAACTAAATGAGTTAGCCGATTGGGACCTATTGAATTTTGAATTGCTTATGGAATGGCATCCTACAGACGCTCAGAGTTTGGCGATCGTCGATCGCGAGATCGGAGAACATCATTTTGCTCCCGCAGAATATGAAATTCTCCGACGGGTCATTAATGAGACGGCGGATTTTGAGTATAAGTCCTTAATCGGATTTTCTGAGGGGGCGCTACAATCAGGAGTGGCCGCCCTTGCAGCCAGGACAACGATTATTGTTGATGTACCCATGATTCAAGTGGGTATTTCCCCAGCTATTCAGCAGACTTTTGCAAATCCAGTCTATTGCAGCATGGAAACGATTACTCGCCCTCAAAAGAGTAAATCGCAATTGGCTCGGGGTATTCAAACTCTCGCCAAACGCTATCCCGAGGCAATTTTTATTATCGGCCAAGCACAAACGGCACTGACGGCTTTGGTAGAGTTAATTGAAGCAGAAGAGATTAAACCGGCTTTGGCGATCGCCACTCCCTCTGGATTTGTCGATACCGATGTGGTCAAGGAACGCCTCCAAGATACCATGATCCCTAATATTCGCATTAGCGGGCGTAAAGGTAGCGCAACGGTGGCTGTAGCTATTTTGAACGGGTTGGCTGATTTGGCGTGGGAGGCTTATGGGAAAAATGGCCGAGAAATGTAGCCCGATCGCGCCCCCAGCTATCAATCATCCATTTGCCAAGGTTCAATAATGTTATTTTCATCCAAAATTCGCTTCGGGCGTAAAATAACTACAATCTGCCCTAAAATTTCGCGATCGGGAGCTTCAGGAAACCACTGAATTTCTAACTCGCCATCATCATTATTAACCAGAAAATAAGCATTCGCATCCCATTGACGCGATCGCCGATCGACAACGATCGCCACATCTTCAGATTTACTCAAGGAATAATTGGGCAATTCCCCACTTTTGCCAAAAATGGCGACGGGATCTTTGGCCTTTAAAACTGCCTGCCATCCCGGTATAGGAATACAAGTGACCTCTCCGGAAAATTGGACGAGGCGAAAAGGTTGCACTTCTTCAAGAGGAGAAACCGCTTGCAAATCAGCTAATTTAAGCGGTAAAGTTCCAGCAACAGGAATAATACGAGCCAACTGTTCCTCCTCCTCCAACCGATAAACCGGAAGCAAAGGAGCGCGTTCTACCGAGACAACGGTAAAATCGCTCAAGAGTCCTTCAATTTGTTGCCGTGCTGTGACAGAATGGGCGAACTTTAAGCCTCGGGCGATGAGACGCGATCGCTCTTGTAAATCCTTCTTGCCCCGTGCTACTTTCCAACATTGATAGGCCACAGCATCCCCAGGGGAAACTGTAAACCCTTGGGGTGGCGTAGAATAACAAGAGAAATTTTGTATAGCCTTGGCCACCTCGTGCGCCTCATCCACATCAAGGCTTTTATCCATCGCTAACTCTGCGGCAGCAAAGCGCTGTTTGTGGTTAAGAATGCGGAATTCGTAGAGAACATCGCTTCGTGGTCCTTGGAAATAGTTTTGGATCGCTTCCGATGCTCCTTCCGTGCAAATACTCTCAAAGACTTGTGCCGCCACAATCGTTAAATTTTGGTATTTGCCCTCAATTCCCGTTTCCTCAAAAATAGTTTGGGCAGTATAACCCGCTTTTTGTAATTGCTGGCAGATTTTTCCCCAGTCTACCCAATTTCCTTCCTTGCGCCGAAGTTTTAATAACAAAGTTTGGGCAGCTTCTTGAGAAAGTTCAGCCTTGCTGGTGGCGGATTGATTATTATTCATTGATAATTGTTCGTTGCTCATGTTTATTATTCATTGACAAGGGAAACCCCCTGTTTATCGAGTGCTACTTGCGTTAAATCAAAAATAATATCAACGCGGAAATTATTAACAAGATTAGTTAAACTGGCGATTAATTTCTCTCGCTGGGGGGGAATGTGTTCGATTAACTCTAACAAGATTTCATTATCCACAGAAAGGGCGGCATCGTATAACTGCTCTAACCATTCTAACGGCATTCCTTGCAAATCCTCTGCCTCTAACATGGGAATAGCTGTCTCTAGGGCATTTTCTTTGCCATTGCTCTGGCTTTCTTCATAAAGATAATTAATTCCTAAATACTCAGACAATTTCTCTAACAAATTATCCTGACGAAAAGGCTTCGTGACAAAATCACTGCCCCCCAGATCGAGCAGTTTTTGTCGATCTTCAATCAAAGCGCTGGCGGTTAGGGCAATAATGGGAACGGGAGGGCGATCGCCTATATTCTCCCCTTCCCTCTGGCGAATCTTCTCGATCGCCTCATAACCGCTCATTACAGGCATTTGAATATCCATTAAAATTAAGTGAGGTTGCCAAGTTTCCCAAAGCGCGATCGCCTCTCGACCATTAGTCGCCTCGGAAACCTCAAAACCAAGGGGTTGCAGAATTCCCCTTAAAAGCTGACGATTCACCACCATATCTTCCACGATTAAAATGCGGTAGATATCACCATCGGGAGGTACAGAGAATCCCATAATACGGCGGTTATCTTGAGATTTTCTGCGTTCTCCCGTGCTTGCTGCCCTCACTTTGATCTCAAAGGTAAAGGTGGAGCCTCGTCCCCATTCCGTGTCTACGGTGATATCCCCTCCCATCAAGCGCACGAACTCCCGACTGATGGATAGTCCCAAACCAGTCCCTTCCATAGATTGGCGACCGATGCGAGTTTGGACGAAGGGTTCAAAGAGTGTTGCTAATTCCGTCTCATCAATGCCAGATCCCGTATCTTCCACAGAAAAGACTAGGGTTTGTTCCTCGGGTTTTTGGGGATCGATAGGTTTCGCATCGGCACGCACGATCGCGCCGCCAGATTTGGTAAATTTAATGGCATTGCCAATCAAATTTGTGAGAACTTGTCGTAACTTGCCTTTATCGATTTTCACATATTCCGGGAGAGCGGGGGAACGCTCAAAAGCGAGGGTTAATTGTTTGCTCTGTGACTTTAATTGCAGCATATCGTGCAGGGAATTGAGCAGATGATGTAAATTGCAGGCTTCTTCATTGAGGGTCATGCGTCCTGCTTCAATTTTGGAAACCGAGAGAATATCATTAATCAGAGTTAATAAGTGTTCGCCACTGCGATTAATGATTGCGAGGCTTTCGCGCTGTCCTTTGGTGAGGGAATCATTGCCCGCCAGTAACTGACTAAACCCTAAAATAGCATTGAGGGGGGTTCTTAACTCATGACTCATACTGGCCAAGAAGGTGCTTTTCGCTCGGTTAGCGGCTTCGGCAGCATCCTTGGCGGTCTTCAGTGCGGTTTCGGCTTTCTTGCGATCGCTAATATCTCGCACGATCGCCAATACTTCATTCTCGCCACTAACGACGATTCTCGCTTCAGCGTAACGTTGTTCGCCATCTTGGGGAACGAGAAATTCAAAGATCTGCAAATCCCCTGTTTCTAGGGCGCGATGCACATAACTCAAATAGCTTTGGGCCAATTCGGGGGGTAAAAACTTGTCCAACGGGCAACCGATGCTGTGGCAATCGATCGCGAGAATATTGCTGACATTATCAGGGGCGATCGCGCTCAAGCAAACCCCTTCCCGGTTCATCTGCAACAGTAAATCAGGAATCGCCTTGAGAATTGCACGGTTAGTGGCTTCGCTTTTGTCGAGTTCCTTGGTTGTCCGCACTACCCGCGTTTCCAAGAGTTTATTGTAATCCGCCCATAACTTTTCAATCCGCTTGCGTTCGGTAATATCCTGAAATGCTGCGATCGCGTAAACGATTGCCCCCGCTTCATCATAAATCGGAGTCGCCGCAATCTCTAAAGGAATCTCTTGCTCCCCCTGATGTAACTCAACATCATCAACAGTGATACTTTCCCCCGCCAAAGCCAACATTAACGGATGCCGCTCTTCGGGATAGCATTCTTGGGTTTGAGCGCTATAAATTTGTTTGAGATCTTGAAGATGACTGGCTTCACTTTTCTCCTCCTTTGCTTGCTCTGGCTGAGGGGCGGAACCCTCAGCATGGGTTTCTCCGCTTAAAATAGATTTGGCTGCATGATTGGTATAGTAGGCCTCTCCCGTCGCATCAACGACAAAAACCCCCACAGGTACCGCCTCGAGAATCTGAATCAAACGTCGTTCGCTTTCTCGCAAAGCCTTTTGTCTGGATAATTCCTCCCGTGCCTCCTCTGCCTGTTTCTTTTCTTGGATCGCCTCCTTAATTTGGCTGACGTGATCTAAAGTTTTGTTAATGGTAATTTCCAGATCTTCAAAGTTGATAGGCTTGGTTAAAAAATCAAAAGCGCCTCGATTCATCGCCGTCCTGATACTGGTCATATCCCCGTAAGCAGAAATAATGACTGTTTTGAGAGTCGGGCGTTTCAGTTGGGAAACTCGCTCCAGTAAGGTCAACCCATCCATCTTAGGCATATTGATATCGCTCAGGATCGCGTCTATATCGGGGTCGGCTGCCAATGTTTCTAGGGCTTCCAGGCCATTATTGGCAAACGCAAACTCGAGTTCTCCTTGGCGGATACGCTTCCTGAACGCCTTGCGGATCAGGAGTTGCATGGTTGGTTCATCATCTACGACCAGTATTTTCGCTGGCATTTTTGTCTCCCTGTTTGCTGTTCGTCCGATCGGAATGGAATGTTTTGTCCTTGCTATTGGGGTGTCACCCTTTCATTATCGCCTTCATTATCTCATTGTCATCAATGGGATTAAAAATGGGATTAAAAATGGGATTAAATTTGCCTCCAGAGGAAAATAGATTCAACTTAAATTCTTCCGGAAAAAATTAGACAACTTAGTAGATTTATCTAGTAAAGATTTTTCTGGTTTCTGCTAAATTAAAAGTATATCTATCTAGATGGAGTCTAGACTATGAAAACTCATCTCGCAAAAACACTGGCGGTTTTTGCGGCCTTAGCCACCGCAGCCCCCACGGTTATGCTGGCTCAGAACGCGATCGCCGCCCCCTTTAACGCCGATAATTTGACGGATTTCGGCGCTCCCGATTCCACTGCTGGCGGTGGAACTCGGGGCTGTTTCGCCCCTTCCCAGGCTGGAAAATCCTTAACGCCTTTGACTCCCCACAACCTGAAGCTGGCTAACAACAAAGAAGTCATGTCTCTAACCGTGCAGTCTCATCCCGAGTTTTTCTGGTACGTTCCAGAGGAAACCAAAGCGCAAAGTGTTGAGTTTATTCTCAGCGATGAGAAGGGCGATCCGATTTACCAAGCAGAACTGGCGGTTCCTGCAACAGCAGGGATTATGAGCGTTAGCTTACCCCAAGAAGAAGAATACGCCCTCAAAGAAGGAATGAACTATCACTGGGTGGTTTCTTTGGTGTGCGATCGCGGTTCGGATGCCTTAGCGTCTGCCGGAAACGTCTACGTTGATGGCTATATCCAACGCCTTGACGCTAATAGCGAACTCGCCCGACAAGTTGCTCAAGGTCCAGATGCTAATGATTATGCTAAAGCTGGAATTTGGCAAGAAGCCCTCGCTGCTTTTGCTCATCAGCGTCGCAATAATCCTCAAGATGTGGCGATCGCCCAAGACTGGCAGGAATTTTTAGAGTCTGTCGATCTCGGCCAGTTTGCGGATGTCGAATTTGTCAGTTCCCATCCTCTCAATCCCATGACCTCTAAATCTCTCCCTCGGTAAGCGAAAATAGGAGACAAAAAGGTGCATCGAACCATTTCTAGCTTTACCTCCCGTATCCATCGCCAAACCGTAACAAAAATTTACAATTTTGTTCAAGTGTATTTACTCTTTAACAACAGGGTAAAACTGTTCGCGGTTTTGGGGGGTGCGGGTAAAGCTATTATTTATAATGGTCCCTTGGCCTCCTCAAAAGAATGCAATTAGAAAAAACGCACCTTTTCCCAGCAATTACAGTAACTCTGTGCTTGTCTGGATTAAACGCACCCTTCGTCAGCGCTCAATCTATTCAGTCCGCTTCAGATACAGGCACAAAAGTTACTGCCGATGGCGATCGCTTTGACATTTCCGGAGGGACTCTTTCAGGAAATGGTGCAAATTTATTTCACAGTTTCGAGCAATTTGGTTTAGATAGCAACCAAATTGCTAATTTTTTGTCTCATCCAGGTATCCAAAATATCCTTGCCCGAGTAATTGGCGGCAATCCTTCTATTATTGATGGTCTGATCCAAGTAACGGGAGGGAATGCTAATTTATACCTCATGAATCCGGCGGGAATTGTGTTTGGTTCTCATGCTAGTCTAAATGTTCCGGGAGATTTTTTCGCCACAACAGCAACGGGGATTGGTTTAGATGGGGGAATTTTTAGTGCTTTTGGCAGTAATGACTATCTGACGCTCAATGGTACACCTTCAACTTTTGAGTTTAATTTAGAAAATCCCGCTCCCCTCGTGAATGCGGGAAATTTAACCGTTACCCCTGGGCATAATATTGGCTTGATCGGTGGAAGCGTTGTTAATACAGGGACTTTAAGCGCACCGGGGGGGAATATCCTCATTAGCGCCATTCCAGGGACGAATCGCATTAAACTGTCTCAACCTGGAGGATTATTAAGTCTCGAGATTGAAGTTCCCTTCACGAAAGACGGTCAACCTTTGCCCATTAATGCCCTTGATTTGCCAGAATTGCTAGTGGGTGCAGAAGATCGGGGGGTGACAACTGGGCTGCAAGTTCATCCAGATGGGGCTATTTTCCTCGGTTCTCAAGCTATTTCGCCACCGGAAGCAGGGACGGCATTCGTGATGGGAAACTTGGACGTTAAGGACTCTCAAGGCACGAGTCAAGGACAGCAAGGAATTTATTTATTAGGCGATCGCATTGGTTTATTTGATGCCCGCATTGATGCCTCTGGGGTCAATGGCGGGGGGAATATCTTCATGGGTGGAGATTATCAAGGAAAAGGGAATTTACCCACCGCCGATCGCCTTTTTATTGATGAAAATACAATCATTCGCGCCGATGCTTTGGGAGAGGGAAATGGGGGTAGAATTATCGCTTGGGCGGATGAAGTGACGGGGTTTTATGGGGAAATTAGCGCCCGAGGGGGAAATCAAAGCGGCGATGGTGGATTTGTAGAAGTTTCGGGAAAAGAATATTTACTCTTTAAAGGATTTGCCGATGTTAGCACTACCCAAGGTATAGATGGGACAATTTTGCTCGATCCGAGGGATATTACCATCACCGATGGGGTAAATAGCCCGGACAACGCAAGTATTATGGCAGCATTACTTGATAACACTATCTCCCTGGCAGACTTTGACGCGACAACAGATATTTCGATTGATAAAGCGTTTCTGGAAAGTTTAACTGGCAATATCAATCTCGCTGCAACTCGAAATATTTTTCTCGATACGGGAGTTTCTCTCAATTTTGTTAATGCTACTTCAGTGACTTTAATTGCCGATGCAGATGCTAATAATGGTGGGGATATAATTCTCAAGACGGGTTCTTCTTTAATCGCTAATAATGCTAATCTCCTCTTAGATGCTTACACGATTAATCGACAAAATAATGCCTCTATTAGTGCCAAAAATATCACGTTTCGAGCTAATAATAGCAGTACAGGAACGAATGCGAGTATTGCTGGCACAGGAACTCTCACTTTTCAGGCACGAGATCCCGGTCAAGCGATTCTTGTTGGCAATAATCCGATGGGATTCGATCCGGGGTTGGTGTTGGAATTGAACGAACTCAATAGCATCCAAAAGGGTTTTCAATCGATTGTTTTTGATGGGGGATATAGTGGCGGAGATATTTATTTTCTCGATGGACAAGTATTGCAAGACTCGGTTACTATTACTGGAGCAAACAATTTTATCGGACCCGATCGCGCTACAACTTGGAATCTCACTGGAGTTGGCAGTGGCAGCGTGGAGGGGGTAAGTTTTAGCAATGTTTCCCGCATTACGGGAGGCAATAGCAGCGATACTTTTATTTTTAATAGTGGCGTGAATTTTAACCGTTTTATCGACGGGGGTAACGGTGTCGATCGCCTCGACTATTCCGCCTCTGGAAATCCGGCAACAATAGATATTGCTAATGGTACGGCAACAGGAACCTCGGGTATTGCTAATATTGAATCTTTAACTCCTCCCATATTATTACCACCGCCAATATTAACGCCAACAGTAATATCAACAATATCAACGCCAACAGTAATATCAACGCCAACACCTCCTGAAACTACTCCTAGCGATCCCGTATTTTCCCCAGCAACCATTGCACCCACCCATAATATCGAAACCATCACGCAACTTTCTGCGAATTTGGTTGAGTCGGAAGGGGATAGCACCGACTGGGGCGATCGCCAGGACATTATCAGTTTGCTTGATCAAGGGGATTTAAACAGCGCGATCGCCTTGTTAGACCAATACTACAGCGACAATTTTCTCCGTCACTTGGGCAAAGAGAAGGAATCTTCTAGCACTTCTGTGGAAGAGATGCAAGATATTTTAGGTCGTATGGCGGCTAAAACGGGAAAGTCCACCGCAACCCTTTACATTTTTGCCCGTCCCGATCGCCTGGATCTGATTTTAGTTCCACCCACAGATGCACCGATCCGCTATAGTATCGACATTCCGCGCCAACGTCTTTTAGCTGAAATTCAAACCTTCCAACACAAACTCGCTCATCCCATTTATCGACGCAATACTCAATATCTCGCGCCGTCTCAACAGCTTTATCAATGGCTCATTGCGCCAGTCAAAAAAGATTTACAGCGTTTTAATATTGAGGGAATTGCCTTTGTCCTCGATGATGGCCTGCGAACTCTGCCCATGGCCGCCCTTCACGATGGCAAGCAGTTTTTAGTGGAAAACTATGCTATTTCCTTGTTACCCAGTCTCCATTTAATTCCCGATCACTATACCGATATTCGCAATGATTCCGCGATCGCGATGGGAATGTCAGAATTTAGCCAACAAGCGGATTTACCCGCCGTCCCCCTCGAAGTGGCGACTATTGCGGGGCAATTCCCCTCTCAACAAACTTTTCTCAACGAGACTTTTACCTTCGACAACCTACAACACCAACCGGGGCGATCGGGGGCGAAAATCGTCCATTTGGCGACCCACGGACAATTCCAACCCGGTACCCCCAACGAGTCCTATATTCAACTCTGGGATCGGCAATTGAGTTTAGAAGCAATGGCTAACTTAGATTGGGGAAATAAGATAGAACTGTTAGTATTAAGCGCCTGTCGCACCGCTTTGGGGGATGAAACCGCCGAGTATGGGTTTGCTGGGTTATCGGTACAAACGGGAGTTAGTTCCGCCCTAGCGAGTTTATGGTATGCCAGCGATACCGGTACTCTGGCTTTAATGAGCGAGTTTTATCACCAATTGCGATCGCGCAGGACCAAAGCAGAAGCACTCCAACAGGCACAAATTGCTATGATTGCCGGAAACGTGCGCTTAGAAAAAGCTGCTGAGAATAAATCAAACAGTCAGTTAGTGGGGACATTGGGACGAGTTAATTTGCCTTCAGAGTTAGCAAATCTCGGCGATCGCGCTTTCCAACATCCCTATTATTGGTCGGGTTTCACCTTAATTGGTTCTCCGTGGTAACTTATTCGTGATGGGTTAAACCGTTGATAATTCAGAAGGGAGAAAAGATCAAAGGGTAATAACCCAACCCCTACAAATCGCGAGAAAACCGCGATCGCACGGAGAAATTGGTACACTGGAAAAAATGCAAGCACGAGATTAACGACACATGATCCCTACCGTCATTGAATCATCAGGTCGCGGCGAACGCGCCTTCGATATTTATTCTCGACTTCTCCGAGAGCGTATCGTTTTTCTCGGACAACCCGTTACCGACGAACTGGCCAACTTAATCGTGGCTCAACTTCTCTACCTGGAAGCTGAAGACGCGGAAAAAGATATTTATCTTTACATCAACTCTCCAGGGGGTTCCGTTTCTGCGGGTTTGGGTATTTTTGATACTATGAATCAAATTCGCCCAGATGTCTCAACAATTTGTGTCGGTTTAGCCGCAAGTATGGGAGCATTTCTCCTCTGTGCGGGACACAAAGGCAAACGGATGAGCTTACCCCACTCTCGCATTATGATTCATCAACCCCTCGGGGGCGCTCAAGGTCAAGCAACGGATATTGAAATTCAAGCCAAAGAGATTCTCTATCTTAAAGCCTTGTTAAACCATCATCTTGCCGATCGCACCGGACAACCCTTAGAGCGCATCGAAACGGACACCGATCGCGACTTTTTCATGTCTGCTGAAGAGGCGAAAAACTACGGTTTGATCGATCAGGTCATCGAGCGCCGTCCTTGAGACAGCAACCCAGCGAATTAAGATTCAATTAGGGTCAGGAACCTCAGCCTAAAAGCGTGAGGCTTGAAAGAGAAATCTGACAAGCCATTCTGACCAGACTAAGTACCTTGCGTACTACGTTATTTGGGTCACGACACCTGGGAATGCGAAGCTAGTTCCTCGCTCTGTCGTTAGCAGTTAAACAATTTTAAGGTCACTGAAATAGT
>NZ_JACSWA010000259.1 GCF_016888125.1 Spirulina sp. CCY15215
ACTACCCCCATTATGGTTTATTGTAGTGGGAGCGTCTCGCTCCCTAGCTCTAATTATTCGGAGCAATGTTGTAAATTTGCAACTTTGAGATGCACCCTGAAAATCATCAAGGCAAACCTTATCTTATTTGGTATTTTTGTATTATTTGATCAGGGGAATTTCGATAACAAACTCTGCACCTTGTCCTAATTCAGACTGACAAGTGAGGAAACCACTATGTTTTTCAACGATAATTTGATAGCTAATTGCTAATCCCATCCCTGTTCCTTTGCCAATAGGTTTAGTAGTAAAGAAAGGATTGAACAATTTTTCTAAGTTTTCTGGAGCAATTCCCGTACCATTATCAGCAATTCGAACAATAAGATGCGGTTCCGAAATGCGATCGCTTGAAGCAATTTCTGTACTGATGGAAACCTGGCTGGGTTTGGCTTTAATCTCTTCTGGGGAACGATGGCGATCGCGTTCTTCGAGAACATCAATTGCATTAGCGAGAATGTTCATAAAAACCTGATTGAGTTGTCCTGGGTAACAGTCAATCTTAGGAAAATCGCCATAATTTTTAATAACTTGAATGCCAAATCCATTGGGTTTTAGCTGCAGGTGGTTTCCCAAAATCAGTAATGTACTATTAATACCCTCATGGAGATCGACAGTTTTGCGATCGCTCTCATCCAAGCGAGAGAAATTCCGCAAAGATTGCACAATTTCTTGAATTCTGTGGGCTCCTACTTGCATTGAAGCCAGCATTTTTGGTAAATCTTGTAGGGTAAAATCTAACTCAATTGCTTCTGCTTCTGCTTGGATTTCTGGGATAGGATTGGGATAATGTTTGGTATAAAGATTTAACATTCCAATCAAATCTTGGATACTTTGTTCGGTATGGGTAAGATTTCCATAAATAAAGTTAACTGGGTTGTTAATTTCGTGAGCAACTCCCGCAACCAACTGTCCCAAACTGGACATTTTTTCGTTTTGAATCAGTTGGGTTTGAGTATCGAGTAATTGTTTATGAATATTCTCTAACTCGTGTAATGTTGTTTCTAATTGGGTCGCTTTTTCTCTTGTCCTCGCTTCCGATGCTTGCAATGCAATATAGAGTTTTGCAAGGCGATCGGCTTTCCGTAGAGAAATCCTCACGATCGCCTCTCGCAGTTCTAAAGCCGCCTCAATTTCACAAGTTTTCCAAGGTAAACTGGCTAAATGGACTAATTCTTTCCACAAAGCAAAAGATTGTCGGGGACAAAGAACAATTTCGCCATCTTTGCCAGGTTGTGAGGCTTCTTGAGGCTTCCCTGCCCATTCTACAGTCTGTAGGGTTTCCGGTCGAAACCAGAGGATATATTTGGACTCGGTTTCAGAAAGAGAAATAGCGAGGAGTCCGCTTGCAATTTCTTTGTGAGATGCCCAGTTAGGAGCTAATTGAACGAGAGAGTTTGTGTGAATGATTTTTTCTTGGGGATGTTTTGTGCGTAATATTTGTACCAAAGAGGCGATCGCCTCAATTTCTGGAGTTTTCCCCAAGCAAATACAATCGTCATCTTGCCAAATTGCGACCCCAGTTGCTCCAGTTAACTCGAGTAAATGGTTAGGAGAATTCGTTAATCCATCGCTAATGTTCTCTTCAACTGACATCCATTCAATCAGTTTGACGAGAACATTATTAAGATGATATTTGTAGTCAGTGTCAGTGCGATCTTTTTTCGTGGCCATTTCCAAAGAAATAATTTGGCCGAGTAATTTACAAGCTGCCCGCATTGCATAGGGAAGATATTTGGGAGTATAATGATGGCAAGCAATTAAACCCCAAAGTTCTCCTTCTCTGGCGATCGCGATAGTTAAGGAAGCCGAAACTCCCATATTTTTTAAATATTTAGTATGACAGTCCAAAACACCACGCAAGACTGCATTACTTAAATCTAAAGGTTCTTCTTGAGGAAGTACAGGAATAATCTCTACAGAAGGCATAGCAGCATCGGCAATAACACGCACTCCTACTTCTAAGGTCAGTTTCCGTGAAGTTAAGGGAATATCAGAAGCAGGATAATTCAGTCCCAAAAAGGCTTCAAGATGCTCTTCTTTATCTTCTGCAATAACCCTCCCATGACCTTGTTCGCTAAAGCGATAGAGCATTACGCGGTCAAATCCGGTGAGTTGACGAATTTCAGTAACAGTAGTTTCAAATAAAGTTTGTAGATCGTCGATTTTTCGCAGTTTTGTGGCGATGTGATGAATTGAACGATAACAATCTAACTCATTAAATATTTGTCTGGAAAGAAGGGGTTCTAGTTCCAGAATCACCCTTTTTCCCGATCGATGGAGGATGCCATCAAAGCGTACTTCGCGATCGCCTTGGGTCGTAAAATTTCCAGCTTGTAGAGATAATTTTAAGGGATTAATTGTGTTTTCTTGAGTCAGTGCTTGTTGTACTTGCTCCACTTGTTCGCGACCAAATAGCAGACTAAGAGGACGATTAATCAGGTCATCAGGATGAATTCCTAAAATGCTAGAACTATTATTGCTAATTTGTGCGATTGTTAATTCAGGTTCTTGTAACGTCAAGAGAACCCCATAAGATTGAATATATCCGAGGGCGCGGAGAGGCTCTTTTTCAATGAACTCAGGACTGCCGGAAATACGGCTAAGGTTACTTAATTCCATCGTTTTTTCTGGGATTGCAGGATATCAAAACTTTCAATAATTTGGCTCTATCTCAACATTCAATCGGCAGCTAACCCCTGACAGAGAGCGCAATATTGGCGAGTAAGGGAAAATCACCCTATTTTCAGTTATCAATTTCTAACTATTTTCTCGAAAATAATGGGAAATTGAAAAGTTTTCCTAATCTAGAAATATTTCTTTACACAAAAGGGAAAACGAATAACTGTATTTTCTGATTCTATAATAACGCATTGCGAATCCAAACGTGATCGCAATTCGACCAATCTAGTATCGTTAAACGCGATCCCTCTGTTCGAGAAGATGTGCAAAAACTCACTCAATCTCAACAAGATTCTTATTTTATTTCGACTTCACATTAACCAGAATTAAAATTAGCGATCGCGTCGTAGCAGCCAAATCATTAAAGCGACAATGCCTACTTGTAGGGCAAAATTGGGAAATACTCGATATATTTCCTGTCCCGAAGTCAGTTGGGTGAGGAAAATCAGAGCGCCGATCGCCCCAGATGCAGCGAAACTAACATAGACGAAATGACGCAAACCCCGATAAGGGGATTTGAGTTCGGCTCTCAATTGAGCATATTTCTCTGGACTCAAGGATTTTGGCGTTTTTTTCAGGTCTGGCATAATTTTGTCTGGCAGAAAAAGGGAAAAAGGTAATTTTTGGCGATCGCGCTATTTTCAGCTATAATACAAAACTGTGTCTCAATAAAAACCGCTCGAAAGAGCAATTTTATTTTCTGATTTGCCCTCGTAGCTCAGTGGTAGAGCATTCCACTCGTAATGGAAGGGTCGCCGGTTCAAATCCAGTCGAGGGCTTTCCCAATAGTTAACCGTGCCAAACCGATAAAACTTTTCCTCTTATCTCCTGACCCCACCAAGAAGTATTTGCACTCTGAGAAAACAGAGTTTCTCTATTGGCAATCCATGTTTTTTGTGGATCGAATAATGTCAACTCTGCTACCTCTCCCACCGCACAGGATAAAGGGTTTTGACCCAAACAAACCTGGGGCGCAACTGTTAGGGCTTTATATAACTGCAACCCCGTCCAATTGCCTTTAATAACCAGATTCTCCCATAACAAAGGTAACGCTAACTCCAAGCCGATCGCCCCCGAAGGTGCTTCCTCAAAAGATACGGTTTTTTCCTCGTAAGTGTAAGGAGAATGATCGATCGCGATCGCATCGATAACCCCTGCTTTTACCCCATCTGCCAAAGCAACGCGATCGCCAGGATTGCCCAAAGGTGGATCGAGGCGTAAACTGGGATTGTAATCTCCCACTGCTTCCGTATCCAACAGTAAATGCAGCCAAGTCGTACTTGCGGTTACGGGAAGCCCTCGCTGTTTTGCCTCCGCAATTAACTCCACCCCTCGCGCTGTAGAAACGCGCATAATATGCACGGGAGTCCTCACAATTGCTACTATTTCCAATAATGCTGCTAATGCTGCGGTTTCTGAGAACACCGGATCTCCAGACAAACCCGCTTGAATAGAGAAAGAACCTTCCCGCATTGCCCCATTATCGCGCAATTGCGGGCTGGTCGGCACGATCGCCATCGGTCGTCCCAAAGGTCCCCCATATTCCAGTAAACGACGTAAAACCCCCCAGTGGGCGATCGCCTTCCCATCGCTAAACCCCACAACTCCCGCATCGGCTAACTCTGCTAACTCCACCATCTTTTCCCCTTCCAGATTTTGCGTGAGCGCCCCCCAAAACTGAAAGTGAGGTGCATAGCTAGGGATTTTTTGCTGTAAAAAAGTGAGTCCCGCCGCATTATCTAGGGGTGGGACGGTGTTGGGAAGGAGAGTTAAGCGAGTAAAACCGCCTGCGAGGGCGGCTTTTGAGAGAGAAGTAAGAGTTTCTCGTTCTTCATGTCCAGGATCGTTATTCGCACTGTAGAGATCCGTTAAACCAGGACTCAGAATTAAATTTTCGCCGTTTTTAATGGTTGTTTCTGGTGGAATATCAACGATCTGCCCTTCTATTGCTGCAATTTTGCCATCCTTTAACCAAACATCAGCAATGCGATCGCCATTGGCGATGGGATCTAAAACCCTAACTCGTTGCAGTAGAAGATTAATCGCATCTTCCTCGATTGATTCCGACATTTTCCCGATGTTTGATGTTAGCCGGGATCGATTGTACATGGCTTTGTCCCAACTGATAGCGATCGCACTGAAATCGGGTGCATCTCAAAAATGTAAATCGACATTAGCCTTGGAGGCAATCGCAGATTTCACCGCTCGCTGTTTGCTGGGAAAAAAGTGGAAAAAACCGTGGGATTTACTTCTAACTTTCTCATAACGATCGCCACCAGCCAAATATTCCAAATACTCAAAGTTAAAGCTGTCGTTAAAGCTGCCCCTACTATTCCCCAAAGTGGAATGGCGATCGCATTTAAAATCAAATTAATTAAAGCCGTGCAACTGGAAACTAGCATTAATTGATTTTGATAGCCAGTCATAGAGAGCAAATTACCAACAGAACCCGATAGAGCATTAATGAATTGTCCAATCACGAGAATTTTTAATGCCCAATGCGCCTCAATAAATTCCGACCCAAAAATTCCGAGAAGGGGTTTGGCAAAAAGAATTAAAAGTAGCGCGATCGCACTTGATGACCAAAAAATCCAAAGCGTTACGGTGGAAATTACCTTTTGCAATTCAACGCGATCGCCGCGAATATGAAGAATTGCAAAAGCAGGAGCAACGACAATATTAATGGACTGTAAAACAAAACTGACCCAAAGTGCGCTTTTTGAGGCAGGGCTATAAATTCCGACGGCTCCTGCACCAATAAACGAACCCAACATTAAAATATCGGTTTGCACGAGCAGTTCTCGGAAGGCGCGATAAAGTAGCAAAGGAAGGGAAACTTTTAGCCAAGCTCGCAACGTATAAATAGGAGTTACGGGAGCAATTTCGCGATTGAATTTGAACCACATCCAACTTGCCTGTACGACGAGCGCTCCCGATAGCATTCCCAAAGCAATCCAGATCGTAGAGATGCTGTCAAGAATATGGCGATTGTGCCAGAGTAAAAATCCCCCAATAATGACGAGAATCGGCCAAATTATTTTCGTGGGGGTATAAGCCAAAATGAGATTTTCTGCTCCCCTCCCCATATCTTCTTGCAACAAAACAAGTGCTTGCAAGGGAACGAGCCAAATGCCAACGAGTAAAACCGGAGCGGAAGAAAAGTGATGATAGTGATTAATCAAGAAAACGAGTCCCGTGGTGATCGCACTGAGAAACAGTCCCGTCGCAATGGTCAAGCGCCAACTGCCTAGGATAACCCCTCGCAATAATCCCCAATCTTGTTTGACGCGGTATTCACTGATAAAACGCACCACTGCTCGAGGCAATCCCAAACTGGCAGGTACGGCCAATAATAGAGACCAAGTAATGACGTATTCGTAGATCCCGTATTCAACTTTCCCCATCCAGCGAGCGAGAAATACTTGCACGAGATAAGCAAGAGCTACTCCTGCAAATTGTAGGACTAAAACAAGAATGCTACTCTTAGCAAGAGTGACAATTCTAACACTATTTTCTCTGTGCGCTAAGGAGAATTGAGTCATCAAATCAAACAAAAAAAGTGATAAAGCGACGATGAAGGCAGAGCAGATTTCAAATCGTATTAATTCTCTGCTCTTTGGAGCTTTCTTCGTTGTTTTCAGATTTTAAAGGGTAATATTCTTGACACCAGTTTGAAAAATCCTCATAAAGTGGTTGCAAGCTAGATTTAATCTCCTTCTGCTCCACTAAAGTGACCAACTTCTCTTGATCCCGATCCTTGTTATTCTCAACACGATAAAAAGACATTGATTCTCTTATATCTTTATGCTGTATTCTGTTAAAAAATTCTAATGGTTTACCACAGGTAAAGCTATTAACATCAAATGGTTGAGTCCAAGAAATCATCTCTTTAATAAAAGGAATCTCCCAGCAATGACAAATCTGTTGAAATATTTGTTCTGGCGCTTTCAACAAATGTTCTCGGGTTAGACAGGTTACTTGTTTTGAAACCTTTCGAGATTCTATGAACCTATCATAAGTATATTTGTAGGCAAGTTTAAAGATTTCTAGATCGCAAACTCCCACCCACCCTTGTTTTCCAGCCGCTTTACATTTTTTCCAAGAACTCCAAGTAGCGATGGGTTCTCTCAAAAGAAATAGTGGTCGAGAGCGATCGATGGCATCTCGATCTGGAAAAATCTGAAAACAACATTCTTCAGGATAAATATGACCTAAAACTTCCTTAGCAAAAAAAGTTTTACCTGGATTGCTAAAAAAGGAAGGATGAGAACCATCAAAAAAACGATAATCTGGTCCTAATCCTTCTCGAATTCCTTCCTTTACTGGTTGATAAAAACAATGTATATAAGGACTTTGATTGAGTGACTGCATAAAAGCAGTGCTGCCACTTCTACAAGGTGAAATAAATATTCTAATCGTTGGCAGTGTCATAACTTAAGTTCTCCTCCAAATAATATATAACGAATATAGAAGACTACGATCTATCCGAGCTATTGCAGAATTATATCGATCTTAAAGCTAAAGTAATAAGTGAATTTCAGAATTCCTCGGGAGATGTTGCCGCGTGAACAAAGATGCTCCAAGATCGTATCATAATTAGTCTTGGATTCAAAGATTCTAGCGGGAGACCCCTCGCGACATTTAGTTGGGATTTGGCAAAATTGAGATGCACCCCTGAAATCGCTTTATAAAAACGAGGAGTTGGGAAAAATGCTCCGATCTTGCTCAAAAAACTTTTTATGTACAATTTCCTTAAACATCTCAAAATCTGTCGGCCAAGTCTCAATTCGCTTTTGTAAATACAGTGCTTTTTTCTCTTGATATTTAGGGGGAATCCCATAATTAAACCCCCCAGAAAATAATAAAGCGGAAATTGCTTCTCCTTCTGGCTGCTGCAGTTTCACTTCATTAATGGCAATGGTTAGAGGACAGCGTTTGAGTTGATAGCTTAAACTTAAAGATGCCTTTAAAGGTTCTTGTCCCATATTTTGCCATTTTCCAGGAGCAAGCAAGCCATCAACAATGAAATGCCGTGCGCTATCTTGGTTTTGGGTTTCCAGAAAACCGACGAGAATTTTAGGATTGATATTCACCCCTTGATAGTCTGCATGGGGTAATTTTTCCACATAACGACAAGCCGCTAAGGGAGCCTGTAATTCTTCGATCTTGCGATCGCCCATTGCTTCCAAAAAAGTAATATTGCGCGGTTGTGCCAGTACATTCACCCCATTGGTAAAAGACAGTTGTGCCATCGACGCATTGAGAACTGGCTGTCTCATCAGTTCCCAATCCGTAGCAATAATGCCGCTAAATTTGAGAAAATCCAAATTTAGCATTTGGGGGTTGAGATCGATCGCCGCGATCGCAATCCCAACCTCCTGCATTTCAATCGTTCGACCAAAAGAATTTGTATTCACAAACTGGGTTGCCTATTTGTTGTTGCTTGCCATTGTCTCTTCTTAACAGTAGGAGTTACGCATTAACGGGCAAGATGCCCGCACTACATACATAGCAAAAGAATACAGTAGTGGGAGCGTCTCGCTCCCTAGCTGCGTAAGTTCGCTCCCTAGCTGCGTAAGTTCGCTCCCTAGCTGCGTAAGTTCGCTCCCTAGCTGCGTAAGTTCGCTCCCTAGCT
>NZ_JACSWA010000026.1 GCF_016888125.1 Spirulina sp. CCY15215
CGTTCAAATTTTGCGCGTGCCATTGCTTCGTTTTTCCTTATCTTTAATTTGCGTTCCCTTGATTTTTAGCAATGATGGCTTCAGCAACATTACGAGGAACTTCTTCGTAGTTGCTGAATTCCATTGAAAAGATACCGCGTCCTTGGGTTTTGGAACGGATATCTGTGGCGTAACCGAACATTGCTGCCAAAGGAACTTTAGCAGTTA
>NZ_JACSWA010000260.1 GCF_016888125.1 Spirulina sp. CCY15215
ACCCCCATTATGGTTTATTGTAGTGGGAGCGTCTCGCTCCCTAGCTCTAATTATTCGGAGCAATGTTGTAAATTTGCAACTTTGAGATGCACCCAAAACGAAAATACCGTACCCAGGCAAAGGACAGGATAGCCGCAAGCGCAACATATCTTTGTCAAGATTTCCCCACAACTTGACAGAGGGTGCAAATTCCGATAGGTGTAAACTGAGTAAAAGAATTGAATTGAACTGAACTCAAGGGAGTTACACTCCGTATGACTACAACACAACTCGCTGATGCTATCAAGTTTGAGAAAAACACTAATTCTGCAAAGGCGATCGCCAGCATTAGATCCGAAGCACCTCAACTAGACAATTTAAACGCCCTCAACCACCACTTTTCCGACACGAAAGCCAGCGCTACAGAAATCGTGCAGTGGAGTGCAGAAACATTTGGCCGCGGTCTGGTCATGAGTACCAGTTTTGGCATTCAATCCGCCGTGATGTTACATTTAGTTACTCGCACTGTTCCCAATATTCCCGTAATTTGGGTGGATACGGGCTATCTTCCCCCAGAAACCTATCGCTTTGCGGACGAATTAAGCCAACGCTTGCACCTAAATTTACAAGTTTATCAATCTCCCCTCAGTCCAGCGCGAATGGAAGCGCTACACGGTAAACTGTGGGAACAGCACGATGTTGAGGCATTCAACCGTTACGACAAAATCCGCAAAGTCGAACCGATGCAACGGGCATTAAAGGAATTAGGGGCAACCGCTTGGTTAGCGGGACTTCGCAACAATCAAACCAATCATCGCAAAACCCTAGATTTTGTCAATATTCAATCAGAAATTTATAAAATCCTGCCCATTTTACGTTGGAATTCGCGAGATATTTATCAATACCTCACGGCAAATGATTTACCCTATCATCCCCTTTTCGATCAAGGTTATGTCACTGTAGGAGATTGGCATTCCAGTCGCCCTCTCATGGCAGGAGAAGACGATCGCGATACCCGCTTCCAGGGCTTAAAGCAAGAATGCGGCTTGCACCTCCCTCAAACAGAAGGAGAAGCCGAAAGCCTCGATTCAAGTTCGCTTTAGAAAAAACACGAAAAATAAGGAGAGTTGGTTGTTCCCCTCTTCCCCTTCTCTCCTCTTCCCTGTTGCCTCTCATCTTCCCTGTTGCCTCTCTAAAGAACTTTATTATCTAAAAGGATTTTATCCAAGAGAAAATTATCTAACTCTTCAAAAGTAGAAGCGTAGGTAATGGTTGGTGTTTCGTAGCCTTTGAGATGAACTGTATGCTGTCGAAAACGCTGCTGTGCCTTGCCGACTTCTGCCAGATAATTATAAGTTGTTTCCCCGAGGGCAATATCTCGCTGAATTTGTTTTGTACAAGACTCTAAACGAAACGCAGTATTCACTGTATCGCCGATCGCCGTATAATCGGGGCGATCGCCGGTGCCTGTATTCCCAACCATTGCATACCCTGTATTAATTCCTGCCCCAATTCTTAACTGAAAGGGCAAAGGATAATGATTGCCGAGATCGTGGGTCATTTTGTTGAGATCGCTAATAGCTTGGAAAATTTGAATAATTTCTTCTTTGGCAATTCCTGTTTCACCGTGAAACCAAAGGGACATCACCGCATCGCCAATATATTTATCTACCCAACTGCCTGAGTCGCGAATAATCCCCCCAGCTTGTCTAAACCAGTCCCCGATCAGACTTGAGAGAACTTTTTCATCCAGTTTTCGCGCTAGAACTGTAAAATCGCGGATATCTACTACCATCACCGACATTAAACGGCGAACATGGAGGACAGAGGTAGAGGTTTCCTTACCCACGAATTCAGAGGTTTTTGGACCTTCTTTGGGAGGACAGCGAAAGTCTAATTCTGTTTGCCCGAAGGTGATGCGATCGCCATTGCCGAGAATCATGGGAATACTGACCCGGCGACCGTTAACAAATGTACCATTCCGACTGCCGAGGTCGATTAAGTAAAAATCTCCGGTTTCAGTACATTGCAACATGGAATGATTCCGGGAAATCCAGCGATCCCGAATGACAAAATTATTATCTTCGTTGCGTCCAACCGTCCAGTGATTGCCACCAACCAAAGGAAGATAGCGATTGCCACTGGCAGTACGAAGAATCAGGTAAGGGGTAGATCCCGTAGTCATGCGGGAGGTTAAGGTAAGGGCTGAGGGCAAAATTGGCTTTGTCTTGGGTACATTTTAGAGTTGATTTTGACAATCTGCATCAGAAATATATTGATTCTTGCTCATTTCTACTAATCTTTTATACTTCATTTTGCCTTCTTCATACTTCCCAAATTTCTTCATCCTGTGCCTTATCACGCTTGGGAAACCACTAACCAGAATAACCCATCAACGAGAATTGTACTCAATACGGCTCCCCCAAATGCCCACCAATGTTGTTCTTGGTTTTGGAGCGATCGCATTCCTAGGATAAATAATAGGGACAGCAAGGCGATCGCGCAACTCAATCCCCAAGGGGTTTCAATTTGGGCGATCGCGTTATGAAATATTTCGGGGGCTAATTCTGGTTCCACTTGCATGATTTGCCGCCAATAGGGGATTAATCCGGTTAAATAAAAGTAAAGATCGGTGATGGCTGTCCCCAATAAGGAGCCTAAATAAAATAAGTTGCCGACTTTTCCCCAGCCGCGTTTGAGTCCCCAGAGGGCGATGGGAAGGGCGATCGCTTCTACGGGAAGATGTAAGAAGGGTTCCCAGCGCAACCAACCCCAATACAACGATCCTGCCAGCCAACTCCAGCTAAAACCAAGCAGGATATCCCCCCAGAGTTGATATTTTGGCGATCGCCATAAGCAATAAGCCAGTACAAACCAACCGACTGTCAGCAGCAAACTCAATTCAGGAAATGAACGAACTAAGGGTGCCTGAAAAAAGACGGGGACAGAAACAAGAAAACCCGAAGCTGCAAAGATGCGCCAGAGTTGACTTTGAAGGGGTTGAGAGTTAGCAAAGAATGGTGAGATTCGCTGGTGTGGGGTTAGCCCTGTAGTGGTTGAGGAGAGTAGAATTTTAGTAAACAAGATTATGTAAATATTTATTAAGGTTTTTTAATTTTCCTCAATATAGCACGATCTTGCGAAAGCGGTCTAATTATCTCTAAATTTCCCCATTGAGAATTAATAATTGATAATTGTCAAGGGTTTCGTTGCAAAATTGTATCGCGATTGACGCGAATGAGTTGATAGCTTCCTTTTCCTTCTAAATATTCATAATCTCCCGATTTAAGATTGCTTTCTCGAGTTTTATCGGGACGGCTAAGAATAAGGATAGGATAATCTTGAGGGCGATCGCCAGCTTTTTCTTTTAAACGCTTCAAGAAATGAGGAGTATGAGAAAAGAAGGTAACGGGACGTTGGGAATAAAAAACCAGACTGGGTTTTTGAAAGCCAATCATCACAAATTCTTCTTGAGGTTGTTCGACTCGGGCGGCGAATCTGGCTAGTTCTCTTAAGGGTTTTTGGCGCAAATTATCGGCAAAGTAGGAAGCAGGAATAAGGGTAAAAATAATGAAGCAAAATAAAGCAATAAAATTAACACAAAATATCCAGCGCCAATTTTTTTGACGTAATAAGAGGAAGGCGATCGCCACGGCACCTATACTCCAAATTAATGCTCCTATTTCTGGCAAAATACTTTTAATGGCATCTTCTGCTAAATTTAATGCTGCTGGATCGTAGCCGATGGCAAATGGTCCGTAGAGACAGCCAGCGACGAGTAATAACAAGAAAATAACATTGGCTATTCCGGTGATGAAAAAGCTATTATCTTTTCGCTGTTTTAAATCCGGCGATCGCGTCAATTCTTGACTCCATAGCAATGCAACTAAAACCGACGCACCAGGAAGTAAAGGTAAAGTATAACTGGGAAGTTTGGTAACAGCGACAGAGAAAAAGATAAAAATTATGGCAAACCAATAAAAACAGAACAAGCCGAAATGAGCCGATCGCGGTTGTTGCTGCCAAAAAGATCGCCGCCAAAATCGCAATCTAGCCATCGCGATCGGCACATATAACGACCAAGGTAAAAAACCAATCAACACCACCAGAAAATAGAAATACCAAGGCGCTGAATGGTGATTAACGACATGGGTAAAACGTTCAATATTATGATAACCAAAGAAGGAATCGATATATACTTGGCCATTCGCTAAAATAACAGCAACAAACCAAGGAATTGTAATAATACTAAAGAGAATTGCCCCAAAAACTAGCTTTGCTTCCTTGGCAACTTCTCGGAATTTCCCTACATAAAACAAGAAAGCTAAAATCGTCAAGCCAGGCAAAACAATGCCCACTGGTCCCTTGGTTAAAACTGCCAAAGCCAAAAGCAGATAAAAAGCAATATACCAACGATTGGGAAATGGGGAATTAGGTGTTATTTTTTCCCCAACTGGTGACGGTATTGAATAGCCCCAAAAAAAGCAGAATATTGCACCATTCATGCAGGCAGAAAGCAACATATCTGAAACGCCTGTTCTCCCCCAAGCCATTGTTTGCAAATTGAGTGCCATTAGTGCTGACCCGATCCAGGCTGAAAGCCAAAGCTGGCGCTGAGTTTGAGGAGAATTGGGTTCCGTAGTAACGGCTTTGGGAGAGGGAAAACCAAACCTTCGCAGGGTGAAAAAACCGAGAATTGTCATGGCGATCGCGGACAATGCAGAAGGTAAACGCGCCCCCCATTCATTGACTCCGACAATCTTATAGGCGATCGCCATCAACCAATACACCAGAGGGGGTTTATCGAAGCGTGTCGCCCCGTTAAAATAGGGGGTAATCCAATCCCCCGTAACGGTCATTTGACGGGCTGCTTCGGCGAAAAGAGGTTCGGTTTCGTCCACCAAACCAACACTACCCAAACCCCATAAAAAAGCAACAAAACAAGTCACTCCCAACAAGATTCCCGAAAACCACCAATTGCGCTGGGGATATTTCTCAAATTTTTGCCACCAGTCTTTCAAAATACCCATTTTCCCTCTCTTTGTTTGGAATTTATCAGCCTAGCAAAAATTGTTCAAATATAGTCTGAAAGTTCTGGAATTTTGACTATAATTAAGCCGTTAAGCGCTTCTTGGACTGATCCTTATATGATGTTCCCACATTTCGCAACCCCGCTTTAATCATTTGGTCTTCCAATAGGGCAAAAAAGCGGGCGCGATCGCCTCCTCTGACGACGGCTTGATTGTGAGATTCCGCGATCGCCACAGGATAGCCGGCACCTTTGTAAACTTGTCCTAACATAATGCTCAAAGATTGCTCAAATAACTCCTCATCTTCGGCCACCCAGCGCGGAACTTCAATGCGTGCCACTTCTGTCCCCACATGAACGTAACAAAAGTAAACTTGCAAAGGTTCGGGATATAAATCTATAATTTTTGCCTGACTTTTCCACAATGCCCCGCGCTGTCCCGGTTGTAGGAAATGCACCCATAAAGTCGAGTCTCGCAAAGGTTCGATAATTTGACAGGGAAGCCTATTGCTTTGTCCTCGATCCTTGGGTAAATTGCTGGAGTCACAATGGGTTAAACAATCGGGGGTTTCATAAGGGCAAGCGCAAAGACGGAGAAAATTCATAGCTTCTATGTGACGAGAAGCGCTGAGATAACCCATGAGAGGGATGCGATTTTCCCGCAATCTTTCCCAGGCTTCTAACATAGGGGGAAGAAGGCGATCGCGGGCTTCAGAGGGCATTCCATCTAAAAACCAATAGATCAAAGACCCGTCTACCATTGCTAAATTAGGGTCAGAATGGGGACCTGGGGGTTGTACCCAACGACAAGCCATTTCCGCCAGCATTTCCGCTTCAGAAACAGTCCGTCGATGTCCCATCCATTCCTCGGTACGAATACCCCATTGTTTAGAAATATGCAAGTCTTCTGCCTTATAAAACACTTCAGGAATAGTATCGAGAAGGGGGTGTAAACTCTGCCCATAATGCAGCATAACGCGCCCCACATTAACAAGATAACAATAGGCTATCTCGTGGTGAGAAGGAGATATTTGAGAGCCATCTGTAGCAAAAACCGTGTGTTTTTCGGCGGGGGGTTGTAACTCTTTACAAGTATCAATTGCTTCTACAGGAGTTGCGGCGGCAAAAATGAGGCGATCGCGCCACTTTTCCTGAATTTCAAGTAATTCTTCTTGGCAATCGCAAGTTTCTTCCAGTAGCGATCGCGATCGTTCTAAACGTTGGCGACTAATCTTCGCTTCCTGTTGCAAATGATTGCTCATTCCCGGTAATTGTCGTGCTAATTTGGTTAGATCGAGCATAATTGGTTGTCGTAGGGGTTTGGTCTCCAAACCCTATTTTTTATTGTAGGGGTTTGGTCTCCAAACCCTATTTTTTTACTAAGGTGGCAAACTGTTCTTGAGTGACATGGAGTTTCAGAGTTTTGGGAAATCCCAATAATAGCGTTTCGGTTTCTGGTTTAGCGGGAGTCTGTACCATTTTGACCTCTCCTATCATAAAGATTGGCTAGTTAGATTTTAGCCGATCGCCCTCCCTAAAAAACAAATCAGTAGATTCAAAAACAATAAAATCAATGTTTGTCTATTTTTCCAAGCTACTCCCCTTATTTTTATATCCCCTCGGATTCACTTGTGTATTGCTGGCGATCGCCTTACTTATTCACTGGTTTCGTCCCCGTTGGACTCCTATTCCTATTATTTTAGCGCTGCTGGTTTTATTATTAGCGGGAAATGGTTGGGTCAGTAACGCGATCGTGAAGTCTTTAGAGTGGAAATATTTGCCCGATGGACAACTTCCCAAAGCAGATGTTATTGTTTTGCTGGGAGGTTCTTTGCGTCCGATTTCTCCTCCTCGTTCCACAGTTGAAGTTAGCGAACAAGGCGATCGCGCTTTATTTGCTGCCCATTTATACCGCGAAGAAAGAGCGCCTTTTATTATTGCTTCGGGGGGACGAGTACAATGGCGAGGAGGAGGACCACCGGAAGCAGCAGATACAGAACAATTTTTAGAAGCGATCGGGGTTCCAGCTTCAGCAATTATACAAGAACCCGACTCATTAAATACTTATGAAAATGCGGTTAATGTGGCAAAAATTTTAAAACAAAGGAAAATGAAGCGGGTTTTATTAGTAACATCTGCTTTACATATGCCGCGATCGCTGGCTATTTTTAGAAAGCAAAATATAGAAGCAATTCCCGCACCTACCGATTTTCTGGTAACAGAACAACTTTTACAAGAAACCAGTAGTAGTGCAAAAGCGATATTATTGAATTTTATTCCGGATGTCGATCGCCTAGAAAGAGCAACGAAAGCAATTAAAGAATATATTGGTTTTGTTATTTATTGGTTACGAGGATGGATTTAGAATACCAATAAAAACTCCTCGACTATAAAAGCCAAGGAGAAAAGAAATCAGGGTGCATCTGTTATTTCTTTATACTGTTTCTATTTTCTTCATTCCGGATACTTTCTCAAATATTTTGCCTTGAATATAAACAAAAACTCCCTGACTATAAAAGCCAAGGAGAAAAGAAATCAGAGTGCATCTATTATTTCTTTATACTGTTTGTATTTTCTCCATTCCGGATGCTTTCTCAAATATTTTGCCTTGAATATAAATAAAAACTCCCTGACTATAAAAGCCAAGGAGGAAAGGAATCAGGGTGCATCTGTTATTTCTTTATACTGTTTGTATTTTCTCCATTCCGGATACTTTCTCAAATATTTTGCCTTGAATATAAATAAAAACTCCTCGACTATAAAAGTCAAGGAGGAAAGGAATCAGAGTGCATTTATTACTCTTTTCTACACCGAGTTTTAATTTATTTCCGGACAATTGAAGAAAAATAGCCGATCGCCTTTCCCAAAAATTGCCCCAAACTCTTCCCTCATTAGCTTTACAAGCGATCGCAAGATTTATTAAACTCCTATAAACCCACCTCTCAGGGAAAATTCAGTCATCATCCCTAAGCTAAACAGAACTTTATGCGAAGTCCAACCCTTCACCATGTCGGAAATTAAAACTATTGTTCTTCCCGATGAATGTACGCAAATTGCTCTCTGTGGCGGACCTTACAGCAATTTTAGTGCAGTTGAGGCATTTTTAGAAGCAACCAAAAATATAGAACATCGATTTTGTTTGGGAGATATGGGAGGGTTTGGGCCTTGTCCCGATCGCACCCTCGATCTATTGCGATCGTCCCAGATTATTTGCTTGCAAGGGAATTACGATCGCGCGATCGCCTACGAGGAAAGGGATTGCGGTTGCGGTTACTCCGATCCCCGCGATCGCCATTTTGCACAACTCAGCTACGATTACACCTTTGCCAAAACTTCTCCTCACCATCGCGAGTGGTTACAAAAACTCCCTTATCTCATTCGCTTGGAATGGCGAGAACATTCTCTCTTATTGTGCCACGGTAGCCCCCAACAAGTTAACGAATTTGTTTGGGAATCAGAAACCGAGGATCGCCAAATTGCACAGAATTTGCGACAATTCCAAGTTACCGGAATTTGCTGCACACATTCGGGACTCCCTTGGTTGCGTCGCATTGAGGAGGGTTTTTGGTTGAATGTGGGAGTTTTGGGACGACCTCCCCATGAAGGAAAACGTCACGTTTATTATGCGATCGCAGATTTTCCCGCAATTGCAAAAACTCCTCAACCGCGTTTAATTCCTTTAGCTTATGATGTCGAGACAGTTGTTTCTCTGATGGAAAAAGAAGGATTACCTGTTGAATTTTGCGAATCTTTACAACAAGGAATTTGGACAACTTGCGGGGAAATTTTACCCGAAGCAGAAAAAACAATCCGTCCTCGCATTTAACACTTATCAAGTATCTTGCTTGGTAATCATTCATTGATAATTGTTCATTCTTTATTGCAACGATCTATGGCTTTAATTTTGACTTGGACGCTTTTATTGGGTTACGGTTTCTTTATCTATCAAGTCGTCCAAAAAACAACCCCAGACCGTGTTTCCGCTTCAGGATTTTTTCATGGCGAATCTGCTAACGGAAAATCTCCCAGTTTATGGCTATTGGTATCCAGTGCAGCAATTAGCTGGATTTTTGCCAAATCTATCGATAATGCTGCCAGTTTAGCACAGTCTTTTGGTATAGCTGGCGGCATCGGTTATGCAATTTATTATCTGAGTTTTATTACTGCGGCGATCGCCATTTACTATATCCGCAAACGTTGGGGTTTTCATTCTCTCCCAGAGTTTTTAGTGAATAAATATGGAGCATTGTGTGCTAAATTCTTTCTCATTGCGATCGCCATTCGTCTCTTTAATGAAGTCTGGTCAAATACCAAAGTTTTCTCTCTTTATTTTGGCGAAGAAGGGAGTTGGGGTTATTGGTTAGCCGTCCTCTTTGTTACCGCTTTTACAGTCTATTACAGCCTTTGGGGAGGACTTCGCAGCAGCCTCTTAACCGATGGGATGCAAATGTTATTAGCAGCCGTCTTATTAGTGATTATTTTAGTCATTTTAATACCGGGTTTTGTCAGCCAAGGATTACCCGTTGTTGACTCCGAGACAAATAGTGCAGGTTTAACGTTTTGTGGGTTAGCTTTCGTGCAGATTTTTAGCTATCCTTTTCACGATCCCGTCTTAACCGATCGCGCTTTTATTACCTCCCCCAAAGTCATGTTAAAGGGTTTTATTTTAGCGGGTTTGGTAAGCGGTGGCTTTATTTTACTCTTCAGTGGTGTTGGTTTATATGCGCTGACTTTTGGGTTAGCAGGAAAAGCAACATTAGCCGTCCCAAAATTGTTTGGCTTACCCTTATTGTTAGTTTTTAATGCAATTATGTTGACCAGTGCAGGGTCTACATTAGATTCTACCTTTTCTAGTGTCGCAAAATTAACAGCAAGAGATTGGTCAAATCGACAAGGAAAACCAGAGGAATCTGAAGCGCGTTTTGGGAGATGGTCGATGATCGCGATCGCAGTGTTAGGAAACTTACCCTTATTGGGAATTTACCTGGGAGATAAAGTCGGACCCGCGATTATTCTAGCAACCACCATTAGCGGGACAATGGTAATGGGTTTAGCGCCTATTTTCTTGTTAGCTTTTATTCCTAATGCGGGACGATGGAGTTTTAATTTTTCCTTTTGGACGGGGTTGAGTTTGGGAGTTTTGCGAGTCATTGAAAGTGCTTTTTCTGTACAAATCTTTCCCGAATGGATCGCGATCGGTGCGGGAAAATATGCCCCCGATCTGGGGATTAATGTTTACGGTTTGATTTTGTGTACTCTCGGATTTTTACTCGGAACAATTTGCGATCGAATATTTGATAAAAAAGGATTAAATTCTAACACCTGAAAAACGTGCCGATCGCCAACAACAACAGGCTACTCTAGCCGATTCCAATGGCGATCGCCAACAACAAGAGAAGGAACAAATTTTTTACAAAATTTTAGACAATCCCATTAAGAGGAGCTTTGGGAACTGGATTTGGTATTGTAAAGTTTAACTAAAAATATAGTCAAACAGAGTGATTTATGGTAAATTATTGTCATCATACCTATAAACTGTAAAATGGTTCACCCCTAAACAAGTATCCCGCATGGCATCGATCCGCGAACTCCACAAACAATTAATCCAGAAAGAACGCTCTGCTGTTGAGATTGCGACAGAAGCATTAGACCGCATTCAGAAACTCGAACCCCAACTCCACAGCTTTCTGCACGTGATGGGCGATCGCGCTTTGGAACAAGCAAAAGCCGTTGATGACAAAATTGCAGCCGGGGAAGCGATCGGTTTACTGGCAGGAATTCCCATCGGCATAAAAGATAATATCTGTATGCGCGGGGTGCCCACCACCTGCGGGTCGCGAATTTTAGAAAATTTTGTTCCCCCCTACGAATCTACCGTTACCCAAAAACTGCAAGATGCAGGGGCAATTTTAGTCGGGAAAACCAACCTCGACGAGTTTGCTATGGGGAGTTCCACGGAGAATTCTGGCTACGGGAGAACCTGTAACCCTTGGGATCGCGATCGCGTACCTGGAGGCTCTTCAGGAGGCTCTGCGGCGGCGGTAGCAGCCGGAGAATGTACGGTAGCATTAGGGTCGGATACTGGGGGATCGATACGCCAGCCCGCCTCTTTATGCGGGGTTGTGGGGATGAAACCCACCTACGGATTAGTTTCGCGCTTCGGTTTAGTCGCTTATGCTTCCTCTTTAGATCAAATTGGTCCCTTTGCTGGCTGTGTGGAAGATGCCGCTATTTTGTTAGGGGCGATCGCGGGACACGATGCCAAAGACTCCACCAGTTTAAAAATTGAAATCCCCAATTATTGCCAGTTATTGCGCCCTAATTTTCGCCCCAGAACTCGTTTAAGAATTGGTGTAATTAAAGAAACTTTTGGCAGTGGCTTAGATTCTGTAGTGGAAAGTCGCGTTAAAACCGCGATCGAACAATTGCAACTTTTAGGAGCAGAAATTCAAGTTATTTCTTGTCCTCGATTTGAATATGGTTTACCCGCTTATTACATCATTGCACCTTCCGAAGCATCCGCAAACCTGGCTCGTTACGATGCGGTTAAATATGGCATTCGTGCAGAAGAAGCCGACAATCTCATCGATATGTATAAAAAGACCCGTGCTAAAGGATTTGGTACAGAAGTTAAGCGCCGGATTATGTTGGGAACTTATGCACTTTCTGCGGGATATTATGATGCTTATTATCTCAAAGCGCAAAAAGTTCGCACCCTAATTAAACAAGATTTTGATTCAGCTTTTGAAAAAGTTGATATTTTAGTTTGTCCCACTTCTCCCACGACAGCCTTTAAAGCTGGAGAGAAAACCGACGATCCCTTGAGTATGTATTTGTCGGATTTAATGACTATTCCTGTTAATTTAGCCGGATTACCTGCTTTGAGTATTCCTTGCGGGTTTGATGACCAAGGTTTACCTGTAGGAATGCAGTTAATTAGTAAAGTATTGCGAGAGGATTTGTTGTTACAAGTCGCTTATGCTTACGAACAATCAACAGATTGGCAGTTTTATAAACCCGATTTAACAGTTGCCACAAAACAACAGAAGAAATCATAAAAGAATGTGGGAAAAATCATTAAAAGCCCTTTGCGGTATCCTGGTGGAAAATCAAAAGCGATTCAAACAATTTTTCAATATTTTCCATCCCATTTTGCCGAATATAGAGAACCCTTTATCGGAGGAGGTTCTCTTTTTATTTATCTCAAGCAAAAATATCCTCAGCTTCAATTTTGGATTAACGATTTAAACCCAGAAGTCTATTATTTTTGGCAAGTTTTACAAAATAATCCCGATCGCCTTATTCAAGAAATATATCGAGTTAAGGAAAGCGATCGCAACGGTAAAGCTCTTTTTAAGGAACTCAGCCAGATTAATACAGAACAATTGACTGAAGCAGAAAGAGCAATTCGTTTTTTTGTATTAAATAGAATCACATTTTCTGGAACAATTGAAGCGGGGGGATTTTCGCAATGTTCTTTTGAAACAAGATTTACTTATTCATCTATAGACAGATTAAAACCCTTACCAGAAATTTTAAAAAATACTAAAATTACAAACCTAGACTACAGTGAAGTTTTACAACAACCTGGCGATCGTGTTTTCATCTTCTTAGATCCTCCTTATTTAACTGCAACAGGTTCAAGACTGTATGGAAAACGAGGAAACTTGCATACATCCTTCGATCATCACCGCTTTGCCAATTTATTAAAAGATTGCCCTCATCAATGGCTAATTACCTACGATGACTCCCCAGAAATTCGCGAGAACTTTAAATTTGCTTATATCTATGAATGGGAGCTACAATATGGAATGAACAACTATAAACAGAAAACTGCTGGGAAAGGTCGAGAATTGATGATTACAAATTACCCAGTGAAAGAAAGAAATGATAAACCTACACAGTTAAGTTTGAACCTAGAAGTGTGACACTTTTTATATTGTCCCTGTTTTTTATCTCATCTAATCCTCCAATGTCACTTACTTTTTTATTGCCCATCGCTGGAATTGGCTCTATTTACATTTTCTTTTGCTTTGCCTTATTAAAATGGCAAAATCGTTTTATCTTTTTACCTTCTGCAAAACTCAGGAAAACACCTCAAGATTACGATCTAGACTATGAGGAAATCTGGATTTCTGTGGGAGAAGGAAAATTAACAGAAGAACAATCTAAAAACATACCGGAAAAAATACATAGTTGGTGGATTCCTGCACCCCTACATTCTCAAGGAAATGGCGATCGCCGAACAATCTTATTTTTGCATGGTAATGCGTTTAATATTGGCGCAAATTTAGAACAAGCAGAAGTTTTCCATCGCTTGGGATTATCTGTATTTATGGTCGATTATCGCGGTTATGGTCAAAGTAAAGGTCAATTTCCCAACGAATCTCAAGTTTACGAAGATACCCAAATTTCTTTAGATTATTTAGCAGAACATAAAAATATTCCCTGCAAAGATGTTATTGTTTACGGGCATTCATTAGGAGGGGCGATCGCGATCGAACTTGCAACCAAAAATCCCGATCTCGCTGCACTGATTATTCAAGGATCTTTCACATCTCTTCGGGATATGATAGATTACGATAAGATTTTTACAGTTTTTCCTGTAGATTTATTATTGAACCATTATTTTGATTCCATTAATAAAATTGCAGCCTTACAAATGCCGATGTTATTCATTCACGGAAATGCCGATCGCCGCATTCCCGAATGGATGAGTCACACTCTCTATGAAACCGCACAAACACCGCTAAAAGAACTTTATATTGTCGAGGAAGGCGATCACGATCATATTGTTGAAATTGGTGGAGAAGTCTATTTTCGCAAACTAGAAGAATTCATCCAAAAAGTGCGATCGCCAGAGAATGCAGCCATCAATCATCAGCAATGTGCATCAAGTCATCAGTCACCAGTTAAGGAACATTTATCAACAACAAATAGCCAATAAAAATTATGTTTGTCGGTTTACACATTCACAGCGATTATAGCCTCCTCGATGGTGCATCACAATTGCCCTCCTTAGTCGATCGCGCTGTAGAATTAGAAATGCCCGCGATCGCCTTAACAGATCACGGAGTCATGTACGGTGCGATCCAACTCTTAAAAACTTGCCGAAGTAAAGGAATTAAGCCCATTATTGGCAATGAAATGTATGTCATTAATGGGGATATTCACGACAAGAAGAAACGCAATAAACGCTATCATCAAGTCGTTCTCGCCAAAAATACCCAAGGCTATAAAAATCTAACTAAACTGACAACTATTTCCCATTTAGAGGGAATGCAAGGGAAAGGCATTTTTTCCCGTCCTTGTATTAATAAAGACCTTTTAGAACAGTATCGTGAAGGTTTAATCGTCACCAGTGCTTGTTTAGGAGGAGAAGTCCCCCAAAAAATCCTCAAAAATGACTTAGAAGATGCGCGAACAGTTGCCCAATGGTATAAGAACTTATTTGGGGATGATTACTATTTAGAAATTCAAGATCACGGTTCCGCAGAAGATCGCATTGTTAACCTTGAAATTGTTAAAATTGCCCGAGAATTAGACATTAAAATTATTGCCACAAACGACTCTCATTTCATCTCCTGTAATGATGTAGAGGCACATGATGCCTTATTGTGCATTCAAACCCAGAAACTCATCACAGAAGATAAACGCTTGCGCTATAGCGGTACCGAATATCTCAAGTCAGCAGAAGAGATGAGAGAATTGTTTCGCGATCACCTAACCAATGACATTATCGAAGAGGCGATCGCCACAACAATTGAAGTTGCCGAAAAAGTTCAACCCTACAAAATTTTAGGCGAACCTCGCATCCCCGATTATCCCATTCCTGCCGGTTTTACTGCCGATAGTTATCTCGAACAAGTTACTTGGGAAGGACTCTTAGAACGCCTTAAATGCCGTTCTCGTGGGGAAGTGAATACCACCTATAAAGAACGGCTAGAATTAGAATTGAAAATGATGCAAAAAATGGGTTTTTCCACCTATTTTTTAGTGGTCTGGGACTACATCAAATTTGCACGAGATAATCATATTCCTGTTGGACCAGGACGCGGTTCTGCTGCGGGTTCTTTAGTCGCTTATTCTTTGAAAATAACCAATATTGACCCAGTGCGTCACGGACTTTTATTCGAGCGTTTTTTGAACCCTGAACGTAAATCTATGCCGGATATTGATACAGATTTTTGTATTGATCAACGGGAAAAAGTGATTGAATATGTAACAGAAAAATACGGTAAAAATAATGTTGCTCAAATTATTACCTTTAACCGCATGACCTCCAAAGCGGTTTTGCGAGATGTTGCCAGGGTGTTAGGTATTCCCCTTTCCGATGCCGATCGCATGGCCAAATTAATCCCAGTTTCTCGAGGTAAACCCACTAAATTAAAAGTGATGGTTTCCAAAGATACACCGTGCAAAGAATTTAAAGAAAAATACGAAAACGATCCGCAAATTACACGCTGGATCGATATGGCCATGCGAATAGAAGGAACAAATAAAACTTTCGGCGTTCATGCGGCTGGTGTTGTAATTTCCTCTCAACCTTTAGACGAAGCAATTCCCCTGCAACGGAATAATGAAGGGTCAACAATTGTCCAATATTCAATGGAAGATGTAGAGTCAATGGGACTCTTAAAAATGGACTTTTTAGGACTCAAAAACTTGACAATTTTGCAAAAAGCTGCCGATCTTGTCAAGGAAAATCAAAACATTGACCTAGATTTAGATCAACTGCCTTTAGACGAAAGACGGGCATTAGAAATTAAAGAAAAAGGGAAATTAAATAAATTACCAGGAGATATTGATAAAACCTATAAATTATTTAAAGCTGGGAACTTAGAGGGAATTTTTCAGTTAGAATCTGATGGAATGCGTCAGATTGTTAAAGACTTAAAACCCTCAGAATTGGAAGATATTTCTTCAATTCTCGCCCTTTATCGTCCAGGTCCTTTAGATGCAGGACTCATTCCCATGTATATCGATCGCAAACATGGTCGTGAAGAGGTACAATACGATCATCCTCTCCTCCAATCTATCCTGAAAGAAACCTATGGAATCATGGTTTATCAGGAACAAATTATGAAAATTGCCCAAGATTTAGCCGGATACTCTTTAGGAGAAGCGGATTTATTGAGAAGGGCAATGGGTAAGAAAAAATCATCAGAAATGAAGAAACATCGCACTAAATTTATTGATGGTGCAACCAAAAATGGAGTTAAGCAAAATATAGCCGATCGCCTTTTTGAACAGATGGTCAAGTTTGCTGAATACTGTCTCAGTTACGATACACAAATTTTAACGGTAGAATATGGTGCAATGCCCATTGGTAAAATAGTTGAAGAGCAAATAGAATGTAGCGTGTATAGTTGCGATAAAAATGGCTTTATTTATACTCAGCCCATTGTTCAATGGCACGATCGCGGAGAACAAGAAATATTTGAATACGAGTTAGAAGATGGTTCTATTATTCGTGCCACTTCAGATCATAAATTGATGACAGAAGATGGTCAAATGCTGCCCATTGATGAGATTTTCGAGAATGGGTTAGAATTAAAGAAATGTAGTGCATAATTACTTTTCACAAGTTAAGAAAGATTGTATCTTTCCTAGCGCGATCGCCTTCTTGGTTGTAGCGGGTTGGGGAATGCGATCGCCTTTTTCGACTTGGTTGAAATAGCGCAAAAATTGTTTTATGGTAGAGAATAACTCAATCCCCAAACCTAGCGATGGATAGCATCAAACTGCGCCGTATTCCAGGTATAACCCAACTCTGGGAACGTCTCCAAGCCCTCCCCAAACCCAAAACCGAAGAATCCATCAGTTTGAGAATTTTGGTGCAGATTTTGGTCATTATTGGGATTGTTGCTACAGATATTGCCGCCGATGCTACCATGAGTGCTTGGGCAATTCCCCTCAGTTTGGCGGGAGGTGCTTATAGTTGGTATCGGCGCAAGAAACGCAATATCGCGATGAAATTTATCATTGCGATGGGAATGCTGGGAACTTTGGTCTACTTCTTTGGTAACTTACTCGCAAACTTAAACGATACTCGCCTCGTCCTTGCCGAACTTTTGATCCAATTGCAAATTCTACATAGCTTCGATCTACCTCGCCGCAAGGATTTGGGCTATTCGATGATCATTGGTTTAATTCTTTTAGGGGTGGCAGGAACTTTAAGTGAAACTTTGGCGTTTGCCCCTTTTCCTGTCTTATTTTTAGCGATCGCCCTCCCAGTCCTCGTCCTTGATTATCGCTCTCGTCTCGGTTTTGACCAAATTCAAAGACGGAAAGGAGGAGAAGAAAAGTTAGAGAAACAACCCAGAAAATTCCCCTTTTCTCTCACTCGTCTGGTTTCTTTTTTGGCGATCGTGATGGCGATCGGTTTACTCATTTTTGCCCTGATGCCGCGCTTTCCAGGCTACCAACTGCAAACGTTTCCCGTTACCTCTTCTATTGAATTTGAAAACGAACGATTTAACGACACTAATCGAAGAATTTTTAATCCTGGAGTGAGAAACGGACAAGAAGGAGAAAATGGAGAAGCAACAGGAGAGGCAGGAAACGGAGAAGCAATAGCAAATGATTCCCTCTATTACGGGTTTCAGTCACAAATCGATCAAAGCCTAAATAGTGGTGGTTTACCGACCTCGAAAGTGGTTTTGCGAGTGCGATCGCAAGCCCCAGGATTTTGGCGCGTGTTAGCCTTCGATCGCTACACGGGAAAAGGATGGGAGATTTCCCGCGATGATAAACTCTTAACCATTACTCGTCCCCCTTGGAGTTATCGTTTTTTTCTCACTCCTTCTCCTGCGGGGGAAACGCGATCGATTATTCAAACCTATACCGTCGTCGATCGCCTTCCCAACCTCTTACCGGCTTTAAATCAAGCCCGGTCTGTATATTTTCCCACCCCAGAAGTCGCCCTCGATCCCGAAGGCAGTATTCGCGTCCCCGTGGCCTTGAGTGAAGATTTAACTTATACTGTGGTTTCCGATGTTCCCAGCCGCGATCGCACCCAACTCGGACAAGCCTCAACTCAGTATCCCCAAACGATTAGCAAATACTATCTCCAAATTCCCCCCGAAAGTCGCGAGAAAATTCGCCAACAAGGGGAAAAAATGCTCTCGAAAGCAGCAAATCCCATTACTAACCCCTACGAAAAGGCACTGTTTCTCGCTCAAGCACTAAAGCAAAGTTATAGCATTGTCCCAGATTTTCAACTCGAAGCAGGGGAAGATTTAGTGGAAACATTCCTCTTTAAATATCAAGGCGGATATCCCGATCATTTTGCCACAGTTTTAACGGTTATGCTCCGTTCTCTCGATATTCCCAGTCGTTTAAGTGTGGGCTTTGCTACAGGTCAATTTAACCCCCTTACTGGATTTTACCTAGTTCGCAATACTGATGCCCACGCTCTCACAGAAGTATATTTTCCCGATCACGGCTGGTTTTCCTTCGATCCCCTTCCAGGTCACGATATTGTTCCTCCTTCTTGGGAAGAAAACGCCACCTTCGGCGTTTTGCGGCAATTTTGGCATTGGGTTGCGGGTTGGCTTCCTTCCCCTGTCACCAGCTTTCTTAGTTATATCGTCACGAAAGTGATTGAAGCGATCGCCTGGGTCGCAACGAGAATCTGGCTGTTTGTCTCCAGTAGCGCCATCGGTTTCTTGAGCGGTTTAATTGGCGCGATCGCCTTTAGCTTCCTCAGTTGGCTGGTCGCCTTACGAGTGCGATCGTGGTATCTGTGGCGCAATTTGGCTAAATTACCGCCTATGGAACGACTTTACCAACAAATGTTACAAGTTTTGGCAGCCAAGGGTTACAACAAAAACCCTGCACAAACCCCCTTAGAATATGCCGCTACAATGCGGGAACAACTTCAACAAGGAACAGCCGAGATTATTGCAGAAATCTCCCAGGCTTATGTGCAATGGCGTTATGGCGAACAAACTCCAAATTTGCAACATTTACGCCAACGTTATCGCAATCTCTGGCAAAAATCCTCAAATTCTCGCCAATAACATTGCGAACTACCGCGATCGCCTTTGACTGACTGGTAAAATTAGAGGAAGCGCGATCGAGGGAATCATTGTTCAGATGCAGGGGAATACAGATGACTCAAATCACCACCACATCCATTAACCTCAAGGAATTCCTCCAACTCCCCGAAACAACTCCCCCTCGGGAATTTATTCAAGGGCATATTCTCCCCAAACCCATGCCTCAAGGACAACACAGCCGGATTCAGCAAAAACTGATTGGCGAGATTAATCGGGTTGCGGAAGGAGATCGCATTGCCCTTGCCTTACCCGAATTGCGTTGCACTTTCGGCGGACAGTCTACTGTACCCGATATTGCCATTTTTACTTGGGGGCATTTACCCATCCTCGCGAATGGCAACCTAGCTAACACCTTTACCACAGCCCCAGATTGGACGATTGAAATTCTTAGCCCCCAACAACCTGCTACCCGCGTCACCCGCAATATTTTTCATTGTCTGAACCACGGTACGCAACTCGGTTGGCTCATCGATCCAGGCGAACAGTTAATCTTGACATATAAAAACGACTGCGCCCCTGGATTGTTTGAAGGGGATTCAAGCCAGCAATTACCAGTACCGAATTGGCTTCTTGATTTATTTCTGACCCCGGCTCAGATTTTTGGCTGGTTACAGGTAGCCGATCGCTAACAAGATCGCGATCGCTCCTATAACTATTAGAATTGACTCTGCTCGAGCAGATATTCTAAGAATGTTTGCGCGATCGTAGAAAGTTGTTTGCTGCTGAGATAAGCAACATACCAATAGCGTTCGATGGGAAATTCTCGCACATCTAAAATGGCTAATTCCGATTCTAACTCCTTAGCAAAAAGAGAATGTTGAGAAAGAACAGAAATCCCTAATCCTCCTGCGATCGCGTGCTTAATTGCCTCATTACTGCCCAACTCTAACCGCACCCTTACCGAAACTTTGTGCTTATTCAATAACTCTTGTATTGCCCGTCTCGTACCCGATCCTGCCTCCCGAGAAATAAAAGATTCTCCATTCAACTCCTGAATCGAAATATTATGTTTCTCCGCAAGGGGATGATCGGACTTCGCCACCACCACCAAAGGATTTTCTAAAATTTTTTGTACCTCTAAATTAATATCTTTAGGAGGATTGCTGAGAATGTATAAATCGTCTTCATTTTCCGTCATGCGTTGAATTAACTGTTGATGATTGATCACCTGCAAAGAAATGTCAATTTCAGGATAAGTTGCACAAAAAGAACCCAATAATCTCGGCACAAAATATTTAGTCGTCGTTACCGCAGCCAAACGCAACTTTCCCCGCTTCATCCCCTTAAAATCCGCAACCTGCATCTCGAAATTTTCTAGGCGATCGAAAATATCCCGACAAGTCCCGAGTAACGCTTCTCCCACCTCAGTCAAATAAAGTTGTTTGCCAATTTGCTCGAATAAAGGTAATCCTAGAGTGTTAGCCAAATGCTTCACTTGACTCGATACCGTCGGCTGAGTAATATTTAACTCATCTGCAGCCTTCGTAAAGCTGCGGTGTCGCGCTACCGTCGCAAAAACCTTTAATTGGTGTAGTGTTGCCTGCATCGATGACCTCCCGTAAGTCAATCTTAAAAATTAGATTAAATTTTCTGAATTAAAAATTGAGTTTTGTTGCGCGATCGCTGTACTATTATGCTAATCATAGACTAAAATCAATGATTTAAAAAAATTCATAGCTTTCAATCAATAAAATGTCCACCTTAAGGATTACCAATCAAATTCATTTCCGCAATGTGCGGGGCGACCTCTTCGGAGGACTCACCGCCGCCATTATTTCCCTGCCAATGGCCTTAGCCTTCGGGGTTGCCTCTGGAGCCGGTCCCGAGGCGGGACTGTGGGGAGCCGTTTGCGTCGGCTTCTTTGCCGCCCTATTTGGTGGCACTCCCACTCTTATATCCGAACCCACGGGGCCGATGACCGTGGTAATGACCGCCGTGGTTGCTGCCATGCAAGCAGGCAACCCCGAACACGGCTTGGCCATGGCTTTTACCGTGGTGATGCTGGCGGGAATTTTTCAAATTATTTTTGGGGCATTGCGGCTGGGGAAATATATTACCCTCATGCCCTATACCGTGATTTCCGGGTTTATGTCCGGGATCGGGCTAATCCTGATTATTTTGCAAATTTCCCCGTTTCTGGGACAGGCAAACCCCAAAGGAGGAGTATTAGGAGTCGTTACGGCGCTTCCCGAGTTATTGGCCAAGGCAAATCCCATCGAAACCATTTTGGGAATCTTGACCGTGGCGCTAATTTTCTTCACTCCTTCCCACATCAAAAAATTCTGTCCGCCGCAATTATTGGCCTTAGTTGTGGGTACCATCGTCTCCCTCGTTTTCTTTCAAAATGTGGAAATTCGCCGCATTGGGGAAATTGCGATGGGACTGCCTACCCTGCAACTCCCTTTCTTTACCATCGACCAACTCACCCTCATGTTTATTGATGGTGTAGTTTTAGGGATGTTGGGATGTATTGACTCGCTGTTAACCGCAGTCATTGCCGATAGTTTGACCCAAACGCAACATGACTCTGATAAAGAATTAATCGGTCAAGGAATTGGTAATATTGTTTCCGGTTTATGCGGCGGTTTACCCGGTGCAGGGGCAACAATGGGCACCGTTGTTAACATTCAAACCGGAGGACGTACAGCATTATCGGGACTGACTCGGGCGGGGATTTTATTTGTCGCTGTCATGGGAGCCGGTACTTTAACTCGTCAAATTCCCCTGGCTGTTTTAGCGGGTATTGCTTTAAAAGTAGGTATCGATATTATTGATTGGAAATTCCTGCGTCGCGCTCATAAATTATCCATCCGCGCTGCTGCCATCATGTATGGAGTGATGCTCTTAACCGTCTTTGTTGACTTAATTATGGCGGTGGGCTTGGGTGTTTTTGTGGCTAATATGCTGACGATTAAACGCTTGGCTGATATTCAAGCCGAAGGGGTTAAATCGATCGATTCTCCCACGGGAGAAGTCCTCGAAGATCCCGAAGCACGAGCATTATTGAAAGCCGCAAAAGGCAAAATCTTGTTACTGCACCTGGGAGGCCCGATGAGTTTTGGGGCAGCCAAAGCGATTACGCAACGGCAATCCATTCTTGATAATTATGAAATGCTTTTGCTCGATTTAACCGATGTTCCTTTGTTAGGTGTAACGGCAACTCTCGCCTTAGAAAAAACCGTCGATTCTGCCTACGACAAATCTTTAGAAGTTTTTGTGGTGGGAGCAGAAGGCAAAGTTCAGGCACGCTTGCAACGGTTTAATATTTTAGATCGGATTCCTCGGGAAAATCTGGTTGCTACGCGAGTCGAAGCCTTGCGAATGGCCTTAGCAAAATTGGAAGTTACCCATCCCGATCTGGCGGATCAGATTCACGCGCAAACACTCAATCCTGTAGATTCTGAAAAATCTGAAACTCCAAAAATCGAGCCTTTGAATTCTGAAGAACCTAAAGAACCTGCGATCGCCAAAATAGGGCAAGAATAAATACTACAGCAAAAATGGCTGCTAAAGCAAAGCAAGACACTCTATTTTAAAGAGTTATTGTTTTGCTTTTGGTTTTATCGCAAAATGCGGTATTCTGGTTGAAACTCTTTCTTTTCCATCCTCAAAACTATGGAAAATCTCCTCGCTCTTGTTCCCGATACGCCCATAGTGGTGTATACGGTTTTGTTATTAATTACCTTAACAATTCCGCCCATTTTCGAGCGATTGAAATTACCAGGATTGGTAGGACTTTTGGTAGCAGGTATTGTCATCGGACCGAGTGGATTAAACTTTCTCAATGCCGATGCGGACATTATGCAGTTGCTTTCAGATGCGGGTAAAATTTATCTCATGTTTGTGGCGGGTTTGGAAATCGATCTGGATGAATTTCGGAAGACAAAGGAGCGATCGCTGGGATTTGGCTTGGCGACTTTTTTGATTCCTCTTTTGATGGGAACTCTGATCGGTCATGGGTTTGGATTTGGTTGGAATGCGTCCATTCTCATCGGCTCTTTATTGGCTTCTCATACTCTTTTAGCTTATCCTATTGTCGATCGCTTGGGAGTCGCTCGCAATGAAGCAATAACGGTTACGATTGGCGCAACAATTTTCACAGATATCTCGGCACTTTTAGTATTGGCTGTGTGCGTTTCTATCCATCAAGGAGAATTTTCTATCGCTTCCCTGATTGTACAATTAGGTACTTTAGCGATTTATTCAATTGTCGTTTTATTTGGGTTTGATTGGGCAGGAAAAGAATATTTTCGACGCACGGGAGACGATCTCAATAATCAATTTCTCTTTATTTTATTAGTGGTTTTCTTGGCGGCTGTGGGAGCGCAAATTATTAATATTGATAAAATTGTCGGTGCATTTTTGGTGGGTTTAGCTGTTAACGATGTAGTGGGTCACAGTCCGGTAGAAGAAAGGATAGAATTTGTCGGAGCAACGTTATTTATTCCCTTTTTCTTTGTGGATATTGGTTTGCTGTTAGATATTCCCACTTTTATGAATACTCTCACCACAGAGTTAGGAATCACTTTGGCGATCGTGGTAGGTTTATTCCTCAGCAAATTTCTGGCGGCTTTGGTAGTCAAATTGCTCTATGGCTACGGTTGGTATGAAGCCCTAACCATGTGGTCTTTATCTTTGCCCCAAGTGGCGGCTACTTTAGCGGCGACTTTGGTTGGGGTAGAAGCAGGATTAATTCCCGATTCGATCTTTAATGCTGTTATTGTTTTAATGTTAGTTACGGCGATTCTCGGTCCAATTCTAACCTCTCGCTTTGCTTGCAATCTGCCTTTGCCTGAGTTACAGATGCAAGAACAACCCGAGCCGGATTTGCAATTACCTGTCTGGTTAGAGCCAAACCATCCTTTTACGGTGTTGATACCCATTGCTAATCCGTTTACAAAAGGATATTTAATCGAGATGGGAGCGTTGCTGGCTCGTCAAGAAAGGGGGAAACTGATTTTCCTCTCTATTGTTAGATCCTATGCTCAGTTGGACGATCCCGATCTATCTCGATCTATCGATCGCAGCGATCGCCTTCTCTCTCAAGCAATGGATATTAGCAAAATGTTTGCGGTGGAGGCAGTACCGGAAGTTCGCATTGATGATGATATTCCCATCGGCATCGCCCGTTGCGCTAGGGAACAAAATGCCAGTTTAATTATTATGGGTTGGGGAAAAACCACAGAATTGCGAGCGCGGTTGTTTGGTAGTTTTATTGATAGCGTTTTGTGGGCGGCACATTGTCCTGTTGCTGTGATGCGCTTACTCAATGAACCTGTAGATATTCATCGCATTCTCATGCCGATCGAAGATCTGCTCCCCCAAACCTTACAAGCCCTGCGTTTTGTTCGTTTATTTGCCAATAGCAACCAAGGTCATATTACCTTTTTGCATATTTGCGATCGCCAAACTCCACAGGAACAAATTGATTTATTCTCTTCCCAATTGTCGGAATTTTTAGAGAAGAGCGAACCCAAAGTATATTTTACCATTCAAACTTCTCGCAATGATAATGTCGCCGAACTGATCTTGACAACATCGCGATCCTTCGATTTAGTGGTTTTGCGGTCGATCCGTCGCCGCACCGCAGGGGGTTTAGCTGTCAGTGATACGACGACCTATGTGATGTCTAAGTTGAATTGTTCTCTGGTTGTAATCGGCGAACCTTCTTCAATTTAATTACAAAGTTTAATTACAAAGTTTAATTACAAAGTTTAATTACAAAGTTTAATTACAAAGTTTAATTACAAAGTTTAATTACAAAGTTTAAT
>NZ_JACSWA010000261.1 GCF_016888125.1 Spirulina sp. CCY15215
GACCCAAATAACGTAGTACGCGGGGTACTTAGTCTGGTCAGAATGGCTTGTTAGATTTCTCTTTCAAGCCTCACGCCTTTAGGCTGAGGTTCCTGACTGTTATTGGTTGTAGATTTTCTGCTGTCCCAATTCAATTTTAGGTGTTGGAAAACGGAAAAATCGCAATTCTTGCAGCAAATCTAGTAAAAAAGGAGAAGCGATCGCCTCTCCACCAAAAACTTAATGATAAATTGGTAAATTTAATGACCGATACCAACATAACGGAAACCTGCTTTTTCCGCAGCTTGGCGATCGAGGAAATTGCGACCGTCAATAATCACTGCATGATTCATTAACTTGGCCATTTGTTCGTAGTCAATTTTGCGGAATTGTTCCCAGTCTGTGACCAAAACCAAAGCATCGCAACCATCTGCGAGGCGATCCAAGTCGGTTTCGACGATCGCATTAGCCAAACCGTGGCGCATTCCCGTTTGAGAGACAATGGGATCGTAAGCCTTGACTTTTGCCCCTAAACGATGCAATTGTTCAATTAAATCCAAAGCTGGAGCATCGCGCATATCGTCCGTATCGGGTTTAAAAGTTAAACCCAACAAACCCACAGTTTTCCCTTTCAGGATTTTAATTTCCTGTTGCAGTTTTTCCAGGACGAGGAGACGTTGGCGCTTATTGACATTAACCGCAGATTTAAGCAGTTCTGCTTCATAATTGTAATCATCGGCGGTGTGAATTAACGCCGAGACATCTTTCGGGAAACAAGAACCTCCCCAACCCAAACCCGCTTGCAAAAACTTCGAGCCGATGCGAGAATCCAAACCAATTCCTTTGGAGACTTGCACCACATCCGCACCGACGCGATCGCAAATATTGGCAATTTCGTTAATAAAACTAATTTTGGTAGCAAGAAAAGAATTCGCCGCATATTTGATCATTTCTGCGGAGTTGAGATCCGTCATCACGATGGGAACCGGGGGTAATTCCTTATATTCTTCTTCCCCAAAAGTGCGATCGACGAGGGGTTGATAGAGTTCCGCCATCATATCTAGGGCTTTTTGATTATTACTTCCCAAAACAATGCGATCGGGGTTAAAGGTATCAAAAACCGCCGAACCTTCCCGCAAAAATTCCGGGTTGCTGACCACATCAAATTCTGCGCTAATTTCCTCAGAACCGCTTCCCCCTTCTGCTTTTTGGCGTTCGGAAACCCCATCCAATACAATCATTTGGACCCAATCTCCCGAACCGATGGGCACCGTAGATTTATTAACAATGACTTTATACCCCTCTTTGAGGTGCGATCCAATTCCTCGCGCCACGGCTTCTACATAGCGAGTGTCGCTGTCTCCTGTGGGTAACGCGGGAGTTCCCACGGCAATAAAGAGAATATCGCTATTCTCGACCCCATAACCGAGATCCGTGGTAAATTCTAAGTTTTCTGACTTCATACAGGATTTCATCAGATCCGATAGTCCAGGTTCGTAAATAGGGCTTTGTCCGGACTTCATGAGTTTTACTTTTTCTTCATTATTGTCGATGCAGATTACCTTATGGCCGATGTGGGCTAGACAAACTCCCGTTACTAAACCGACATATCCTGTTCCAATGACACAAACGCGCATAATCTTAAATCCTCAAAAAATTATTGGGGTGACTTGACTATAGATGCTCGAGATGACGAATAAACGATGAGAAATATTATTTCATTTCTGACTTATTTTTCCCTCTTCGGCAAGGCGATCGCGAAAATAATCAATGGTTAATTTTAATCCCTCATCTAGGGGGACGGTAGGTTCCCACCCCAACCATTCTTTAGCGCGGGTAATATCCGGCTGTCGCTGCTGAGGATCGTCCTGGGGAAGGGCTTTAAAGGTTAATTTAGCGTCGGGGTTGACCATATTTTGGATGGTTTGCGCCAGTTGTAAAATAGTGTATTCCCCTGGGTTGCCAATATTAACTGGCTGGGTGCGATCGCTATTCATCAAGCGAATAAATCCTTCTATTAAGTCAGAAACATAACAAAAACTACGGGTTTGCGAACCGTCGCCGTAAATTGTGAGGGATTTTCCTTGCAGTGCTTGAACGATAAAGTTACTCACAACTCTCCCGTCATTAGGTAACATTCGAGTTCCATAAGTATTGAAAATGCGTACAACTCTTATATCAACACCATTCTGGCGATGATAATCATAACTAAGAGTTTCTGCAACTCGCTTACCTTCATCGTAACAAGCTCTAATTCCAATCGGATTTACGTTACCGCGATACTCTTCTGGCTGAGGGTGAACCTCGGGATCGCCGTAAACTTCAGAGGTGGAAGCGAGAAAAAATCTGGCTTTGACCCGTTTCGCCAGTCCTAACATATTTAATGTGCCGATGACGTTGGTTTTAATCGTCTTAACGGGGTTGTATTGATAGTGAACGGGAGAAGCCGGACAAGCAAGATGATAGATTTGATCTACTTCAAGGCGAATGGGTTCAGTAACATCGTGGCGAATGACTTCAAAATTAGGATTTTCAAGCCATTGTCGGATATTGCGTTTGCTGCCAGTATAGAAGTTATCTAGGCAGATAACTTCGTGACCTGCCTGCATCAGGCGATCGATGAGGTGAGAGCCAAGAAAACCTGCTCCTCCCGTGACTAAAATTCTCATAGGGTCAGCTTTTTCAGTTTTGAGTCCGATCTTAAGATTAATCTTGACCGATGCTGCTGTCTAGTCAAATCTGAAATACGCAAAAATCCCACAATCCTAGGAGCTTGTAACTCTAGGGGTCAATTATACTGGTTAGGAGTTCTCCATGCAATTGAGCGCGATCGCGGAAAGATTCAATTTGTGCTGAATTCAAAGGCATTCCATTGGCATAATAGTCCAACCAAGCACGACAAATAATATTGGGGTCATCGGGAATATTGGCTAATTCCCAACCTGGTATATTAATCTCCTCCATCAATTGGCTAACTTTCGGATCGTAGCTGAGGGCAAAACAGCGACATTGCTCAGAAGCGGCCATAATTAAACCGTGCAAGCGCATGGCGATCGCCATTTCTACCCCTTGAAATAATCCTTTTAATTCTCGCGGGTCTTCTAGGGTAATAATACAGGAAACCCCCGGAAGCCGATCGCCGATCCCTCGGGCCATTTCTAAGTCTCGGATAGGTTGGAAGGGGACGAGTAAAATGGTGGTTTCTGTGGCTTTTTGAAAGGAAATGAGGGCGCGGGTGAGGAGATCGAGACGTTGGGGGGTAAGTTGAGGATGAGGGCGTAAAATAACGGCAACTCTAGGGGCGTGTAAATCTCCCAAACCTGAATAAGATTTGGCTTCTAATGCCCAAACTGGATCTGGAGATAAGAGGTTTTTAATTTGCCAGTCGGCCAATAATTGTGCCGAAGCGCGATCGCGGACACTAATAGCTTTACAGTGAGAGAGGACTTGTCGGGTCAGCCATCGCGTGGCAGGATGTTTGAGGGGTCCGATGCCTTGGGCCCAGGCAATGGTCTTTAAGCCGCGTTTCTGCGCCATTGCCATTAAGCCCCCATAGTAAAGGGGACTGGCAAAACTGGTGACATCCTGCATTAAACTTCCCCCACCCCAAATAAAATAATCGGATTTCTTCAAGGCTTCGAGAATGCGAAAGCCAGAGACGCGATCGCAACTTTCGATGCCGTAGCGCTGATGGGTTTGCTGGGGATCCCCAGAAAGGGCGATCGGGGTGATAGACTCGGGCAGCATTTGCAGTAGGGTTGCGAGGAGGGCTTCATCGCCGCCATTGCCTTTGCCATAATAACCGCACAATATTGCCCGAGTTGTTGCCATTAGTAAAATATTGAGTCAAAAGTAAAAAATCAACTTAACATTTTTTGTGGGAGAAATGAAGGCGATCGCGCCCAATATTTCCCAGCAAAAACCCTCAAACCGTTCCCAGTCTGAGGGAGATGAACAGCTAGAAAACAAATAGCCTACATTTCTCGCACTGTGGGTTTGCCGTCTTTAATTTCTCCCACTAAAACTACATCAACACAGTTAACAAATAAACCGTTTTCCAAAACCCCAGGAATATTATTGATTTTTTGTTCCCAACCCACGGGATCGTCGATGGACTCGAACTTAACATCTACGACTAAATTACCTTGATCCGTCACCACTGGACCTGCTTTTTTGACTCCCATCCGTAACTCGGGTTTGCCCCCTAATCCTTCTAATGCTCGCATAACGGGGGCGATCGCCATCGGAATCACCTCTACGGGTAACAAGAACGTTGACCCTAGTTTATCCACTAACTTCCCGCTATCCACGACGATAATAAACGTCTCTGCGAGATAATCGACGACTTTTTCTCGCGTATGTGCTGCCCCGCCGCCTTTAATGAGATTTTTCTTGGGGTCTACCTCATCGGCCCCATCAATGGCAATATCAATGCGATCGCAAGCGTCCAACGTTGTTAAAGGAATGCCATACTTTTTGGCCAGAACTTCAGCCTGAAAAGAAGTGGGAATACCGACAATATCTTTTATTTCTCCAGATTTAAGGCGATCGCCGATAAACTCAATAGCATAAGCTGTTGTCGAACCCGTCCCCAACCCCACTACTTGCCCAGAAACAACTCGAGCTGCTGCCGCTTTCCCGACTTGCTGTTTCATAAGGTTAATTGGCTCTGCGGTCATGATTTCTTGCTCCTACGGTTTGTAATAATTTTGTCTGCACGACAAAGGAATCATCGTTAGTGATCAGTGACAGACTCGATGATCCTCAATTGCTATAGAACTATTGTATTAGGAATTAGTCGTTTGAGCGGCAAGCATTTCCTTGAGCTTTGATAACTCCGTTGCCCAACGAGGATCTGGCTGAACTGAATCGCTTTTGCCTCCTTGTGGGTTAGTGCGTTTTGATTGTTTAGACTTCCCACCACCGGAAGAACTACGCTTACTTGCAGACGGTGTAGGCGTTTTGACTTCTTGGGGACTTTCTTCAGAAGTTTCCCCTTCCGATTCTTTCTCGGACTTTTTCGCCCGAGGTAGGGCTTTCTCTATTTTTAGGGGACTTTCCATAAATGTCTGGCCGTTGTATTTCTCGATCAAGGTATCGGCTGCTTCATCTGTCGAGACTGTAACAAAGGCAAATCCCCGACATTTTCCCGTTTTACGATCCTTGATCACTTTGGTCGATATCGTTCCTTCAATACCCTCAAAAATGTCGTGTAAGGCTTGACGGTCTACGGATTCCTTGGGCAAATTCCCAACATAAAGGCGAATAGACATAAAAATTCTCTCCAAATTTGAGCTAATCCAAAAGAAGGTCGGGGTGTTGGCGATCTCATTTCACGTTTCACGCAAACTAAACACGCAAACTAAATCTGTATTTTATACAACATGAAGACAAAACTCTAATCTATTTAAGTTTGTACGTTCATCTCTCGGTGCTAGGACAAACCTATAATTTCACCCCAAATCTAATTATTACAGAATGTTCACACAATGCGTCATCAATTTAACAGATTGACAATTCCTTCTCAATTATCAATGCAACAACACTCAAAAAATAGCATAGTTTAGGACATCTTCCCTCTCCCCACTTTTTTTGTTCACCTCGAGCAATCCCATTTCTCGGGTCTTGGTATAACATTGGCAGCGATTTTGTCAAGATATAGATACAATCTTTACAAAATGTATAATGCAATACTTGGCATCTTTGTCAAATTAATGTTATATTTCGTTACATAGCAGTAACGCGTTTCATAATCCCCGCTCTAGATGGCACTGGGATTTTTAGCGCGATCGCTGCTAGAGTCGTCAAGTTCGTCGTTTGGAGTATCCAACCATGTCACAGCCCATTGAATTATCCTTGGAACAAAGATTCAATATTCGGTCTTTTGAGATGCAGGTTCAAAAGATGAGTCATGAACAGGCACAGGAATTTTTAGTCAAACTCTACGAGCAAATGCTGGCGAAGGAGAATATGTATAAGGAGTTCATCAAGCACGAGTGGGGAATTGGTGCGCCGATGAATCCCGCTCAATAGTGGCAGGCGATCGCCAACAAGGGAAATCAAACTGGAGCGCCTCTTTCTCGGGTTGAGTTTCTAGAATGGGAACATGACGGGGGATTGTGGGAGTGCTTCTTTACTTTTTCTGGGCAAAGCAAAGCGATCGTACATTTTTGTTAAAAAATCTGCAAAAAGGCTATATTTCTCAACTATAGTTTGAGTAGGGTTTAGTTCGCGAAACCTAGTCTCAATCTATCGGTCTATTGTTATTCTCATTATGTTTCAGCATTGTTTAATTTGTACGGACTTCTCCGATGGTTTGCATCGCTTGATCGGGTTCGTACCCAGTCTTGCCGCAGGAGGACTTAAAAGGATTATTTTTTGCCATAGTGTCCCGATTCGAGAAGAAGGGTCAATCCCCAAAATTGATAAAGAAGAAATTAAGCAAGCGGAAGCACAGCTTGCGCCGTGTTTAATCGGTTTACCTCCAGATGTAGAAGTTAAAATCGAGGTTCCGGTGGGGCGACCGATGGATACGATTCCCAAGTTAGTAGAAGAGTATGAGATCGATGTGATTTTCACGGGGATGTCTACTAAAAATGCCTTGCAAGAGACTCTCTTTGGCAGTACAACCCAAGAAATGGCCAAAGTGACAGAAATTCCTTTGATGGTTCTCCGTCCTCAGTTAATTTCTACTTATACTCGCGAAGAACTGGCATTGCGCTGCCAGCATTTATGGCGCTATCTGCTCATTCCCTACAATGATGGTAAGACAGCCAAGTATTTAATTGAGGAAGTGAAAAAATATGTCAGCAAAAATCTGCCCACTGCTCCCCAAAAATGTATGCTCCTCTGGGTGATAGGTGAGAGTGTGCGGAGAAGTGTTCCCGAAAATTATCAAATGGAGGAAGCACAAAAAAAATTAGAGGCTGTGAAAGCCGATTTGGAAAAAGTTGGTTTAGAAGTCAATATTGAGGTTCGTACTGGCAATCCTCTACACGAACTTTTAGATGTTGCCTTAACTTTTGATATTAGCGCGATCGCCACCTCCCATCTTTCCCGTAGCGCCCTCCTAGAATTCACCGCCCCCAGTTTTGCCAATGAAATCCTGCGTCATAGCTGGTTTCCCATCCTCTTTTTCTCCCCGAAAAAGTAATTCCAACTATTAACACCTCGGCAAACTCAGTGCATCGCTATCAACTATCAACTATCAACTATCAACTATCAACTATCAACTATCAACTATCAACTATCAACTATCAACTATCAACTATCAACTATCAAC
>NZ_JACSWA010000262.1 GCF_016888125.1 Spirulina sp. CCY15215
ATAAATTAGTCCCAAACGAAAAGCAAATCGAGGTGATTGAGAATACCTTGAGAGTGTGTCGTGCTGTCTGGAATTACGCTCTGAGAGAGCGTAAAGACTGGATTAAATCTCGGAAGTGTTCTGTTAATTCTTGTTCTCTAGACAAAGAATATATCATTCCGGCGGATCAACCTTTTCCAAATTACAACAACCAAGCCAAACAATTAACAGAGGCTAAGAAAACAAACCCGTGGTTAAAATCTGTGAATGCTCAAGTCTTGCAACAGATGCTCAAAAGATTAGACAAA
>NZ_JACSWA010000263.1 GCF_016888125.1 Spirulina sp. CCY15215
AACCGACGAAGATAACGCGAGAAGATGGTTCTTATGTGGAGTTGAAATATGATGACTCTTTACGCTTGGAAAAAGAAACTTATTATGATGCCAATGGGGTGCAAGAAGAAGAAATTGCTTACAGTTACGATGCCGAGGGAAATCGTCAGACAGTATCGAGTGGAGAAGCACAAGGAAGTTACGATTACGAAAACATTCATCAGTTGACGCAAATCGATACAAGTGAGGGATTGGAGACCTATCATTACGATGATGGGGGACGATTGGAAACCATAACGAGAGAGGGGGAAACGTGGCATTTGCGCTACAATACAGACGATTTGATTATCGAAGTGAAGAAGGGAGAAAATATTGTAGTGCAGTATGCTTATGATAGTGCGGGTCGTCGGGTGGAAATGACGGATGGAACGGGAGAAAAGGATTATGTGGTAGCTCCGTTGATGGGAGAAGGTTTGGAGTCACCGCATTTGGTGATGGATGGTGCAAACGATCCTTTAGCAGCTTATGTGTATGCTGGAAATATGCCGTTGATGCGTTTGGATGAGCAAGGCAATCCGACTTATTATTTAGAGGATGGCATGGGTTCGATTGTGGGATTGGCAAACAATTCTGGGGTTGAGGTGGCAGAGTTTGAATATGATAGTTTTGGCAATTTGCGGAATAATCCGACAGGAATGCCGAATGAGTTAGGAGGAGATTTCCGCTTCCAAGGTCAGTGGTTGGAGTCGAATACAGCTTTCTATCATTTCCGAGCAAGGTATTATGACCCGGAAACGGGAAGGTTTGTCAGTCGCGATCCTGTTGATATTATTGAGACTGAACCTGAGAGTTCTAATCCTTATCAGTTTGTTTATAACAATCCTCATGTTTATAGCGATCCTACGGGTCAATTCACTCTAAATGAGATTCAAATACGTAATAAGATAGAGGGCATTCTTAATAGTATAAAACATGAAGCGACAACTCAACTAAAAGAAGAGCTTTATAATCAAGCTAAAGGTACTGTTAGCAATATATTAGAGGGTTTTCTTAAAAAATATGCTCCTCCTTATAGTTTTTTCGCAGATCACTATAAGATATTAAAAGACGATCAAGGTGGAGGAACTGTATTAGAAAAATTAGTAAAAGATACTGTTTGCGATCTTTTAGGAGACAGTTCCGCTAAAGATAATATTTATTTAGGACCTGATATTCTTCAAAGTGGAAAAGCTATTCGTAATGGAAGGAACTGTAACGGGGATTTTTTATCTCCAGGTATAACTAAACCCGACGGTACCCCTGACCCTGATTTTGTCATTTCTAACCCAACACCTATTGATGCTTATCAAGCAAGAGAACGCTCATGGTTAATAGGAGATTTCAAGCTAAGTGTAGCTAGTATATCAACGGCATTAAACAAACCAAATACAAATTCACACAGGCAATGGAGAGCAATTAAAAATTATGCACTCAAAAGTCAATATATTCCATTAGCCACCTATGTTACTTTTTATTCCCCTAAGAAAGATGTATACTTGAAAGAGCTAGAACGTCAAGCATTAACTGATTTCCAAGTTAAATTATTTATTGTCCCTTTAACTAGAATTAGAGGTTCTTAGTTCTTAAGATTTTTTTAAAAAGCCAAAGGTGATGTAAAGTAGATACCTTATATTTAGTGTTGAGAGTTTAGATTAACCGACCTATGAAATCTTTCTTTGACATTAAATCTCAGAAATTTGATGAATTTTATGAACAGAACCAAAAATCTCTTAACAAGATATCATGGAATGAAATAGATTCAAAAGCAGCAATGGAAACTTTTTCGGAATTATTTGATCTAGATTCAGAATTTAATCCCAATGAAATCAATGAAGATAATACAATATTATTAGAAGCTATTACGACAGGAAGGCTTGAATGGGTTGAGTTTTTGGTGAGAAAAGGTGCAGATGTTAATTTTGGTCATAAGGAAGGTGGATATCCATTAGAAATTGCTGCTGGAATGGCTTTAAAAGAAATTTATGATTATCTAGAACCTTTAACAGATATTGAAATAAAACATTTCATTTTTATATCATTTACAGTTAATCATGAACACAAACCATTACAAACATTAATTGATAGTTCAATTGATGTTGATTCTCCTCGAGAAAATGGAAATGGTCGAACACCTTTAATAATTGCCGTTCAACAAGGCGATGAAAAAATGGTAAAAATGCTTCTTCAAGCCGGGGCAAATCCAAATTTAAAAGATGACGTTTCTGGAACTACGCCTTTAATTTCTGCTGTTAAAGGTCAATATCTTTATCTAACTCGCTTATTATTGGACAATAGAGCTGATGTAAATATTTCTGATATAAATGGAGATACTGCTTTTGAAATAGCTTTGAACTTACGGAATGAAAAGCAGTTATCTTATAAGAAAAAATTAAGAAATGAAAAGATAATTGATTTACTTATAAAAAAGAAAATACCCAATCTTTAGGACTACCTCTTTTGGAACTTTGAAACTGGATGGCTTTGGATGACCAAGGGAATCCGACTTATTATTTAGAAGATGGCATGGGTTCGATTGTGGGTTTGGCAAACAATTCTGGGGTTGAGGTGGCAGAGTTTGAATATGATAGTTTTGGTAATTTGCGGAATAATCCAGCAGGAATGCCGAATGAGTTAGGAGGAGATTTCCGCTTTCAAGGTCAATGGTTGGAGTCGAATACGGACTTTTACCATTTCCGAGCAAGGTACTATGACC
>NZ_JACSWA010000264.1 GCF_016888125.1 Spirulina sp. CCY15215
TATAATTTTTTTATAAAGTCAGGGAAAAAAACTTTAAGAAGTTAATATTTTTTCTTCTCTCAATACTCCGGACAAAATTAGGAAGCAAGAGAACCATTTACTGATTGTATTTCTGTTTTGCACCCAAACTACTATTTCTGTGTTTCTTCTAAAGGAGGAATAGCAAACTCAGAATATGTTTGACCTGTTCTTGGATCGCGAGGTACACCCATCCTTTGGATAAAATCTGCCCAAGTAATTTTACAATCAGACAAAGCATCTCTAGGCAAAGTTCTGATTAATACCTTGTGGGAGTTAATCTGATATACAGGATTAAGCTCTCTACGGTTAAATTTTTTTGTATTAGCCGGAGCAATTATAACTCCAAGTATTTTGTAAGAATCTGGATCATGATAAACTTGTTCTAATGATTGGGAATTTCTGATTACTTCTCGATATTGAATGATTTGTTCAATAGATTTGCGTAACTGCTCAAATTTTTTATCCTCTTGTTCTTCTTTTACTAAGACATGACGTAGTTCAACCACAACAAGGTAACAATCACTCTGATGAGAGCCAATAATTAAGTAATCTGCTCTTTTTCCTGACCACTGAGCTTTTTTAGCTGCATAGTCTGCATATTTTTCTAGCTCGCATACTGCAATTGGAGACTCATCAGCCTCAAGAATAGCCCAATACTTGAGATCCTTGCCATTTTTGTCAGCTATGGTCTCATAAAGCAAAACTTCATTTTCTACATCCAGTGGCTGAAGTATTAGGCAAAAGTCATCTAAAGAGCTTGGAGAAGTTTGAGTTGGAATTGTTTGAATATCAGGTAAGCTAATATCCGTACAAGGTAAGGGCATTAGAGTTTATTCCCATAATATATCATAGGCTTGAATTTGATTATACTGTACTTCAAGATCGCCTAGTACACTTGAAAGTTTGCTTTCATCCAACTCTCCCGATTTATCATCTCGAATTGAAATAGCTGTACCATCTGAAAATAAATAAGCTGAGAGTTGATTAGATGTCAAGCGTTGTGAAGGATCTGGAAGATTTTTAAATTTTTCTTGAGGTAAATTTTGAGCAGCTAAAATCAAATTATTCAAAACATATAAAATGAATATTGAGTGAGTTGTAATAACAAGTCGAAATCCTTTATTTCTTAAATACGCTAATAATTGTGCGATGGCAATTTGAGCAGAAGGATGGAGATGTGTTTCTGGTTCTTCAATGTGTATGAATAGGGGTCTTTGCGAGGTTTCCCAACCAAACATTGCTTGAGAAATGGAAACCATTGGCCAAGTTTCCATCTGTCCGGAAGATGCCATTTCAATTTCAATTGGACGATCGCTTTGATCTGGCATCCACTGCCATTTTCGAGAATAAGCACTTTTAGAAAAAACGGCATATCCTCCTAGTTCATACGTAATCATACCATCGATTTCATTCACTTCTAATGGTTTATCTTGAGATTGTTCTTGCCATTTTTGATGTGTATTTGCTGCTTTGAATAGCGCTTTTGTAAACTCACGCATTGTTATGGGGAGTTCTCGCCCCCCCAGAGAAGCCGGATCGGAGTTTATTAACCGTGAAAAAAAAGAGCGTTCTGCGGGAATGAATAAAGCATTAGATGTAATTTCTCCTAATACTGAGGGATCGATTGTTACCTTCTCCAACCATTCCTGAATTTCCTTCCTGAACTCTTGGATTGGTATAACTCGATTATTTTCATAAAGGGTTATGATGCGATCGCAATTCTGTTTTATGGCATCTTGTTTTGAATATTGAATTTTTACTCCTTCTTTTGTCATAACAAAAGATGCAAATGTCCTTTCACTCAATTCCCCGGAACGAATGCCCTCAATTACTTTTTTGACACTTATCTCTGGACTTTCTTGTTTTGAATAGGTAGAAATTAAGTATTGAGCATCACGGAAGAAATATAACAATTGGCTAACTAGCGATTTACCTGTTCCTTGCGGTCCAATAAAAACTGTCAGAGGCGATATTTCTAGAGTAAGAGGAGAATTGACAGCCCGTATCGGTCCGAAATGTCCTTGAATCTGAATGCTCTCCTGCATATTTTTATTTGTCATAATCTAATCTCCAAATATTGTATCATATTTCACAACAATTATGTGAATGCGATCTCTTCTCAGCGATTTGCAAACCCGTCAATCCCAAATCTATCATTGAGAAAACCGATTAAAATATCTTTACTCTGTTCGGAACCAAAAATATTTTTGAAAGCAAAGTCAGTTTTGGGGTTAATGAAAATCATAATAGTTCGCTCTTGTTTTGATGTATAATCTCGATTTTAGCATATCTAACGGTTGAAGGCGCGATCGCATCCTCCTATCCCAACTCAAAAAGATGCGATCGCCTTATAATAGAAAAGCATTGAAACAAGAAATTGCAAAACGCCATAATGTCATCTGAAAGCATAAAATCCCAGATCGAACAAGCTACTCGCAAACTACACGAAAAGTATTATGATTCTCTAGTTGTGAATCCAGATTTGGATAGAAAATTAGTCAGTTTTCAAGCGAATAAGTACGAAAATGAATCTCGCTGGTGTAAATATAAAGAAGGGTTTTCTAGCGCATTAATTCAGTATATCTTTGAGAATACAGGAATTCAATCGGGTCGAGTTCTCGATCCTTTTGCTGGCTCGGGAACAACCTTATTTACAGCCAGCGATCGCGGTATTGATAGTATGGGGATCGAACTTTTACCCAGTAGTGCAGAAATGATAGAAGTTCGCCAGTTTCTGCGAACCTCCAACCGCGAAGAAATTGCCCAAAAATTACGAGATTTTAAAAATAGTCGCATTTGGGAACAGTCTGGCGATCGCATTGAGTTTAATTATCTGAGAATTACTCAAAATGCCTTTTCTCGCGAGACAAAGTATTCTTTAGAGCGTTATTTATATGAAATTGAACAATTACGCGATCGCGATTTAAGTCGCGTTCTTAGATTTGTTCTCCTTTGTATTTTAGAGTCAATTAGTTATACTCGCAAAGATGGTCAATACTTGCGTTGGGATTGGCGATCGGGACGAAATGCTGGGAAAAATAAATTTGACAAAGGCAAAATTTTAGATTTTACAGAAGCAGTCGATCTCAAAATTGAAGAGATTTGTGGCGATCTACTTTGGGAAAATTTTTTATTTCCACCAACTTTTATTGAGCAGTATAACCCTAGAAAAATAGAACTTCTGATCGGATCTTGTTTAAATATATTACCTACTTTTGAAGATTCTTCCTTCGATGGAGTAGTAACATCTCCTCCTTATTGTAATCGTTATGATTATACAAGAACTTATGCTCTCGAACTCAATTTACTGGGAGTTGGAGAAGAAACAATCAAAAACTTACGACAAGCAATGTTAAGTTGTACTGTAGAAAATCGAGAAAAGGATCATTTAAGTAGCGGAAATTTCAGATATGAAAATGCAATTTTATCATGGAAATCTCATAAATTTCTTAATCTTGTTGTTGATTATCTAGAGCAATGTAGAGAAGAGAAAAAACTCAACAATAATGGAATTCCTCGAATGGTAAAAAATTATTTTAAAGAAATGGCAATGATGATTTTTGAAGTATCTCGACTTCTTAAATCCAATGCTCCTTTTGTTATGGTTAATGATAATGTTCGCTATCAAGGAATTCATATTCCTGTCGATCTGATTCTTTCTGATTTTGCCAAAGATGCTGGACTAGAAATTGAAAAAATTTGGGTTTTACCGCGAGGAAAAGGAAATAGTTCTCAACAAATGGGAATACATGGTCGAGAAGAAATCCGAAAATGTGTCTATGTTTGGAGAAAATTATCTATTAAAGAGCAACAAGCCATGAAACCAACTCAGACACTTGTTCTTCAACAGTAAAATTCGCAGCATAGCTTAAGACTCCCATTGAAATTTGGGTAAAAATTTCTTCAGCCATTGAATTTTCTATTGCAGCACCAATAAAACACATATTGCTTTACGCGAAGTAACAAGACAGAGGCAGGTGCAGGGCAAAGTTGCCATTCGGGTTTGAATTGGTCTTAACAATCCATTATCTGTTACCTTAATTTTTATTCACTTCGTTCCCGAAATTCAATTTCCTCTTTTTTGAGTGAGATATCGTAATGTTGAAAAACATTCTGACCGAGTAATCCCATTCCTTCCAAACTGTTTTCATCGGCACGAAGATCGAAAGTAACAGTAACATCGTTTACTTCTAAATCTCCCACTTTCAGAGAGTCTACGCGAGCAACATTAACCTTTTTTGTTCTGCCATCCGCTACAGTTGCTTCCGCATTGCCAAGGGTTTCGAGTTTGAGCTTGTTCGCCATGCTCGGTAAAATTAGGGTTGTAGTTGCCCCTGTATCGAAAAGCATGAGAAAGGTATCTGTGCCGTTAAAAGTCACCTCAACAACGGGTGTTCCCCCTCTAAATTCTTTGATGGGAACGCGAAAAATGCCACTGGTTGCAGGTTGTGCTGGGGCGATCGCCGAGGCAGTCGGTAAGCCCCCACCGCTACAGTTCCACCCTGGATCATAAAACCCGCGAGTGGCCAGATTTTGTAAGCGACTCTGGTAAGTTGTTAATTGGGCTGCGTGTTCTGGGGATAGTTGTTTGATCTCTTGAATCGTTTGTAGGGCGCGGGACCAATCTTGGGCGCAAAGTGCGCTATTGAGTGCCTCATTCAAAGATTGAGAGCGTCCGGAAGGAGACAAGATAAGATTGAATCCTGTTGCCAGTAATGCGATCGCGGCAAACCTAAATTTCATAACGCAATTATTTTGTTGGTAGAGATAATATATCTATAATAATTCTTATATCCCTGTGACAACAAGCGATCGCCTGAGCCAAAGCAGATCAATTTTGATTTCCTTTTGGTTTCCTGAGAGATAATAGCAATCAAGGCGACTCTCAAAACAATCTCTCGCTAATTTGGGTGCAATCGGACAAAATCTTCCTGCTTGACTATTTTCTATTTTGATTATGGTTTCCAACCTCCTCGTTAATCTGAAGCCCAAATTACATTGCTTACTTCCCGCTCAACTTTATACCACTTTGGCGACTAATCCCGATGCCGATACCTTAATGGGGATTTTTGAACATTTGCGAACCCTACGTTCGATTCTCCAAGATTATCTGCCCCTACAAATTGCCACAGATCCGCCCACCGTGGGAAAAGTTCGCTACAGTTGGCACAAAGGAACGCTGTTATTTACCGATCTTGCTGGATTTACCCCGTTAATGGAAGCAAATATGAATCGCCAACAGGAAGGGGCTGAAATGTTATTGGGTATTTTGCAAAGTTATTTTGAAGCCATGATCGAGATCGTGAGCAAATCCGGTGGGGATTTACTGGAATTTACGGGGGATGCTGTTTTAGTTGAATTTCGCCGCGATCGCGCCCATACCGACCTCTACCGAGCCATCCGCGCGGGTTTGCGAATGCAGCGAGCCATGACAGAATTTGAGAATATTGACACTCCAAACGGAACTCTTTCTTTGAAAATGCGCGTGGGTATTCATCCTGGGACATTCCTCGCGGCAGATATTGGTACTCCAGAACGTATGATGCGGGTTTTATTGGGAAAAGATGTCCAACTTGCCAAAAAAACCGAAGGTGCAGGACAAGTCAGACAAGTTTGCTTGAGTGCAGCAGCCAGTATTCGAGCGCGATCGCAATTCCACCTCAAAACGGGCAAATCTCCCCATCATTTTGTCATCGACGATCTCAGCGATAAGCAGTTGGGAGAATACGATCTCGCCCTCAAACGACGACGCAGAGGGCGAGCTTTATTATTCGATCGCCAGATAGCGGGAATTACGCAAGAAATTGAGAATCTTCGCGGACAAGTTGAAACCCTTGCTAGTTATTTACCGAAGCCTATCCTTAAATTATTGGTAGAAAATACGGAAAATCGGCAAATTCCCCCTGAGTTTCTCAACTCAACTATTATGTTTGTTAATCTCCTCGGTTTATCAGATGCCGTAGATCGTTTACAGCCTTCAGAAGAAGAAGATTTTGTCAAGGGATGCAGTCACCTTTTTTCCCAAATTAATGCTATTGTTACGGCGGAGGGAGGCATCATGCGAAATCCTACCTATCATTTAGATAGTTCGGATATTGTTATCTATTTTGGTATTCTCAATGACCGTCCTGATGATGCAATAGGTGCAATTCGAGCCGCTTATAAAATTCGCAAGTTAATTGTTAATTTTCCCTCTTTTCTCGTCAATAAACAACTCAGTTTTATTGCTTGTCAGATTGGTTGTACCCGAGGGCAAGTTTTTGCCGCAGAAATTGGGGCAAGTCGCGGACGTAGAGAGTTCAATCTTCTCAGTGATACTGTTAATACTGCGGCTCGTTTGATGAGTTATGCGGCTAAAAATCAAATTTTATTTAATGAATCGGTCAATCTTGCTCTTAGCGATCGCAATTCCCTCTGCGGAACACCCTTTCAATCACAATTTTTAGGCAATGTTTCCTTGAAAGGTAAAGCTAAAAAAACACGAATTTATACAATTTTAGAGGATGAAGTTTGCCCGTTAGAATTGCGATCGCCGTCTAATAAGTAGTGGGACAATAGAGGTTAGAGCAATCTCTAGGCGATCGCCCCAAATCTCTAACTATTCAACAATCTCTTTAGCAATATTCAAAATTGTTTGCGTTAGCGGATTATCGGGATATTTTAAGGCAAAAATACCATCACTTGCTAAAACCATCATCTCATCGGAATGTGGCAAAATACCAGAAACAGAAACACCATAAGTTTGTTCGACTTTCTCTTGTAGCAAGGTAAAATCAAAACTGGTAGGGGCTTTATTCACCACCATTAACATTTTGGGAACTTCTAATTTTCGAGCAACATCTACTGTCACTGCCGTACCTTGATAATCTTGTTTATCCGGTCTTAAAATTAAGACCAAAATATCAGAAATAGTAATAGAAAGAAGAGTTTCTTCGTTCAATCCAGGATGGGTATCAATAAATAAGTAATCTAACTCCAAATCCTCAATTAGCATATCAAACCCGTCATTTAATAAACCGACATCATAGCCTTCTCGTAAAACTCGAGCAATTTCACTGGCTTTGACACTAGAAGGAACGAGAAATATTTTACTATTTTCCTGTTTGTTATTTTCCAATACATGAGTGACATCATGAGCCGCATCGGTAATGCTGCATTTTCCCCAAAGATATTGATTGAGGCAAGGTTCTAATTGTTCGCCATCTCCATAGCCAAATAGTACGTGAATTCCCGGAGATTGAATATCCGTATCAACAACACCAACTCGGTATCCATAACTCGCAACTGTCGCTGCTAAATTGGCAGTGGAATTTGATTTTCCCGTTCCACCTCGATAAGAATGGATAGATACAATTTTTGACATAATATATTCTTGAACGATGATAATTTTGGCAAGAATTGCTAAACTAGAAAAACAAAACTAGGTGGAACAATCGTACAAGATCGATCGCGGCGATCGCAACTCTTATCCTATCGATCGTTCTGTAATTTTTTCTAGGCTCGCAAAGAAACAGACAACTTTAACATTCAAATTTGATACAAGTTTGTCATTGAATTTCATCAGAAAAATTGGGTAGAAACCCCGTTCTTATAGGACGGCTTTATATTAGTTTCGCTACCGCCTTGGAGTTGTTCAATTAGGGTGCTTTTGTA
>NZ_JACSWA010000265.1 GCF_016888125.1 Spirulina sp. CCY15215
CCGTCGCTATCGGGATAGAGAACTTTGTCTTCGATGGTTAGAGGAGAAAGTTGTTGTACCATTGCCTCAAAGAAAGAAAGAGTCAATACTTTTGATTCTATTATACAAGCAGTGCAGCCTCTCGTCGGCGAAACTCGATAGATTATGACTGGGAAAATGATGGCAAAAATCGTTGAAATTTCCCAGAGTGACAAAAGCGGGCTAGGAAAAAGAATCAGGATCGATCCCCAATTGTAAAAGGCGATCTCTCATTTTTTGTAAGTCAAATTCGGCGCGA
>NZ_JACSWA010000266.1 GCF_016888125.1 Spirulina sp. CCY15215
CGCAGCCAGGGAGCGAGACGCTCCCACTACTGTATTCTCTGGCTATGGTAGTGCGGGCATCTTGCCCGTTAATGTGTAAGTCCTATTGATAATTGATAATTGATAATATGGGAACTCTTTACGGTATTAGTATAGGCACGGGAGATCCCGAATTGATTACCCTCAAAGGCTTGAGACTGCTTCGAGAAGCCGACGCGATCGCCTTTCCTGCGGGAATTAATGGCAAACCTGGGGTCGCACAACAGATTATCGAACCGTGGTTGACTTATCAACAACCCACCCTTCCCCTAGAATTTCCCTACGTTAGCGATCGCCAGATCCTGACTCAAGCCTGGGAAAAAGCCGCCGATCGGGTTTGGCAATATCTCCAAAAAGGTGAGAATGTTGCCTTTGCTTGTGAGGGAGATATTAGTTTTTACAGCACCTTTACTCATTTAGCGCAAACCCTACAAGAACACCATCCTGAAGTCAAGATCGAAATTGTACCTGGAGTCACGTCTCCTTGTGCAGCAGCAGCCATGCTGGGAATTCCCTTAACGGTTCAAGGGCAGCGCATGGCTATTTTACCCGCCCTTTACACCGTTGATGAATTAGAATCCGTCTTGGCTTGGGCAGATGTTGTCGTCCTCCTCAAAGTCGCTTCGGTTTATGAAAAAGTTTGGCAGATTTTAGAGAAACGAAACTTATTAGCAGAGAGTTGGATTGTAGAACGGGCAACCTGTCCCGACCAAAAAATCTACAATTTGCGCGATCGCCCTACTTTAAAATTAAGCTATTTTTCCATCCTCATCATTCAAATCAATCGTCAGACTTGGGAAAATTCTCGCGAATTTCCAGCCGCGCGTTAAAATATAGGCTACCTCGATCTGCTGCCCTTTCCCGTTAAACTCCTGCAATGTCTTTGAATTCCTTTGGACAAGCCCTATTTCTCCAACTGCGACATCCCACCACCATCGCTGCATTTGCCTCTGTGGGACTACACGCCAGCATTGGGGTCGCCCTACCGAGTTTGCCCTTTTTCTCGGAAGGTGGGGGGGGGGATTTCGCCTTACCGCGTAACGTTCAACTGGTGGAACTCACCCCCGCAGAGTTCGCCCGCTTACCTCAACTCTATACGTCTCCTGAACCCGAGTATTCTTTCGAGCTACCTAGCGACCCCGATGCTAGACTAACTCTACCTTCTTTTGATTCTACCGCCACCCCTCGCCCCAGAGAAAGCGATCTCACTGCACGATCGCCAAGCAACCTGAGAAGAGAAACGCGATCGCGCCCTAATTTACCTCCCCGTCCTGGTGAAACGAACTCAACCTCTCCTCCCCCCACCTCTCCTCCCCCCACCTCTCCTCCCCCCAATGGTTCTACTCCCAATCTTGCCGCGATCGAACGCACGTTACGGCGCAATGTGGGCAATAATAATATTTCCCGCAATTCGCCCCCATCTCGCGGCGATCGCATTCCAACTCTCTCAGGTTCTTCGTCTTCAGAGAATGGACGGAGACGAGAAGAACAATTGCGCCGCGATTTATTCGATCTCGATAACAATCAAAATGCTAAATTACCTAACAGTAGTGATGATATCCTCAACCGTTTGGCCGCAGCAGGCCGAGGTAGAACAGGTGCTGAAAATTTAACGATTCCATCTCCTGCAACTCCCGCACCGGAAAGACCTCTATCCCCTCAAGAATTAGCAGCGCGACAACAGGAAGAAGCTAATAATAATCGGATTGCTCGTCTGCGAGAAGATTATCGCACCAATGATAAAAATACCACTGACCAAGAAGCCCGCAATAATCAAGAACGTTGGATTGCTGAAACCAACCAACCCCAAGCAAGAGAGCAACTTCGTACTACTGCAATGCAGGGAGCCTATCCCAAGGATGCCTGTATTAACCGGGCGCAGGGAACAGCAGTCTATGGTGTTGTGGTACAACCCAATGGCCGACGAACGGATGTACAGCAAATTCGCAGTGCTGGCTATCGCATTTTAGACCAACAGGCGATCGCGCAGGTGACTAGCGCGGGTTTAGCGTCTGGATCTGCACCGATACCCTATCGCGTCACTGTTCGTTTTACCTACGATCCCAATATCTGTCCAACTTTAGCAACTCCCCCAAGACCATCGCCTTCTCCCAGTCCTTCCCCAACTCCTGCTAGACCAACGCCTTCTCCAACTCCTTCTCCCAGTCCTTCTCCCAGTCCTTCTCCTGTGGTGTCTCCCCCATCTACTCCTTTACCAGCCCCACCCCCTGATCCTTCTGTCACTCCTCCAGGATCTCCAGAAAAGGAAGAAAAAACTTTCACTCCTCCCAATACAGACCAATAAAAGATTCCCAATGCCCGATTTTGAAGCATTTAAGCCCATTCTTGCATCTGCTGCCCCGAAACTCTTTGACTTACTCGATCGCTTCGATCGCGCCAAAATTTTAGTGATTGGCGATTTAACTTTAGATGAGTTTCTCACGGGTCAAGTCGAACGTCTCTCTCGAGAGGCTCCAGTTTTGATTCTACGCCATGAATACACGCGCCAAATTCCAGGGGGTGGAGGAAATGCTATCTACAATTTTGCCAAATTAGGGGCAAAAGTGAAGGCGATCGGCTTGACGGGTCATGATGCCCAAGGAGAGGCATTACGGCGCATTTTTGCCGAGGCTGGTATCGATGGCGATCGCATTATTACCGATGCAAATCGTCCTACTGTTACCAAAACTCGCATCGCCGGACACGCGAGACAGTCCGTTACTCAGCAGATCGTCCGTATCGATCGCAAGTCCGACCAACTCCCTGATCTAGAGATTCAAAATCAACTGGCCGCAGCCATTCGCAGCCAACTCGATACCGTGGATGCAGTGGTTTTTTCCGACTATGGCGAAGGCGTTTTAACCCCCACAGTTATCGAAGCAGGTTTATCTCACTCAAGGGTTATTGTTGACGCACAAAAAGCCTTAAACCGCTATCCAGGAGCAACTTTATTCACCCCCAATTTACCAGAAGCGGAAAATGCTGTGGGATATGGCATTAATAATCAAGAGACTTTGGCCAATGCTGCGCGGGATTTATTAGCATTAACTCAAGCGGAAGAAATCCTTATTACGAGAGGAGAAGAGGGGATGACTTTATGCGATCGCGATCTAACTCTTCATCATATTCCTGCCTTTAACCGTACAGATGTTTTTGATGTTACCGGGGCAGGAGATACAGTAGTTGCCGCTTTAACCCTGGCTTTATGTGCGGGGGCTTCCTTCTGGGAAGCGTCGGTTTTAGGTAACTTAGCAGCCAGTATTGTTGTGCGACAATTTGGCACAGCTACAACCAGTGTTGAGGAGATGAAGACAGCTTTAACTAATCTTTTGGAAGAGGCTTAATTTCCTCATATTGTAATGAGACAATATCTACAAACACTATTAATTTTAAGTTTGACTCCTAGTTGGCTGGGATGCAATCGATCAACCCCGGAACCTTTAGTTTCTCTTGCACCTACCTTGGAGACAATTGCCTCTTTTTCAGTTCTTCAGTCACCTTCCCCAACGGCGATCGCACCAACTCCGAGTCAATTGCAAAATCATTGTCAGGAGGATGAAAATACTTTTGTTTTTGCGGAAACTCAGGATTATTGGTTGAATATTTGCGGGAAAATTTTCCCAGCATTTTTTATTGTTGTTAATAAACAAGAACAAATCCCCCTTCGTCTATCCATAACCGATTACAATATCGAGGAAAAATGGTTTGAAGCTACAAATGCAGAAAAAGAATATGTACTGGCATTTCAAGGTCTTTTTGATGGGGATATTTTCTTTTCCATTACCCAATTTAAACTCAATAAATCGCAACAACCAATGTATTTCCGAGAAGTAGTCAAACAGCCTCTAATGCAAATTAAAGCCAATTTAGCATTTATTTCTACTCTTACTCCTACAATGTTCTCTTCTCTTACATGATTGAGAAGGTTAAGATCGGTAATATCCATTATCTATAACTGATTCACAATGTCGATCAACCTGATTATTCTTATCGCTGCTATTATTGTCACATGGCTAGTATTCACATGGCTGATCAAAATTGTCAAGGTTAGTATCAAAACAGCCCTGACTATAGCAGCTATCGTCCTCATTTTACAACTGGTCTTCGGTATCGGACCGAAAGACCTCTGGGAACAAATTCTACAACTTCCCGAAACCATTCAGAAAATGTTTCGTTAGGAGAGTGGGATCTCAAAAAGATAAAAAGTAAATTTGTGATAGTTTATTTTGCCAATATTTGCTAAAGTATAATCCAGTTTTGAAGCGATCCAAGAAGTGTTTAACTGTGGAACATCAACCTCCATCTCAGATCGAGTTAACCCCTGAAGATAATGTTAAAAGCGCTTCGGTTGCTTTGGCTAAAGGTCAACTCTCACGGGCAGTTTTTCATCTCAGTTTTGCCCTTAGCATTGATCCACAAAACCCAAATTGGCTTAATCTCCTCCAGCAAATTATTGCCACAGCAGAAGATTCTCTCACACTTGTTCCACTCAAACAAGATGTTAGTTTTGCATTGCTGGCCGTGCGGGCATATATCTTAGTTTATCGAGGTCATTATAACGAGGGATTTTATTGGCTCTCTCAAGTCCTGAAAATCCTCCCTGAACCGATTTACTTACCGTGGATCGCTGACTGGCTTTCTCTTCCCGAAGCGACAAATTCCCTGACGACAGAAACACGCACTCAACTGCTGCAAATTTTACTCACCAAATTCCCAGGCGATCGCATTGAAAACGAAGGCGATCGCGAACATCTCGATCGCATTGTTTTTTCCCTTTCTCAGTTGCGTCAGTTGTCTCCAGAAGATGAATTATTAGCTTTTTCTCATATTGCTTTACTCCGAAAATTAGGCTATTTAGAAGAAGCCTTAGAACTTGCTCAAAATAATTACGAAATTCTTCCCTGTTGGAAAACGGCTGTTAGTTTAGCTTTAGTTTATCGCGCTCGAGGAGAAATTGAGCCAGCGATTGATGCCTATCAAAATGCCCTCAAATACAATCCTAACGATCTTACTGTACTTCTGGATATGGCGGATCTTTTTTGCGATGCAGAACGATTTAAAGAGGGGATTTATTGCTATCAAAAAATCCTAGATCGCGAACCAGAACATCCCTGGGCAAAACCTTATTGGCTCTATTATCAATTCTTCCAAACACAGGATATTGTTTGGAAAGATAGCTTACAAATTTACATCAACGAACATCCCGATAATGAGACTGCAATTCAGCTATTTAACCATCTTGAAATCTTACTTTCTCCCTATCTTGGTTATTTACCCGAGCCAACTGATGCGACAATAAATATTCTTTCCACTTCTGAGAGAAACCCAGAACAAGGTCATCTAGAAAAGTTAAAATTAACATTTTTAGAGTCTCCTAGTTCTCGTTTAGTTCTGCAACTTTATATGCAAGAAAAGTTTGCGTTAGAAAATATTTCTATTGAGATTGAAGAAATACAAAATCCCGATCCTCGTCTCCCTCTTACTCCTGTTAACTATCTTTTATGGCGTTATGAAGGGATCGATCCTTATCCAAATATTGAACCTCCTAGAGAAGAAGTTGTAGAGGCGATCGCCTCTTTAGCAATGCAGCCTTACAGTTTAAATAGTTGGTGTCAAATTGCACGTCAAATTGCTACTTCTTGGGGACAAGAACATCTTAATTCTTTATTAGGGGCGATGGTACATCCTCCCCAACATCCCCCAGAAATGGCTATTTGGTCATGGTTGCATCGCCTTCAAGTTGCGGCTGCTTTGGCGATCGCTTATCTCGATACAGATTGGGAAAACTCTCTCCGAAAGCAAGTATTATTCGACCTCGCACGGGGTCCAATGGATTGGACAACAGAAGCAGCTATTATTGCTTTAATGCAGATTGCTTTAGAAAATGAAGAAGCAGCGATCGATATTATTACCCTATTCCAAGAATTGTTAGAAAATGTTCCTGCTTCGGGTCATTGTCCTTATTTATATGGGTTAGTTTATTGTAGTTTATATTTGCCTTTTATTGATGATGAATTTCGCCAAAAGTTAGAGCAAGAAAAAGAATTCCTTGAGTCTCAATAATAATATCGGCTTTGACAATCTGCGCGATCGCAGACAATACCAAGATGGTAAACTAGGAAAGTTGTTTTTTAATTTTAGGGCGCACCACAATAGAGGCGATCGCCTGCGAATAGCTTAGAATGATAGAACGCTATACTCTGCCCGAAATGGGCAATCTCTGGACAGATAACTACAAAATGAAAATGTGGCTGCAAGTGGAAATTGCAGTCTGTGAAGCGCAAGCAGAATTGGGCTACATTCCCGCAGAAGCCGTCGAGGAAATTAAAGCTAAAGCTAATTTTAACCGCGATCGCGTTTTAGAAATCGAAGCTGAAGTACGTCACGATGTGATTGCTTTTCTCACTAATGTAAATGAATATGTAGGAGATGCGGGGCGTTACATTCACGTGGGATTAACTAGCTCAGATGTATTAGATACAGGATTAGCATTGCAAATGGTCGCCAGTTTAGGGCTAATTTTAGGGAAAGTCGAGGATTTTATTCAGGCTTTACGCTATCAAGCACAACAGCACCGCAATACAGTGATGGTGGGACGTTCTCACGGCATTCACGCAGAACCGATCACTTTCGGATTTAAGTTAGCAGGATGGTTGTCGGAGATGCTGCGAAACCGCGATCGCCTCGTGCGTTTGCGAGAAGATATCTCTGTGGGTAAAGTTTCCGGTGCGGTAGGAACTTATGCCAATGTCGATCCGAGAATTGAGGCGATCGCCTGTCAAAAGCTACAACTCACTCCTGATTGTGCTTCAACCCAAGTCATTTCCCGCGATCGCCATGCAGAATTTGTACAGCAATTGGCTCTTCTTGCGGCTTCCATCGAACGATTTGCGGTGGAAATTCGCAATTTACAACGTACTGATGTTCTCGAAGTAGAGGAGTTTTTTTCAAAGGGACAAAAAGGATCGTCTGCTATGCCTCACAAACGCAATCCGATTAAATCAGAACGGCTGACAGGAATGGCAAGAATTTTGCGAGGAAATGCGATCGCAGCGTTGGAAAATGTCGCACTTTGGCATGAACGCGATATTTCTCACAGTTCTGTAGAACGAGTTATCCTTCCAGACAGTTGTATTCTCGTGCATTTTATGTTGAAAGATATTACTAATTTGGTGAAAAATCTTTTGGTGTATCCTGGCAATATGCAGCGAAATATGAATGTTTACGGGGGGGTTATTTTCTCTCAGCGTGTGCTTTTAACTCTTGTTGAAAAGGGCATGAATCGGGAAGATGCTTATACAGTAGTGCAGTCTTGCGCCCATACCGCGTGGAATGTTCCCGATGGTAACTTCCGCAAACTCGTTGAGGAAGACACTACCATCGCGCAGCATTTGTCCCCTGAAGACATTTCTGCTTGTTTCGATCCGCAACATCATTTGAAAAACTTGGATCGAATCTATCAGCGTCTGAGTATTTAAAATTTGCGATCGCATTTCGGAAAGTTGGGGGATATTGGGGGGAGGAATGCGATCGCAATAATCGGGGAAATCTAGATATACTGGGTATTTGGGGAAACGCGATCGGGTCAAAAAATTGGAGTAGGCAGAAAATGAGCCAGAATACACTTTCCGAAAATAATAGCATAATAGCGGAAAAAGGTATTACAAAAGTCACAATTCAGGGGTTTAAATCGCTTTATGATGAGTGTTCGATTGAGATAGCACCATTAACCATTCTTGCGGGGGCGAATAGTTCTGGAAAATCCAGTATTATGCAGCCTTTATTGTTAATGAAACAAACATTAGAAGCCCCTTATAATCCGGGAGTTTTCTTGCTCAATGGTCCTCATGTTAAGTTTACGTTAGAAGAACAACTTTTTTCTTATAGCGAGCTTGGCGATCGAGAGCGTTCCTTTTCTGTAAACTTAGAAAGATTGAATTGGAATCTCAGAACAGTCTACGAAAAGCCTACAAAAGGAAAAATCGAGATTGTTGAATCAACTCATATATTCGGCGATCAAAAAGTTCGATTTCGTCAAAATATGACTAAGGCAGAGATTATCAATATGTTGAGTTTTTATCATCCTGATGACTATGAAATACTTTTTAAAGATTCAATCCCAATATCTCTAGAATACAAAAAAAATTTGCAATGGTCGATAACCAATAAAAGATGTTTTTTAGAGCTATTTGTTGAATCTTATGCCAATCTATATGAGAGACGTATTTTTTATCATAGTGAATCTATTATTCCTTGGATTGAGTCTCCCATTCTCCAAATCTTACACCTTCCAGGTTTAAGAGGAAATCCAGAAAGAAGCTATCCTACTACAGCCATTGGTCAAGATTTTCAAGGAACTTTTGAAAAATATGCAGCCAGTATTATTAGTTATTGGCAGCAAACACAAGACGATCGCTTAGGAAAACTCAGAGAAAATCTCCAAAAACTCGGACTTACTTGGACAGTAGAAGCAACACAACTCAATGATGTGCAAGTAGAGTTGCAAGTAGGCTTAATGCCAAACAAAACAGCAACTTCTCAAACTGTTAATATTGCCGATGTAGGCATTGGAGTTTCCCAAGTTTTACCCGTTCTTGTTGCCCTTCTCGTTGCAGAAACCGGACAATTAGTATATTTAGAACAGCCAGAATTGCACTTACATCCTCGCGCACAAGTAGCATTAGGAGAAATTCTTGCCGATGCAGCAAAACGAGGTGTAAAAGTTGTTCTAGAAACTCACAGCGCCTTATTGCTTCGTGCGATTCAAACTCTTGTTGCAGAAGAAACATTAAATCCTGATTTAGTTAAACTGCATTGGTTTACTCGACAAGAAGATGGACGAACGACCATCAATAGTGTCAATTTAGATGAAACAGGCGCTTATGGAGATTGGCCAGAAGATTTTGGCGATATTTCCATGCAACTCAACCATCGCTATTTAACCGCCGCAGAAACAAAACTTTTTGAAAGAATTAAATGAGTAATTCCTCTAAAAATCTTGTCATTGATGCTTGTGTTGGTCGTTCTATGGGAAAAGAAGAGACAACATATTCAACTGCTATAAATTGTCGTGAATTTCTCTTAGCCATCCGCGATCACGGTCATTGCATCGTCATCACGCCAGAAATTAGACAAGAATGGGAGAAACATTGTAAATCAGAAACAATTCTAGAATGGAAAGCAGAAATGGTGAGTCGAGGGAAAATTTTGCCAATTAATCCTAAAGATTATCAAGAAGTGTGGGACGCGATCGCGACAACTGCGGATAATGAAGGACATGAAAGAAATATGGCTAAAGATTTTCGTCTTCTTAAAGCCGCATTAGAAACAGATAAAACAATTATCTCTCTCGATGAAAAGTCCAGAAGATCGTTTGCGAATGCTTCTAAAAAAGCCCAAGAAATTCGCGAGATTGTTTGGGTAAATCCCGATCGCATTGAGAAAGAGCAACCCATCGCATGGTTAAATAATGGCGCAGAATTTGAAAGCGATCGCATCCTCGCCAGTTTTAGAATACAAGACTAAGATTTGCGATCGCAGGTTTGCGTAGAGTAGGGTATTATTCCTTATTAAGATCGCATTTAGCAGCCAACCAAGGTAAAATAATCCGGTGAAATGTCTCTGGATCTTCATCGTGAGGACAGTGACCCACTTTATCCAAAGGAACAAACTCTAAATTAGGATTTAATCCCAAAAAATTCTTGGATAAACTAAACGGTACCATCCGATCTTGACGACCCCAAAGTAATAAGATAGGAATCGTTAATTCTGGCAACAATTCGCGAACCGATCGCGAAAAACCCGACTGACGCACCGAAGAAGATAGCGCACAAAACGCATCCACCGCCCCACCATCCGTCGGCGGCAGTGCTAAAATGCTCACTAATTCATCATCTACCGCTTCTTTCTGTTCGTAGGCAAACTTCACCCAAGTACGGATCATAGAGGGACGACGCACAAAATAAAAAAGTGGCTTGAGAAAAAGCGGACCGCTAAAAAATCCCTCGATCGCAAACACCAAGGAACGAAACGGCTTAGGAACAGTCTTTTCCCGTAGCGTCACATCCGGTAAATTCAACATCACCAACCCCTCCACCATCTCCGGATACTTCACCGCCGCCATAAAACTCACTAAAGACCCTAGGGAATTCCCCACCAATATCACAGGCTCGCCAATAAACCTGCGCCAAAAATCGTACACCTGTTCTACCCAAAGTTCCGCCCCATAAGAAGCGATCGCCTTTCTCGATGCCCCAAATCCCAATAAATCCAGCGCATAGATTGTCCTATCTTCCCCCAACACGGGAATATTTTTCCGCCAATGCTCGATCGCCGCGCCAAATCCGTGAATGAAGAGAAGAGGCGTTTTACCCGTGGGGGATCTGCGGAAACTATAACGCACCTGCCAACCCCGCCAAACCCAATCCCGTTGCCAACCAATGCGTTCGTGCCATTGGGTCGTAGAAATCACAAGCTAAATTCAGAAAAAGCTACCTGCGTTCTACTATACAATCAAATCGGACTCTTTTCTCGATCCCAGTTTAAAACGGAAGAGGTAATTGCTAGGTCGATTTTAGCCAGAGAAATTGCGATCGCGTGCTACAATTTGGAAAAATTGACAATATTGTTGATAACCTTCGGGAAACACAACATTTAAAATTAAAGGATCATTAACATCGCGAGGATCGCAAGGACCTTCTATTACTTTTAATTCTCCATCTACGCGATCGCAGCGCACGGATTTACGATTTTTTACTTCTCCATGAGAACTATCAACATACACCACAATATTATCACGTTCGCATTCTTTGCCAATAGCTTGAATTAATTGCAAGAAATTGCGATCGCTTCCTCCTCGTCGCACTTCAATTTTGCCATTTTTCTCTTCTACCGTACTATTTACTGTATCGCCAACTCCCACCAAAAGCGGCATTTCTTGGGGGTTAAAATTGTCTCGAATGAGTTGTAATAACCCTGTTTGCGTTTTCGGGGCTTGACGCACGCTAAACTCTTTGCCTAGGGGATAATTACCCGTCCTGTGCCAATAATAAAGATTAAGAATTGCTAAAACTCCTGCTTCCTTCACCGCACCTTGTAACATAAACTGAAAATCTGTTGTTCCCGAATCATTTTGACTCGCAAAACGCACAATTTCTTGTCCAGTTTCATCGCGTCCTAAGTTGGGGGCATAATGCACAAAAAATGAATTCTGTAAACCCTTTTTTGCAGCTTCTTGAAGGAATTTATCTATTAAATCTTTCATCGCTCTTTGCAAAGCAATATAATCTTCTGTGCGATCGCAGATTGCCTCGTAAATTGTATTCAGATTCACCGTAGGAGATACCTTATTATCTAACACAGAAGCATCAATACACATCTCTATTTTTTCATCGGCTAACAAATCAGAATGAGTTTGAAAAAAAGAATGCAATTGTTCTCGGATGCGTTGAGGAATCTGTGCTAAAAATGTTAATTCGCGATCGCTAACCCCTGGATGAGAAACATTACCATAACAATCTTGCCACTGTGCGCCCCCTGCTCCCAAACCAGGTAAATATAAGCCCTCTTCTCTGACCCATTTTGCATCATTAAATGCCCGTTCGATAATGCCATTGACCCCACGCTTGCCAATATATTCGCCATTGGTCAAAACAGAAAAATGTTCCTTTAGCGATCGCACCGCTTCAACATATTTTGTACTGATAACCCGCGTCAGAGGATCTTTGACCAAACCCATGCAAACACCATCTAAATCCTGAATAATCAACAAATTCTTAGTTTGGGTTAAAACTCTCGCTAGTTCATCATGTTTTAAAGAAAAAGAAGATTGACTTAAGGTTGCAGAAAGCATGATAAAAATAATTAACTCATTTGGATAATATCTGAGCAAACTATATCATGTCCAAGAATCCAGAATTTGCGCTGTCCTCTAACCCAATGACAAAATGGCCATTTTTTGATTTGATAGGAAAAATTTTTAGGTGTTGTGCGAGTGAACAATATTCCATCCCTCGATCTGACCCGACAGTACCAGCAGATCGCCCAAGAAGTTGATACTGTAGTCCTGGAAGTCCTGCGATCGGGGCGTTATATCGGCGGACAGTCTGTCACGGACTTTGAGGCTGCATTTGGCGGCTATATCGGGACGCGGGAATGCGTGGGCTGTAATTCCGGCACAGATGCGCTTTATTTGGCACTCCGCGCCCTTAATATTGGTGAAGGAGATGAGGTCATCACCACTCCCTTTACTTTTATCGCTACTGCGGAAACTATTTCGGAAGTGAAGGCGACTCCCGTGTTTGTCGATATCGATCGCGCTACCTATAACCTCGATCGCGATCGCCTAGAGGCCGCCATTACGCCGAAAACAAAAGCCATTATCCCCGTCCATTTATTTGGTCGTCCTGTGGAAATGACGGGGTTGATGGAAATTGCCCAAAAACATAATTTATCGGTCATTGAAGACTGCGCCCAAGCAACGGGGGCAGAATGGGCGGGTAAGAAGGTCGGTAATATCGGTCACATTGGCTGTTTTAGCTTCTTTCCCACGAAGAATTTAGGGGCGTGTGGGGATGGGGGTGCCGTTACTACCAACAACCCAGAAATTGCCGCGATCGTGCGGATGCTGAAAGAACATGGACAAAAGAGGCGCTATATTCACGATGCGATCGGGGTTAATAGTCGTTTGGATGCCCTACAAGCAGCGATTTTAATGATTAAATTGCGCTATCTCGACGAGTGGAATGAAGGGCGATCGCAGGTTGCTAAACGCTATCAAGAATGCCTAACATCTCTTTCGCAAATTGCCCTCCCGTCAGCCCCAGAAACGGGGAAAGCTGTTTGGAATCAATTCACGATTCGGATTTTATCGGCAAAGCGGGATGAGGTGCGCGATCGCTTACAAGAAAAAGGCATTAGTTCCATGATTTATTATCCGCTTCCTCTCCATTTACAACCCGTTTATCAACATCTGAATTATCAAGCAGGACAATTCCCCAATGCCGAACAAGTTGCCCAAGAAGTGCTTTCTCTGCCCATGTTTCCCGAACTCTCTGAGGAAGAACAAGATCGGGTTATTTACGGATTAAAAGATTGTTTTTAAAATGGCCTTATAATTTAAGGATAGTAGAATTATTTTTCGGGCAATTTTACAGAACAATCCCAGAAAAATTTATTGGAGAAAACCCCATGACCCCAGAACAAGAACAAAAATTAATTACCACAGTAGAACGTCTGGATACTACAGTGGAACGGCTGGATGCTACAGTAGCACGGCTGGATACCAAGGTAGAACGGCTAGATACTGCAGTAGCACGGCTAGATACTATAGTAGAAAAGTTGGTGACAGATGTAGAGAAATTTAACGATCGCTTTAGTGATTATCAACAAGCTATGCAATGGGTCGTACAATTAGCATTCACTCTCATTGCTGCGGCGACAATTACGATTATTGCCTCTAAGGTTTTAGGGAGATAAGGTTTTAGGGAGATAGAATATTCTGGAGAATATTCTACGCTGCAATTTAATCCTCTCACAATTAGTTTTCTGTGATATATTCGTTGACACTTTCTGCGGCTTGAAATCCACTCGCGATCGCCCCATCTAAGGTAGCATAAACTAAATAGTCCCCGGCTAGAAAAAGAGGAGAATTTTGCAACATTTCATCAGTATAAAGCACTTCCAGAACTTTTGTATAGTCACGACTAAAAGCAGGAAAAGCATAGGGAAAACGTTGAATATCTTGCCCTAAAACTTGACTGCGAATATCGGGATAATATTTTTCTAAATCTTTGAGGACGCGATCGACAATTTCCCCATCAGACATTTTTAACAAGGAACGATCTTTGGCATCTTTCGCCGCAATATAAACCCCTAAAACTGCTTTACCGTTATAAGAAATATCAACTTGCGTGCGAATGGCATCGTAAAGAGTGACAAAGAAATCATCTAAACAGGATAGCGTCCATGCGTCCTTCCAAAGGCGATCGCGCAAGAATAAATTAACTGTCACATATTCTGCATATTGAATGGATTTTAGCGCATTTTTGACCTTGCTGGAAAAACCCTGAGTGACAAGGCGATCGCTAATAGGTGCAGGAGTAGATAAAATCACTGTTTTAGCTTTCACGAGAACTTCTTTTCCTTCTCGTTCATAACTAACAGTAACTTCTTCCTCTTCATTAACTTCAACTTGACTAACTTTTGCCCCTGTTACCACCTTTTTAGCCAATCTTTGAGCCAACACTTCGACTAATTCGTAAATACCTCGAGAAAAAGTATACACTTCACTCTCATTAGCTTCTTCAGGATCGGGTAAATTATAAGCCATTTCAGGAATATTAAACAGCACAGAAAGCTCATTATTGGCTGCACCAAATAAGCCCCGATTTTCAATATCAATATATTGCTGAATAACCGGATCAATATCCAGTTGTTTTAACCATTCTGCCATTGTTTGCCCATCATATCCCGCAAACTGTTTGAGAGGAGTAACATTGCGATCGCCTAACCCAGAAAAAAGATCGTCTTCAATGCGATCGTTTAATTTCGATAATTCCTCCTCTAAGCGCCAATAATCTTCTTGGGTGTCCTCGTCAATAAAATCGAGAATATTTTTGCCATGATGAATGCTTCCTTGATAGGCGATCGCATCAGTAGGAGGAGGCATTTTAATCGCTTTAAGTCCCAATTGTGAAAATAATTGTGCGGATTCTCCTTCCGGTTCTCCAATATATTCAGTACCTTTAGGATAGTGAAATCCTTCCCATTCTCCCGAGACAATTCTTCCTCCCAAAGATGTTTCTTTTTCCAACACTAAAATATTCTTTTCCTTAAGAAGAAAAGCTGCCGTTAGTCCGCTAATACCGCCACCAATAATAACAGTATCATATAGATTTGTTTCGCCCTCATTTTTGCTGGTTTCTGCGGATAGCTGGGAACAACTTCCCATGCCCAGACTGCCCGATAATCCCAATAATAAATATAAGAGATTGCGTCGTTTTATGCCAAAAGAGGAAGAGATTCTTTTATTGTTCATGAGAGAATTTTAGTAAAAGGGAAGAAACATTATTTTAGTTTAGGCGATCGCCTAAATATTCTAAGGAAATCAAACCTTTTTCTCGCGATCAAGAATAATCCTGCGTTCTAACACAAAAACGCAGGAAAGTCAACTTTATTTTACAATTCTTAACGAATATATTGATACCGTATTAGACGATCGCCTCAACCGTGGAAACCGTTGCTAAAGCCTCAACCAAACGACGTACAGCAGCCACCATTGCCACCTCACTGTTTAATTGATTAATTGCGGAACCGACCCCCACACCGGAAGCCCCCGCCGCGATCGCCATTGGCACCGTCACATCAGACAAACCCGAAGCGCACAAAACCGGCACCGAAACCACTTGCGAAATTTCTCGCGCTGCCGCTAAAGTAGGAGCAGCCTTTTCAATTAACCCTAAAGTTCCCGGATGTTGGGGTGCAGCACTGGTTCCCCCTTCAGTTTGGATAATATCCGCCCCCTCAGCCACCAACGCCTCAGCCAAGGCCACCTGACGATCCAAAGTTAAAATATGGGGTACCGTCACCGAAAGCGTTACATCTGGCAATAAAGCGCGAGTTTGCCGGGTTAATGCCAAAACCTCCTCCGCCTCAAAGCGTCGCCCCACCGCGTAAAAACTATCAAAATTGCCGATTTCAATCAGATCGGCACCCGCCGCGATCGCCATCGCCAACTTTTCCGGTTCCACCGCCGAAACGCAGATCGGCAAATCCGTCAGTTGACGTGCCATGCGTACCAACTCCGGGTCTGCTGCAATATCGACAAACGTTGCCCCTCCCGCCGTTGCCGCCTTCACCGTCGCCGCCACGCGATCGCGATCGAAATTATTCAAGCCGCTAATGACTTTGAGGACATTTTTACGCACAAATGCCTGTTGCAATTGAGAATTCATACTTTTAGATTTAGAGATCATTATTAGCCGATGAGTAAATCAACCCACTCGGTTACTCAAAATTAGGACTTAAGCATTAGCGATCAGGATGCCAGCACCACCATAACGATAGAATACAGTAGTGGGAACGTCTCGCTCCCTAGCTGCGTAAGTCCTAAAAATAATTTTACAGACTATCGGGTTCCCCAATGCTTCGCATTCTCGAAGTTTGTTTGGCTATACATATCTATGACCTAAATCACAAGAGCTTTTTGGCGACATTAGAGCCATTATTGATTACAATACAATGTGAGGGGTCATTCCCCCAACTTGTCACCTTTGGAAACAAAGAGGGGGGGCGTGTAGAAAGATCGTAAACCCGATCGCCCTTTTCCGAATTGTGCTTTTCCTCAGACCGCGATCGCGCCTAGAAACTAAGATTCCACTTTTCTCCCACCGATGCAAGTCTTATGTCCTTTCCACCTGCTAACCTCTCCCAATTCCATAACGATATTTTTTCCCAAACTCAACTCGGGCAACTCTGCGGAACCGAGGAGTTGTTTCGCGATCGCTATTTAATCTTAAGGATGTTGGGACGAGGAGGCTTTGGAGTCACCTTTTTAGCGCGAGATATGTCATTACCAGGACAGCCATTCTGCGCCATTAAGCAACTCTGTCCCCGAGTCAGCGAAAAAAAGGCACTAGATACAGCCCGCCATCGCTTTCAGAGAGAAGCCAAAATCCTTGCTGCCTTGGGCAATCATTCCCGTATTCCCATGCTTCTCGACTATTTCGTATTAAGAGATGAATTCTACCTCGTGCAAGAATATATCAAAGGCGCAACCCTGGCCAGATTGGTGAGGCGGCAGGGATGCCAGTCAGAATTAACCGTCAAGCGTGTTTTACGGGAAATGCTCGACCTTTTGTTATACGTCCACGAACGCGGCGTAATTCATCGAGATATTAAACCACAAAATATTATTTTGTCTCAAGATCGGCGTTTGGTTCTCATTGATTTCGGAGCAGTGAAACAACAATTAGCGCAAATGAGCGAAAATACCACTCGCGGTGTCACCACTCATTTTGTCGGTACCGTTGGGTTTGCTCCCCCAGAACAATTCTCTCTCCGCCCAGTCTTCGCCAGTGATATTTATGCTTTAGGCGTAACCAGTTTATATCTCTTAACGGGAAAAGCCCCCTTAGACTTTAAAACCAATCCCCGCACTGGAAAATTGCAATGGCAAGAACGTGCCGAAGTTAGCAAAATCTTGGCTCCAATCTTGGATAAAATGCTCGAACCTTCATTAGAGCGGCGCTATCAATCTGTGGATGCGATTATTGAAGATCTTAATTTTGCTTCTCCTCAAGATAATCTTTCCCAGTGCATGAACAACCTCAAATCCACTGTTCAGACGGAACCTCAGTCTAGACAAGGTACAGAGGGCTCCCAACGACCCCTCTCAGAAAAAGAAAGAATGGCGCAATCAATTCGCAATTGGAAATCTCGTCGTCCTAGTCCGACTTCTAAATCAACAAAATATCCCGATTCCTTGCTGCATAGTTCCGGCTAAACCTAAAGCTAGAGAGTGAGGGTTAGCCATTGATTTTAATCAATGGACATCAAACGCAACGGGTTTTAACCCGTCTTGCGTTACAATACTTCCATGTAAGTCTACAGCTATTTTTTAGCCAAGGGATGTAGGAGTCTGTTGACAGGCTTGGAGCAAGCGCGGTTTTAACCCGCTTTCGGTGGATTAACC
>NZ_JACSWA010000267.1 GCF_016888125.1 Spirulina sp. CCY15215
AGAAAGTCACCGATCCTACCAACACTCAAGCAACAATCCTCATTTACGACGAGGTGAATCGCTTGGAAGAGCGCACCTTACCCAATGGCATCAAAACCGTTTACACCTACAAAGAAAACACCGACTTTATCGAGAAGATCGTTCACTATGCACCCGATGGAGTCACGGTGATGTCATCGGTGGAATACATTCGCTCTGACAGTGGAGAACCGACGAAGATAACGCGAGAAGATGGTTCTTATGTGGAGTTGAAATACGACGAGTCTTTGCGCTTGGAAAAAGAAACCTATTACGATGCCAATGGGGTGCAAGAAGAGGAAATCATTTATACCTATGATGAGATGGGAAATCGGAAAACAGTATCGGGAGGAGAAGCACAAGGAAGTTACGATTACGAGAACATTCATCAGTTAACGCAAATCGATACGGGTGAGGGATTGGAGACTTATTATTACGATGATGGGGGACGATTGGAAACGATAACGAGAGAGGGGAAAACGTGGCAATTACGCTACAATGCGAACGATTTGATTGTGGAGGTGAAGAAGGGAGAGAATATCGTGGTGCAGTATGCTTATGATAGTGCGGGTCGTCGGGTGGAAATGACGGATGGAACGGGAGAAAAGGATTATGTGGTGGCTCCGTTGATGGGAGAAGGATTGGAGTCGCCGCATTTGGTCATGGATGGGTCTAACGATCCATTAGCTGCTTATGTTTATGCCGGAAATATGCCGTTGATGCGTTTGGATGAGCAAGGCAATCCGACTTATTATTTAGAGGATGGCATGGGTTCGATTGTCGGTTTAGCGAACAATTCTGGGGTTGAGGTGGCTGAGTTTGAGTATGATAGTTTTGGTAATTTACGGAATAATCCAGTAGGAATGCCAAATGAGTTAGGGGGGGATTTCCGTTTCCAAGGTCAGTGGTTGGAGTCGAATACGGATTTCTATCATTTCCGAGCAAGGTATTATGACCCGGAGACGGGAAGGTTTGTCAGTCGCGATCCAATTGATGTGATTGAATACGAGCCTGAGAGTAGCAATCCCTATCAGTTTGTTTATAATAATCCTCATATTTATAGCGATCCTACGGGGTTGTTTACATTAGCTGAATTAAATACAAGTATGAAAATGCAAGATATTTTGAATGGTGTTAAAAGTCAGCTTCTCGACGAAGCAAAAGATTACTTTGTAGATAAAGCACAAGGAGTTGCAGGAGATTTAATTCAAAGTGCAATGCAAAGATTTATGCCTATTTATCAGCCTAGAATTACAAGTGCAATCAATGTCGATGACTATATGGGAACTGGAGATATATTTGGTAGTATCGGTTGGGCAAAAGATGCACTTTGCTCTGTTTTAGGAGGTTTAGGTTTTGTTGATTATCTTTGGTTAGAACCCAAAATAGATACATTTGATGGTACTGCACATACCTCTGGTTATAATTGTGGTATTGATGATGATGAGGAAAAAGATCGATTGAGTAATGGCTCAGTCAGATTTCCATTACGTGGAACCACTGCAAAACCAGATTATATTATTTCAGCCTATCCACCTAACAGACGTAACCTTAGATACAAAGATTTATTGATTGGTGATTTCAAGTATTCTGTGACAAATCTACATACAGATTATGTTCGAGGTGGTAATGAACAACAATGGTCAGCTATCCATAAGCGTGCAAATTATCTCAGCAATTTTCAGTACATTCCAATGACCTTTTTTATGACTTTAAGACCTGCATCTAGTATGGCACAATACGAAGCACTGAAAAAAGAAGCAACAGATAAAGGAGTTATAATGTTTATCTATTCTTTCCAATCTTTTCGCCCAAGGAGACCGGGAGTAAAAATTCCGTAAACATATATTAGATTCTGCTCAACTTCAAATCAAGAAACAATGAATTATTCAGATCAAAGAAAAGCATTTTTTTTTAATCAGATCGTCGAAATTGGAAATGTTGAGAAAGTCAAAGAAATGATCTCTAATGGAGTAAATGTAAATCAAAGAGATTGTGATTTATTGGGTTCTCTGGAAATCGCAGTCAGATATGGCCATATTGAAATTGTTGAACTTCTACTAAAACATGGAGCAACAATAGATAAGCGATATAGTATTGAGCTTGACATTGCGACTCAAAAAGGACATCTAGAAATTGTCAAGTTATTGATCGAAGCTGGAGCAAATATGAACGTATCTTACCAAGATGAAAATCCGCCAATAGTAAGAGCTATTAATAATGCAGATCGAAGACTCTTTGATTATTTAGCTCCTTTAACAAATCCCGAACTGTGCGAAAGTGCAAAAGGAGGAGCTTTATTTAATGCTGCAGCAACAGGAAATATTCATATCTTCAAATTTTTGCAGAAAATTGGTATCGTTCTAAATGCCCGAGATTATGAAGGAAAAACGGCTCTTATGCTGGCAGCTATTTTTGGCCAATCTCAAGTTGTCAAAACTTTATTGAGTTTGGGATTCAAAATTTCAACTAGAGACGAATATGGTAGAACAGCACTAATGTTGTCTACACGTTATCGTACTTCTGGAGAAGCTGGAAAACCAATAGCTCTCAAATCAAGTTTAGAAATTGTCCGTATTTTATTTGATGCTGGTGCAGATATCCATGCAAAAGATTTTGAAGGAAAAAGCCCTATTATTTATGCTACTCAATTTGGTCTTCCTGAAATAGTTGAGTTACTGCTTGAACTTGGAGCATCTGTTCAAGATAAAGATATTGAGAATCATAATGTTTTAGACTATGCTAAAAATCGTAGCATTTTACTCAGGGATCATCTCATTTCTGATAATAGATCTCTCCATCAAAAGCTAATTCAAATATTGCTTGATGCAGGAGCAACGGAAGAATGATTCTTGCAAACAAACACAAAATAAATAAAAGAAAATCTCAATTCGGGATTGGAAACGCGACGGGTCTATTCCCTCAACGGAAACACCCTCCATGAAGTCGTCACCGATTGGAACTTTGAAACCGGACAACTTTTAAGCATCACAGACCCCACCGGAACCACCACTTACCATTATGACCCCGATACGGGAGCATTTACGGGAATAGACTATCCCAACAATAGCAGCATTCGCTATCAACGGGATATATTGGGACGAGTAGAAAAAGTGACCGTCAAACCCGATCGCGATGGAGCAACGGAATACGTCACCGAATACGAATACGATGCCAATGGTAACATCGAGAAAGTCACCGACCCCAACAGTCAAGCAACAGTGATGATTTACGATGCAGTGAATCGCCTTGAAGAGCGGACATTACCCAATGGAATTAAAACCGCTTACACCTACAAAGAAAACACCGACTTTATCGAAAAGATAGCGCATTATGCCCCCGATGGAGTCACAATTATGTCATCGGTAGAATACATCCGCTCTGACAGTGGCGAACCGACGAAGATAACGCGAGAAGATGGTTCTTATGTGGAGTTGAAATATGATGACTCTTTACGCTTGG
>NZ_JACSWA010000268.1 GCF_016888125.1 Spirulina sp. CCY15215
TCAATCCATGTGTACGGACGTTAAATTTAACGTCCCTACTTTGGTCGGTTTTGTTTGTTGGCAAAAAGACGAGCGACCCCGGTGAATCGAATTCACCGAGGGAACGCGCTCGTCATCTCACCGCTAACCCTTCGGGTCTAGCGGGAGTCCTCTTTTTGCATTTTGTAGATAGGTGGAAAGTATCGATGCAATGCCCAATTAAATCGGAGCGGCGGGATTTGAACCCACGACCCCCACTACCCCAAAGTGGTGCGCTACCAAGCTGCGCTACGCCCCGAATTGCTTTCGCAGTTACCAATCATAGCACAGTTTTCAGAAAATGGGGGAACTTCATCAAAAAACAGCAAGCATCGGTGCCACCGCTACTAATTCTCCCACCGCATCCGCAGACCAATTGCCCTCGCATCGTCGCCCAGAATTGAGAATTAGGCGTAACTCATAAGCATGGGGAAAACCCTCAGCTTCCAACCAGAGGCGATCGCTTTCCACTTGGCAGGTAATTCGTTCTTCCTCCATCAATTCTCCTGCCATTTGGCTCATTGTTTCCCCTAATTGCCCCAGCAAACGGCAAAAATCCTGCCATTCCTCCTCTGTTAGCTCAAATGCCCAATCTTCTCCCCCAACTAATCCTCGATAGGTATCTGCCTCGGGATGCCACCCCAAACGCCATCCCAAACCATTTTTAAGGATGCGTCCCTTAATTTCTTTAACTTCCATAATTATATCTATTCGCGATCGCCACTATTGTCCATCTTTTTTCATAGTCTTTGCCAGACCTAAAAATATTACATTTTGTTACTCAAACAAGGTGATCGTTGCAAACGTCCGGAACTTTCTTGAACAATTGCGAATATGTTGGGGATCGAGACAAGAATATCGGCTCGATAGTAGCGATCGCTTCTCGTAAGTCGATAGAATGAATACTTTCAGTTTCATGACGCTAATGAAGATCGACCTTAAAGGCTATACAATCCAAGCTCAAATTTACGAAAGCATTAACTCCATTGTCTATCGAGGGGTTGACGAACAAACGCAACGGCAGGCGATCTTTAAGATGCTCAAGTCTGATTATCCTTCATCTTATGCTTTAACTCGCTATCGACAAGAATATAAAATTCTCAAAAATCTTAAGATTCCGGGTGTTATTAAAGTTTACGATCTCAAACCCTATCGCAATACCCTGTTTCTTGTTCTCGAAGATTTTGGTGGAACTTCTTTAAGGAACTATCTTAATTCCACTCTCAATCAACAACAAGGGTTCTCTATTGGGGAATTTTTACCGATCGCGATCGAAATTGCCGATACTCTCGGCCAAATTCATGTCAAAAATATTATTCATAAAGATATTAATCCCGCTAATCTTGTTGTACATCCGGAAACTCAACAAATTAAAATTATTGATTTTGGTATTGCTTCGGTTTTAACTCGCGAAAACCCGATCTTAAAAAGTCCCGATGTTTTAGAAGGAACATTGGCTTATATTTCTCCCGAACAAACTGGACGCATGAATCGCTTTCTCGATTATCGTAGCGATTTTTATTCTCTCGGAGTAACTTTTTATGAACTATTAACGGGAACTTTGCCGTTTACTAGCGATGATGCTTTGGAATTGGTACACTGCCATATTGCTAAAATTCCAGAGGCAATAGGGATGAGGCAACAGGCAAGAGAAAACGGGCAAGAAATACCGCAGGTACTGGGTGATATTGTGATGAAGTTAATGGCAAAAACTGCGGAGGAACGCTATCAGAGTGCTTGGGGATTAAAAGCAGATTTAGAACGATGTTGGGAACAGTTTCAAACTCGAGGGACAATTATTAATTTTCCCCTTGCAACTCACGATATTTCTACGAAGTTGCAAATTCCCCAGAAATTGTATGGCCGAGAACGAGAAATTAAAATACTATTGACTGCATTTGCAAGAGTTACGGGAAAAATTGAGGACTCTCCGACTTCTCAAAACCCTAAGAGTGAATTAATGCTAGTTGCTGGATATTCAGGAATTGGTAAATCTGCTTTAGTCCAGGAACTACATAAGTCTGTGACGCGATCGCGCGGTTATTTTATTTCAGGAAAATTCGACCAATTTCAGCGCAATATTCCTTATTCTGCCCTCGTTCGTGCTTTTCAAGGATTAATTCAACAACTTTTAACTGAAAGTTCCGATCGCTTAAAACAATGGCAAGAAAAGTTACAAATATCTCTGGGAACAAATGGGAAAATTATTATTGATGTTATCCCAGAAGTAGAATATATTATTGGTAAACAGCCTCCTATCGCCGAACTTGCACCTACAGAAACACAAAATAGATTCCATCTTGTTTTCAACAATTTTCTGCAAGTTTTTGCTTCGTGGGAACATCCTTTAGTTATTTTTCTGGATGATTTACAATGGGCAGATTCAGCAACGCTCAAATTAATTTATCTCATCATGAATGATGTTGATATTTGTAATTTACTCATCATTGGTGCTTACCGAAATAATGAAGTTAGTGCGACTCATCCTTTAATGGTGATGTTAGATGAATTGGAGAAAGATAAGGCGATCATTAATGAAATTGAACTCAAACCTTTAGACTGTGAGACAATTACTTATCTTCTCTCCGATACCTTAAATACCAATTTAACAACGGTCAGATCGTTTTCTGAATTGATTTTCAGCAAAACCAAAGGAAATCCTTTTTTTACGAACGAATTTATCAAAACATTATACACCGAAAAGCAACTTAATTTTGATTTAACATCTCGCACTTGGCAATGGAATATCCAAGCAATAAAGGCACTTAATATTACAGATAATGTTGTAGAATTGATGATTGATAAATTATATAAATTACCCGATCGCACCCAAACAGCCCTTTATATCGCAGCTTGTCTAGAAGCAGAATTTCATCTCGATACTCTCTCAATTATCTGCGATCGATCGGCAAAAGAAGTATTCTCCGATTTACAAGCAGCATTGCGATCGGAACTAATATTTCCGCTTTCTGAATTAGATGAAGAACTCTTAATTCGAGAATATAAATTTGGTCACGATCGCATTCAACAAGCAGCTTATAATCTTATTAAAGAATCAGAAAAAAAAGAGATTCATTTAAAAATAGGTCGCGCCTTCTTACACAAAATAGAATCGGAAAAAATCAGGACAAAAATATTTAATGTTGTCGATCAATTTAATCTTGCTCTTGATTTAATCATAGATGAGTCTGAACGCGATCGCATTGCCGAATTAAATCTCATTGCGGCACAAAAATCTCAAGATTCTGCGGCCTACGAACCAGCATTACAATATCTACAAGCTGGGATTCAATTACTCGGCGATCGCCCTTGGCTAAGGCAGTACAATCTCATGCTTTCTCTGTCTACAGAAGCTGTTTCTGCTGCTTATTCTTTTGGCGACTTTGTAACAATGGATCGCTTTGCCCGAGAAGTGTTAGAAAATGCTCGTTCTCTTCTCGATCGCATTAAAGTTGAACAACTTCTTCTCTATTCCTATCTCGCTAGACAAAAATTTCGCGAAGCCATTGAAAAAGGATTAGAAATTGTAGACTTATTAGACCCGAATTTACTCCTTCGCTTGCATTCTTTCGATTTCAATCGCGACATCAAAGAAATTAAAGAAATATTAGGCGATCGCCAAGCCTCAGATTTACTCAAACATTCTCTCTTACAAGAAGAGAATAAAATAGTTATTTTAGAAATATTATCCAGTTTAGTTGTGCCGACAATTATCGCCGATCCGAGCTTATTTATTCCTATTGTTTTACAAATGACGCTTGTTTCAATGCGATCGGGAAATGCACCAGAATCGACCTATGGTTATGCTTGGTATGGTTTAATTTTAACCAGTATTACCGGGGAAATTGAAGCGGGATACCAATTCGGACAACTGGCATTAAATTTATTAAATCAGTTAAACGTCCCAGAATTAACCGCGAAAGTTAATATTGTTGTTTATTTCTTCATTGCTCACTGGCGAGATAGCCTAAATAAAAGTTTAAAGCCCTTAAAAACAACTTATATTCAAGGAATTGAAACAGGAGATATTGCTCATGCAGGTTGGGCAGCTTACGATTATTGCAATCATTTATTTTGGAGCGGAAAAGAATTAACAGCAGTGGCACGAGAAATGGTAAACTATAATCATGCGATTCGTAAAATTAAACAACAAGCAGCACTGAGTTATTTAGAGATTTATCAACAAACTGTCGAAAATTTATCGAGTTCCATCGAACAGCCGGATTTGTTAGCAGGAAAATATTATCAAGAACAGGAAATGTTGGCTTTTTATCAAGCCAATGGCGATCGCACTGGACTGAGTTTCTTATATGTTAATAAACTGGTTCTCAGTTATTTATTTGGCGAGTATGAAAATGCCCTCAAATTTGCCCTCCACGCAGCAACGAATATTGCTGCGGTACCAGGGATTTTTGTGAGTGCCGTGTTAGTGTTTTATGATTCCTTAACTCGTTTGGCACTATTCGATCGCATTGAAGCCGGAGAACGCGATATTTTTGTGCAAAAAGTAGAGGAAAATCAAGCTAAACTGCAAATCTGGGCAACTCATGCCCCGATGAATTTTCAGCATAAATACGATCTAGTTGCAGCAGAAAAAGTGCGGGTTTTAAGCCGAGATTGGCAAGCAGCAGAAGTGTACGATCGCGCTATTCGCGGTGCAAGGGAGAATGGCTACTATCAAGAAGAAGCCCTTGCCAACGAACTTGCAGCCCAATTCTACCGCGATCGCGGCATAGAAAAAGTATCCTGCGCTTATTTACGAGATGCCTATTATGGTTATACGCGCTGGGGGGCGATCACTAAAGTAGAAAGCCTCGCACGCCAATATCCCGACCTCATTCAAAGTCCCACACAAACAATCTCTACAACTATTACTCAGACTCGCAGCCTAAACGTTACTAATACCAGCACCAGCACCGGAGAGATTTTAGATTTAGCTGCCGCGATCGAAGCCTCCCAAGCGATCGGCAGTGAAATTGTCCTCGATAAACTCCTGCAAACCTTGATGACCCTTATTTTAGCGAATGCAGGTGCGACGCGGGGAGTCTTGCTTTTGGAACAACAGGGACAATTGAGCATCGAAGCAGAAGGTGGGGTAGAATCCCCAGAAATTACGGTTTTGCAGTCCTTACCCCTTGACGATCGCCTGCCTGTATCCCTCATTCATTACGTCGCCCGCACGGGAGAAACTGTTGTTCTCCACAATGCAGCCCTAGAAGGTAATTTTAGTGAAGATGCCTACATCCAAAAACAGCGATCGCGATCGCTGCTCTGTTTTCCTCTGATCGAACGCGGTTCTCTCGTTAGTGTTATTTTTCTGGAAAATAATCTCACATCTGGGGCATTTTCTCCCGATCGCTTGCAACTATTGCAACTTCTTTCCGGACAAGCTGCCATTTCCATTGTTAATTCGCGTCTTTATCACACCCTAGAAGAAAAAGTCAAACAGCGCACCGCCCAACTAGCCGAGGCCAATGCAGAGATCCGCACCCTCAACCAAAAACTAACCACCGAGAATCTGCGCTTGGGGGCTGAATTGGATGTGGCCAAGCAAATGCAGCAGATGATTCTCCCCAAAGCAGAAGAACTCGATCGCATTAACGGTTTGGCGATCGCCGGATTTATGGAACCTGCCGATGAAGTTGGGGGAGATTATTATGATGTTCTCCAACAAGATGATATTGTTACAATTGCGATCGGAGATGTCACCGGCCACGGTTTAGAAAGCGGGATTTTAATGGTTATGGTTCAAACTGCCGTGCGAACTCTGCATGAATTGCAGGAACGAGATCCCAAACGCTTTCTCAATACCTTAAATCGCACAATTTATAACAACGTGCAACGAATGAATGTTGATAAAAATCTAACTTTAGTCTTGCTTAATTATCAAGAAGGTCGGGTTAGTATAAGCGGACAGCATGAGGAAATTTTAGCAGTCAGAAAAGATGGAGAAATACATCGCATCGATACAATTGATTTAGGTTTTCCGATTGGTTTAGAAGTAGAAATTAGCGAGTTTGTGCAAAGTAGCGACCTAGAGTTAGAAATTGGTGACGGCCTCATTCTCTACACCGATGGTATTATTGAGGCTCAAAACGAGAACCAAGAATTTTATGGGATCGAAAGACTTTGCGATCGCGTGTCTCAATATTGGTCGCGATCGGTTGCAGAGATTCAACACGCCATTATTGAAGACGTGAAACACCATATTGGCAAAGAGAAAATGTTCGACGATCTCACACTTTTAATCATTAAAAGACAGTAGCAAACCCGCAAAAATGGCGATCGCAACTTCTTAAGTTTAGCGAATATTTTCACCAGATCCAGCCCAAAACGGGAAGATTAAGGGATAATGTTAACGCGATCGCAATTTTAACAATCAACCTTGATAATGCTTGAAAATCTTCCCATTCCCACAGATCTCGCCGTTTATACCCAGTGGTGCGGCATTTTAACCCTCGTCCTCTTCGTTATTACCATTCTTGCCTTCTTACTCAAATGGGGGTTGCGTTTCCGTCTTTTTGGGGCAACCGCTTTTGCTGTAGTCCTCACCGTTGGCTTTTTTGGACTCAACTTAGGACTATTCAAGCATATCGCCATTCCAGGATCCGTCCGCTATACTTTAGTTTTTGACAATGCAGCCGACAATGTGGTGTTAGTCATTCCCCCGGAAACGACGCGATCGCAGGTTGAAGCTACCTTGCGTCAAGCTGCTATTGATATTTCTCCCTTCGGACGTTTAGCAATGCAGGATAATATGGTGACAATTCGCGCGAGAACTGTTATTCATCCTGAACCAGGACTCTCACTGCCTTTATACTTAGGAGAAGCGAAAAAACCATCCAATTCTCGCGATCCTGAAAATATCACCATTGAACTATTTCCCGCTAATTGGGACAAACTTTCCGCCCTTGATAGTTAACAGTAACCGATGGAAAAACTAACCTCTCCAATAACCCCACTTCTCATTTCTCCTGCTAAAATTCTGCGGGGAAATGGCATTATCAGTCAATGCGGTCAGGACATCGCGCATTTAGGCAAACGTCCTTTAGTTGTAGGTGGCGATCGCGTTCTTCCGGTCGTTTTTCCTCAACTTCAGTCTGTTTTTCAACGCTATAAACTGGCAGCAGAATCTGCTAGTTATACCCCTGATTGTTCGGAAAGTTCCCTGGCAATTTTACAAGGGGCGATCGCGGCACATAATGCAGATTTTATCATTGGAGTGGGGGGAGGAAAAGCCCTCGATACTGCCAAACTTTTAGCCCATCGCAGTCAGCTTCCCATCGTTACTATTCCCACTTCTGGGGCAACTTGTGCCGCGTGGAGTGCCTTATCTAATGTTTACTCGAATGAAGGGGCATTTCAATATGATGTTCCCCTCGATCGCTGTCCCGATCTCCTCATTTTGGATTACGATCTGATTCAAACTGCCCCTCAAAGGACTTTAATTGCGGGTATTGGCGATGCGATCGCCAAGTGGTATGAAGCCTCGGTGAGTAGTGGAAATTCCTCTGCTACATTAACGATCGCCGCAGTCCAACAAGCACGAGTTTTGCGGGATATTCTCTTGCAAAAGTCTGCCCAAGCACTACAAAATCCAGGGGGAGAAGACTGGCGAGAAGTCGTCGATGCTAGTGTTTTATTAGCAGGGGTTATAGGGGGTTTGGGTGGGGCTAATTGTCGCACTGTTGCTGCCCATGCCGTGCATAATGGTTTAACCCATATTCCCGAAGCCCACGGGATTTTACACGGTGAAAAAGTTGCTTATGGCATTCTCGTTCAATTACGTTTAGAAGAGATGGTACAAGGCAATCAACTCGCAATTACAGCACGACAACAATTATTAAAATTTTATCACGATATTGGCTTACCCAAAACTTTAGAAGATTTGGGATTAGACGGTATCTCTTTAGCTGCTTTGCGTCATAGTGCGGAAATTGCCTGTCAGCCTCAATCTGACATTCACAGATTACCATTTGCTGTGACTCCAGAACAACTGATGGCGGCAATGGTTTCCACTACGGTTATTACAGAAAATAGCCGAAAAGTGAGTGCTTCTAAAACTTTGCCAGCTATTTCTATGCAGGAAGAATGATCGAAGGCGATCGCAAATACTGGGGTGTAAATTTGGGTGCATCTCAAAGTTGCAAGCAAATCGATAATACTTACTCGAACAATTATAAATCTAGGGGGCGAGACGCTCCCACTCGAATGATTATAAATCCTCTATCCGTAGGATGATGAGGGGCAATTCAATCTTTTTTAGCAGGCCGACTCGAGCGGAATAAACGGGTCATTATAATCCCGGTAAACAACATGGCAAAGACTCCAAAAGCATTTAAGATCACATAAAAAACCTGTAAATCTTTTCCTAACCAACTACCTTGATGAATAAACATTAAGAATTAGCCAGCTTCATCAAAAATATATGAGTGGATACCCCAACCTCAACGAAGTAGGTTGGGGAGGAAGCGGTGCGACCCCGGTGAGGTTTCCTCACCTAGGGAACGCGCACCAAGAGAACGA
>NZ_JACSWA010000269.1 GCF_016888125.1 Spirulina sp. CCY15215
TCAAGTCATCTCTGTCTTGAAACCCCGTCCAGATTCCCCTCCACAAGCATCTGTTTAACGTCCACTGACTGCCCGACAGCAGACAACCAAAAACTTAATTATGTTTCGGCTTCTCCTTCATAAACTATGCCGCCCCTGCTATCAGGTACTTCTTTTTGGTCGGACATTTTATCTGGCGAGAATCACCAATTCTGCCTATCTCGGCACACTTGGGTGCATTGGCTTTTTCAGACTAGCACAATTTCAATTAAACTTACTCCCTTGGGTCGGTTTTATTTGCTGGTCAAAATTCATCTCGCCGTTAAGCCTGTCGGCTCTAACGGGAGTCCTCTTTTGACATTTAAGATAGTATTCTACCATTCTGTTTATTTTAGTCAGCCTATGTCAGTTATGACAGAAACGTAGGAAAATTTAACGATCGCCTTAGATTTTTGGCGATCGCCTTCTTCACAAGACAAGCAAGGGGAACGCGATCGCCAAAATTATGTTAATCTGAGGGGAATTTTACAATAGCAAGTTACGACGCAATCTCTACCATGTTTCTTTTTATTGGTCATGTCTACAGCAGATCATAATCATAACCAACACCATCATCACGAGCATCATTCTACCAGTGGAAAACGCTTGGGTTTTGTGATTTTTCTTAATATTACCATTACAGTTGCTCAAGCGATCGGAGGTTTATTTTCCGGTAGTTTGTCCCTGTTGTCTGATGCCCTTCATAATGCCAGTGATGTTTTAGCGATGTTTATTAGTTATATTGCGAATCGCTTGGTTTCCCGACAAGCAACGCCTCAAAAAACATTTGGCTATAAACGGGCAGAAATTCTGGCGGCTTTGATTAATGCAGTGATGTTAATTGCGATCGGCTTAAATCTAGTTTATCAAGCGGTTTTGCGTTTGTCGGGACAGGGAGAAATAGAACCAATTGATTCAGGAATTGTCATGGGTTTGGCCTTGTTGGGAGTCTTGGTGAATGGCGGGAGTATTCTCGCCCTTTATCGCAATTCTCGTCAAAATTTGAATATGCGATCTGCTTATTTACATTTAGCTGGTGATTTTTTAACTTCGGTGGCTGTATTTGTAGGGGGAGTAATAATGTATTTTTATCAGGTTTATTGGCTAGATAGTCTCCTGACGGTTTTTATTGCGTTTTATCTGGTTTATGCTTCATGGCAGATATTAATGTCTTCTTTAGCTATTGTTATGCAGTTTGCGCCTTCTCATCTCGATCTGGGAGAAATTGAAAGGGAAATTTTGCTGAATCCAGAAATTGCTAATATTCATCATATTCATCTTTGGCAAATTAGCGATCGCGATATTCATTTTGAGGGACATATTTCTTTTAAAGATAATCTTTCTTTAGGTAAAATTACCTTGATTTTGGAACAAATTCAACGGCAATTAAGAGGTAAGTTTGCAATTCATCATATTATTTTACAACCAGAATATGAGCCAGATTGCGATGCAAATTTGATTAAAAATCCAGATTTTTGAACATATTAGTTATAAACAATTGTCAAAAATATGAATGTATCCAGGAAACCCCAATCCTTCCTACAAGATAGCGATCGCCTCGAAGCGAGACTCAAGGAAATTCCTCCGAAACCGGGAGTTTATTTGATGCGAGATGGGACTGATAGTATTCTCTATATTGGTAAATCGAAGAAACTGCGATCGCGGGTGCGATCTTATTTTCGTGACTCGCAAAGATTAAGCGATCGCATTACCATGATGGTACGTCAAGTTACGGAAATTGAGTTTATTGTCACTGATACAGAAGTAGAAGCCCTCGCTTTAGAAGCTAATCTGATCAAACAACACCAACCTTATTATAATGTTCTCCTCAAAGATGATAAAAAATATCCCTATGTTTGTATTACTTGGTCGGAGGATTATCCGCGCATTTTTATTACTCGCAAACGCAGATTAAAGAATAGTCGCGATCGCCATTATGGTCCCTATGTCGATACGCGATTATTGCGCCAAACTCTTTATTTAGTCAAGCGTATTTTCCCTTTGCGTCAGCGTCCCCAACCTTTATTTAAAGACCGTCCTTGTCTCAATTATGATATCGGTCGCTGTCCTGGAGTCTGTCAGAATCTCGTTTCACCAGAAGATTATCGCAAAATTGTTGAGAAAGTGGCTATGGTATTTCAGGGAAGGAGTGGGGAATTAATGCAGATTTTACAAGCACAAATGGAAAAAGCGGCGCAAGAATTGAACTTTGAACTCGCTGCGGAAGTCCGCGATCGCTTGCAGGGTTTAGATTCTCTTCACGCCGATCAAAAAGTCTCTTTACCCGATGATACCGTGTCTCGGGATGCGATCGCCCTAGCCCAAGACGATCGCCATTGCTGCATTCAACTCTTTCAAGTGAGGGCAGGAAAATTAGTAGGACGCTTGGGCTACTTTGCGGAAACCCCCTCGGGAACTCCCCCCGAAATTTTACAGCGAGTCCTAGAAGAACATTATTTACAGGTCGATCCCGTGGAAATTCCTACGGATATTCTAGTTCAATACGAGTTAGCCGAGGGGGAAATCTTGGCGCAATGGCTAACGGAACGCAAGGGAAGAAAAGTGAGTATTGTTTCCCCTCAGCGTCAGAGTAAAGCATACTTAATTGAGATGGTGGAGCGCAATGCAGGGTATGAATTAGAGAGAACCCAAAAACAGCGCGATCGCGATACACTTTCCTTACAGGATTTAGCGGAAATTCTGGATTTAGCGGAGATTCCTAAACGCATCGAAGGCTACGATATTTCTCACATTCAAGGGTCAAATGCCGTCGCGTCACAAGTAGTTTTTATCGATGGTGTTCCCGCAAAACAGCACTATCGCCATTATAAAATCAAGAATCCAGAGGTTAGAATTGGGCGATCGGATGATTTTGCCAGTTTAGCAGAAGTGATCGGACGGCGCTTTCGCAAGTATCTGGAAAACCCGAATTTACCGCGTCAGGAAGACCCAGATTTTCCCGATCTGGTCATGATTGATGGGGGAAAGGGGCAACTTTCGGCAGTGGTGGCAGTATTGCAGGGAAATAGAGAGAATCCTTTATGGGAGGAATTAAAGGTGGTCAGTTTAGCGAAACAACGAGAAGAAATATTTTTACCAGGAGAATCTTCTCCTTTAGATACGGAACCAGAACAGCCTGGTGTACAATTGTTACGCAGGGTGAGAGATGAAGCCCACCGTTTCGCTGTTAGTTTTCACCGACAGCAACGCTTGAAACAAGGGAGGCGATCGCGTTTAGATGAAATTCCCGGGTTAGGATTTGAACGTCAGAAGCAATTATTAGCGCATTTTCATTCTATTGACTATATTCGCGAGGCAAGTTTAGAACAATTACAAGCAGTATCGGGAATTGGTTCGCATTTGGCGCAGGAAATCTATGCTTATTTTCACCCGAGTTAAAGTCTGATAGTTTTATGTAAAAATACGATCGCCCAACTAAATGTTACTATAAACATAAATATGGAAATTTTATTAATTCTGGTAACAGTAATCCTTATTTTTGCCTTTGGGTCTGCGATCGGGAGTTTTTTAAATGTTGTCGTTTATCGCATTCCTGCCCAACTTTCTATTATTTCTCCTCCTTCTCGCTGTCCCAAATGTTTAACAAAACTGGGAAAAGGAGAAAATATTCCTATCTTGGGTTGGTTGCGTCTGAAGGGGAAATGCAAGCATTGTCAAGCGCCAATTTCTCCGCGCTATCCTTTAGTAGAAACTGCAACAGGAGTCTTATTTTTGCTGGTTTTTTGGCGCTTTGGTACGAATTGGGAAACCCTAGGATATTGGACATTTTTAAGCTGGTTACTGGCACTTTCTCTCATCGATCTTGATACTTTTACTCTACCCAATGCCCTGACGCAATCCGGTTTAATTGTGGGTTTAGGCTTTATGCTGTTCTGGGGATGGCAAGAAACTGGGGAAATTTCCGGCAGTCTCGAACGTTTAGTGACAGGAATTAGCGGTGCAGTTGTGGGATTGTGGTTATTTGAGGCGATCGCCTTTCTTGCTTCCACCTTCTACGGACGCACAGCAATGGGAGCCGGAGATGCTAAATTAGCTGCCATGATGGGAACATGGTTGGGTTGGAAATTGTTACTATTGACAGGATTTCTCGCTTGCGGCCTGGGGGCATTTCTCGGAGGAGGGGCGATCGCGATGGGTTGGTGGCAACGAGAGAAAGTTCTACCTTTCGGACCCTTCTTGGCGATCGGCGCATTTTTATCCCTCTTTTGGGGAGAAATCATTCTCTCAACCTATCAAAACCTATTTTTCCCCCTAAGTTAGCTTTCCTTGACGCTAGAATCGGGAGAAATTAACAACGATCGCAACTCTTGATAAGATGAATTCTGTATCTTGGATCACTTTGAGAACAACCAGTATGCGCTGGGAAGCCGACCTCATGCAGCAAATCCTCGTTAGTTACGATATTCCTTGTCGCATTGTCAATGTTGGGGCAAGTGGTTGTTTTCTCTCGGGACAAGCTGCAATCCAAGTTCATCCCCAAGACCAATGGACGGCCTTGCTGTTATTGAGTCCCAAGGAAGAAGAACTCGAACCCGAGTCATAATTTCACAACAAAAGATAAAATTTTTTAATTACTTATGTCTTTATTTGACTGGTTTGCCAATCGAGAAAAATCTGAAACCGCAAACCAACAACACCAAGAACGAGAAATCGCCGATGGGTTATGGACGAAATGCCCAAGTTGCGGTGTATTGGCTTATACCAAGGATTTACAGGTTAATCAAATGGTTTGCTTAGAATGCGACCATCACCTAGGGGTAGATAGCAACGAACGCATTCGTCAACTGATAGATGCTAAAACCTGGAAGCCGTTAAATGAGAATATTCAACCCGTCGATCCGCTTAATTTCCGCGATCGCAAACCCTACAAAGATCGCCTGCGAGAATACCAAGGGAAAACAAAATTAAAAGATGCGGTACAAACCGGAACTGGACTTCTCGATGGCTTACCCGTTGCCCTCGGGGTGATGGACTTTCAGTTTATGGGGGGAAGTATGGGATCTGTAGTCGGGGAAAAACTCTGTCGTTTGATTGAATATGGTACAAATGAATGCTTGACAGTAATCATTGTTTGTGCATCTGGTGGCGCAAGAATGCAGGAAGGAATGTTGAGTTTAATGCAAATGGCGAAAATATCGGGGGCATTAGAACGCCATCGCCAAGCTAGATTACTCTATATTCCCGTGTTAACTCATCCGACAATGGGAGGAGTTACTGCCAGTTTTGCCATGTTGGGAGATTTAATTTTGGCTGAACCCAAGGCGGCTATTGGCTTTGCGGGACGGCGGGTGATCGAACAAACCCTCCGGGAAAAACTCCCCGATGACTTCCAAACCTCAGAATATTTGTTGCAACATGGGTTTGTCGATGCGATCGTTTCTCGCATTCACCTAAAAAGAACTCTCGCCCAATTAATTAGCATTCATCAACCTTTTTATCCCATTAATGCAGGTGTTGCATTAGAGGGCAATTTATCGATGAATCATGAACAATTCGTTGTCCACAAAGAGAATTAATTACTAATCACTAATTTGAAAATTCGTTCCAATTATCGGCTATTACCTCCCTATATTCTTCCCCAAAGTATCACTATTGCTTTGGCCTTAGTTTGTACGCTTTTCTTTACTGCAAGCTGGCCGATTATGATTTGGTTGGCGGAACGTTTGGCGGCTGCTGTGGGAGAGGGAAATATTAACATTAGTGCTAAAATTGCGGGGTTAGCGATCGCGGTCTTTGTTGTGCGGGCGATCGCCCTTTACGGTCAAGATTCTCTCATGGCGAAAGCAGCTTTGCAAATTGCCCTCGATCTGCGAAAACAGGTTTATTCTCATACGCAAAAATTGGGATTGAGTTATTTTGAAACGACGAAAACTGGGGATTTATCTTATCGTTTAACGGAAGATATCGATCGCATTGGGGAAGTGGTAAACCAACTATTTCATCAGTTTATTCCCTGCGTTTTGCAGTTAATTGTCGTCTTGGCTTCCATGATTTATCTCAATTGGCAATTAACCCTAGCGGCGTTTCTGGTTGCCCCAGCAATGGCAATATTAGTGGGGATTTTTGGCGATCGCCTGCTCAAATTTTCCCATCGCGCCCAAAGTCGCATCTCAAATTTATCAGCATTATTAATTGAGTTTTTTAGTGGTATTCGTCTCGTCCAAGGATTTGCAGCAGAAGAATTTACCCTCAGTCGTTTTATGGTGGAAGCAGAAGCCAACCGACGGGCAAAATATACCGCCGAAAGAATTAAGGCTTTTCAAATGGTGGTTGTCGGTTTTTTGTATGCTTGTAGTTTCATTTTTATCTTTTTCCTTGGCGGCTGGCAAATCTCTCAAAATAACCTCACGGGAAGCGAGTTTATCGGCTATTTAGCAGCAGTAGGAATGCTGATCGATCCGATTACCATTAGCACCAATAATTACAACGAATTTAAACAAGGGGAAGCCTCCGTCGATCGCATTTTTGCCATCTTAAAGATTAAACCTGCGATCGAGGAGAAATCAAATGCGATCGCGCTACCTCCCACCTCGGGAAAGGTAGAATTTCGCCAAGTTAGTTTTAGTTATACCCCAGAAAAACGAGTCTTACACGCCCTTAATTTTCTCGCCAGTCCAGGAGAAACGATCGCCTTAGTGGGTCATTCTGGGGCGGGAAAAACAACTTTAGTTAATCTTCTCCCCCGGTTTTATGACCCCGATGCAGGGGAAATTCTCATTGATGGCACCAATATTCGCGATGTCTCCCTCAAAAGCCTGCGCCGACAAATTGGCATTGTGCCGCAAGAAACCATGTTATTTTCTGGTACGATCGCGGAAAATATCGCTTTTGGTCAGCCAGATGTAGATTTTTCAGCCATTGAAGCGGCGGCTAAAATTGCCAATGCCCATCAGTTTATTAGCCAGTTCACTCAAGGTTATCACACCTATGTGGGGGAACGCGGCACTACTTTATCGGGAGGACAGCGCCAACGCATTGCGATCGCCAGGGCGGTATTCTTCAATCCTCGTTTACTGATTCTCGATGAAGCTACTTCTGCGTTAGACTCGGAATCAGAAGCACTGGTACAAGAAGCCTTAGACCGAATTATGCGCGATCGCACAGTGTTTGTTATCGCCCATCGTCTCGCCACCGTCCGCAAAGCCGATCGCTTGTTTGTGTTAGAAAATGGTAGGATTATAGAGTTGGGAACCCACGCCGAATTAATCGCCCAAAACGGTCGTTATGCCCAGTTTTACGCTCAACAATTTGAGGGGTGAGTTAATATTTCGGGACATCAAGCCAACATTTCTTTTCATGGGATTCGTGAGTTAAATCCATCAGTAATTGCGAATAAATACCCTCTTTTAAAGAAGGTGAGGTATTTTGCCCGGACTTAATACAGTTTAACCAATGATCGGCGACGCGAATAAAAGGAGCTAAACGCCCATCAGTAAAGACTTGTGGGAAAGCAAGGCGTTTAGGGATTTCTTGCTCAGATAAATTCTGACCCGCAGGAGCAGCAGATAAGTGAAAACCGTGAACGTAATCTTTAAGATTGTCGCTACCGAGAACAAGAGTACCGCGATCGCCATAAACTTCGACCCAATGCCCTCTTCCCTGATAAGTCACAGAACTAAGGGAAACCTGACAGGGCGTACCGTCTGCCAATTCCAGCATTATCGTGCAAGTATCGTCAGCATCTACGGGTTTGAGTTTCCCCCCATCAGCAGGATCGGGACGTTGAGGAATTGCACAACTTAAATGAGCGCACAAACGTTTAACGGGTCCGAATAACCAGTGAATGTAATCGAAAGCGTGAGAACCGATCGCCCCCAAAGCACCGCCCCCTTTATCTTTGCGAGAATACCAATTCCAAGGGCGATCGGGGTCAGCACGACTGACGGCTAACCAATCAATTTTAATCAGTCGAGTTTGGCCAACATAGCCTTCCTGTAATAATTCTGCCAATCTTTGCCAGGCTGGGACAAAGCGATACTCAAAATCGGCGATCGCAATTAAACCCTTTTGTTGCGCCAATTGATACAGTTCTTTTGTTTCGCTAACCCGCAGGGTCATAGGCTTTTCCAATAACAAATGCTTCCCCGCTTCTAAAACCTGTTTCGCCATCTCGTAGTGCAGGAAAGGAGGTGTAGAGACGCTTACCGCTTCAACTTCTGGGAGAGAAAGTAACTTATCCAAACGATTAAAAGCATGGGGAATTTGCTGAGAGTCCGCGATCGCCTTAGCTTTGCCTAAATCTCGATTCCAAACTGCAACCACCTCTGTTTCGGGGTGATGTTGAAATCCAGGAATGTGAATTTTTTGACCGAACCCGGTACCGACAACCGCAACACCTATACTCATGCAGCAAATCCCCAAACTACCATAGGGCTATTTTAACCTGAGTTCGGGATAAGCTAACACCCTCATCGGAATGAGTTTTTTGCTTGATATTGGCGATCGGCAAACCTGTAATTTAGCACCCTTAATTTTCACTTAAGTTATACTACGAGCCTCAACAATCTCATATAACCATGCCTCCAGCCGATCGCCTAATGCTTTGAGAGAATATTCTCTTTCAGCTTGTTCGCGACAGGCATGGCGATCGCACTCATCAATGCGTTCAATGGCAGCAATTAAGCCCTCTACGCTGTCGGGTTCGACTAAAAAGCCAGTTTGACCCTCCCGCACTATTTCCCGTGGTCCGCCGCGCTTGTAGGCAATAATGGGAACACCGCAGGCCAAAGCCTCGATCGCCACATTACCAAAGGCCTCGATCCAGCGAGGGGTCATTAAAAGAGCGCGGCATTTTCCCAATTGTGCCTGTAGTTCTTCTGTGGTCAAAAAACCCTGATATTTAATGGGTGCATTCGGATACCGATCTTGGATTTGCTGCCAATAGTCTTGGCGATCGATCTTGCCAAAAATTTGCAAAGGAATGCCCGTTTTTTGGGACGCAATTACCGCATCCTCGAGGGCTTTTTCCGGGGCAATGCGAGCAACCCAAGCTAAAGTATTATCAGGTTGCTCACAAAATTGGTATTTTTCGATGGCGATCGCGTTACCCAAACAGCGAGGATTAACAATTTCGGGAAAGGTTTCCGCTTGGGCGTGACTATGAAAGGCCAAGGTTTCGGGAAAAACCCGCCATGTCTCCGCGATCGCCCGATCCATTGCCGTCGTCAACGACCCCATACTCACTAAATGAGCAATGGGACGAGTAAAAAAAGGGGTTAAATAAAACGGCAGCCAGTCATAAGCAAAATTGACAATTAAATCAAAACGATCCTGCACGGTTCTAGCATAATCCCACATTTGTTCGAGAACGGAATTTTCCGGTAGGATAATCGGATTGTCTCGCTTTTGAGTTTGGGCGGCAATTTGCAGAGAGCCTTCAATTTCTTTCACGGGAAAGCCTTGTAAACGGGAACCCTCGGGGGCAACGATCTTGATCTGATGTCCCCGTCGTTGCAATTCTTCAGCAAAATTCTTTAAAGTGAGTTCCACCCCGCCCCCTAATCCCGAACCCAAGGCAGCGACGGGGGTAGAGGCAAATAATAACTGTAATTTTTTGGCTTCATTATTCATGGTTGCGATCGCTTGGCAGCATCCGAATGTGATTTAACTGACCCAATGCCCATTTTGCAGTTTCTTGCACCTCTGGATCTGGGTCATCGGTGGCATAGTAAATTAATTGGCTTAATTGAGCAATTAACTCGTAAACCCGAGTTAAATCGCGAATGGCATTTTTCCGCACTTGAGCATTATCGTCTTGCAACGAGAGTGCTAGGGCGCGATTCATGGGTTTGAGGGTGCGAGTTCCAATTTGGGAAAGTGCCTCTAAAACTAGGGATTGTTGTTGGGAATCTGACTCTAAAAGCAAGCCCACGAGGGGTTGTACTGCCCGCGAGTCTGCCCGTTGCGCCAATTCCCAGATCGCTTTCTTCCTCTGGTCGGGATCTGGGGAATGTAACTCGCGAATGAGTTCTTCAATTAGGTCTAATTTTACTAAAGGTAAATTCTGGCGATCGCGGCTGCTAATTTCCGGCGGAATGGTACTATTCGCCACAAAGGAGGAAGAGGCCACAGCAGGTTCAGACCAAATATCGGGGATTTCTTTGGGGGGGGGATTAGGAACATTAAGAAGGGGTTTGGCTAGGTCTAAGGTATTATGGTCATCTACTTTAGGGAAGGCCTCTAGATCCTGAAAGGGTTCTATTTCTGATAATAATTCTGATTCTGGGATTTCCTCCTCCTTGATCCCCTCAATTTCCTGCCAATCTTGTCGATTTCCCCGATTGATATAGCGCAATAGTAAAAAGATTGCCCCTCCCAACCCCAATAGGGTCACTAATCCCCCGGCACCAATGACAGCAAGGGCTTTTTTACTGAGTTGCCGTTTGCGCGGTGCCTTCGGTTTTTTCGGGACGGTAATATTTTGAATCTCTCGCAATTTATCGAAAGCGGTTTCATCAAAAATTCCTGTGGGTGCTAGTTTCTGGCTGGTTTGAAATTTAGCCACTGCTTCTTTGGTTTTTTCATCATACTTGCCCGTCGCATCCCCTTCATAGTGACCGAGTTGCTTGAGTCGGTTTTGCAATTCCATGACGATATCCCCTTCATCTCCAGGTTTGAGTTGAGAAGAATTATTGGGGGAAGGTTTTGTGGTGGGAGGGGTTTCCTTTTGGGTAATCGGGGTGGATTCTGGGGGAGATTGGGCTGAAGCAATGGGCAGATTAGCGCTGCCGAGGGTAGCGCTGGTGGAAATCAGTGACAAGAGGAAGAAGGAGAAAATGCGATCGCCAAACATTCTTTAAAGGGATGAATGATCAATAATGTGTAAACCAGGTCTTAGATTCATTAGACATCAGAATCATCGGAGAAACACCTCCGTCTTGAAAAAACAAGATTTTTTGGAGGAGGGGGTGACACCACTCACCCCCAAGTGTTATATTAATTCTTGTAGATGCACCCTGATGATTGGGGGAGTCACCAAGGTGGCTCTCTTTTTTTTGTTTAGATATTCAATAAGCCCTCGGGATTAACTGAGAGAAGCGATCGCCTTTGCAGTCCTTCCTCTTGTAAAATGGCGTTGGCTGCCAAAAGACCGCTACTGACGGCTCTTTCCATTAAACCGCAGGGAAAAGGCATTTTTACCCAATCTCCTGCTAACATCAGATTGTTAATTTCCGTTTTTGTTTCTGGGCGATCGCGGTAGCTATTGGGAGGATAACCGGAGAAGTTTTTCTGATTTACCAATTCTTTATGTAAAATAGTCGCCCCTTGCAACTCGGGGACAATTTCAAAAAGTTCTCTTTCAAAGGTTGCTAACAAGTCTTCTTGAGTCGGAAACTCTTTCTCTTTATAACAGTAAGCGTGTAACTCAACTACGCTATATCCTGTCCGCTTCGACCACTCAATGAACTGATTTTGAATGCGATGATAGAGAGTAATACTATCTGTTAAATCGTAACCGGATAGAGAGGCAAAATTGCTTTGTTCCCAAGAAAAATCCCGATCTAGCCAAAATCGTCCCACGGCAAAGGGATCGGAAACAGCTAATTTTTGTATCTTGTTGCCAATATTTATATTAACATCTCCTTGCATCAGATCGAAAAGATGTTTTGTTCCAGGAACATCTGCGGCAATAATATAATAATCTGCCGCGATCGCAATTTCTTCCCCATCGGCGATCGCATTTGCAGCTACTAATTTTACTTTATTCTCTTGTTGTTCAATAATTTTAAATGCGGCTAGATCGCGCTTTGCGGGTCCTTGGAGGACTTTTCCGGCTGCATCGTATTTAGCACCGTGACAAGGGCAAAGAAAGCCTCCATCGGCTTGTTTGTGGACGCTACAGCCTTGATGGGTGCAGGTTAGAGAAAGAACTTCTGTTTCATTTGTGGCCAAATAAAGGCGATCGCCAGCACCGTAATATTCTCCATCTTCTAATAATTTGTTACCTTCAACCCAAAAGGGAACATCGGTTTGCAAATTTCCCTGTTGATAAGTAAGAGAATTAATTTTTCCCTCTTGAGATTGAATCTTGCTTACAGTTGCTTCTGGGATGATTTTACCACCATGATTGCGAATAAAATTGGCGATCGGCTTGACTAAACTTGTCCCCATATCATCTCGAGTGCCATTAAAGGCTAAACCTTCTGGGTTGCCAAAGAAATAAAAGTGAAAAAACTGTAATAATTCTCCGACACTGAGGCGATCGGGTGCATTTAAACTGGACTTAGCAAAAGGCAGAAAATAGAGATCGTATAATCCTTGGGGAAAATCTTCTGCTACCCAGTCTGCAACACTTAAAGCATCATATTTTTTAAAGGTTTGAGGAATGCGAAAACCAGTAATTGCTTGAAAGACTTGTAAATGCTTGATATTAATGAGATTAATTCCCCATTGAAAGCGATTGGGAGAAGCGATCGCCAGATCGACAATATTCCAAGGAAAAGCCGAATGACTGGGACGAAAAACTTCCGGTTGATATTCTCCTTTGCGAAAGAGGACAGAATAAAATTCTAAAGATTGAAAATTCTCTTCAATGGACAGTTCTTCGACAATACTTTTGAGATTATAGTATTGAGGAAAAAAGCCGTGGAAACCGTGTTCCATCATAAATTCATCTTCTCCAACCTGAATCTTCCAACTGGCAATTTTCCCCCCCAAATTGGGAGATTTTTCCAATAGTGTTACAGCAAATCCGCGTTTTGTCAGTTCATAAGCGCAAGCCAAACCTGCTAATCCTGCTCCTACAACACAAACTGTCTTTTGTCTATCGAGATGAAGAGGGAGATCGAGGCGATCGGGTTGGTAAATAGTTGGTTGTGGTTTGCTAAAGCGGGAATACCCTAACCCTGCACCCACAACAGTTACACCCATTATTTTTAGAGCAGTTCGACGAGAAACTAATGAAGAAAGATCGGTAAAATAACTCATAAATCAATGAATAATTTCCAATTACAAATTATCAATGAATATTTATTAATTGTCAACGAATAATCAATAATAATCGTGATTTTTTTTGTCTATATTTTTTTGTCTGTTCTTATTGGCCATAATCATCAATAACTTCTCTGACTTGATTTACAGCATTTTTCCAAGTCGGGAAACGCTGAGGAAATAGCGCTGCACATTCCCGGGCAATGGCTTCTAAGTTGTTGTTTTTGTCCATCAAACTGAGAATAAAAGAGGTAATTATCCCATTTTCATTGACTTGGGGAATATAATCTAGCGATCGCCGCTCTAATGCTTCTCGATTAATCAGTTTTGCGTTAAATGTAGACTGTTTAAAATCTGCCCTAGTTTTCCCTCCAGTTATAATTTTAGAGTTCCATTGCCAGATATATTGTCCTCCCACTAAATTTGCTTTGAGATCGCAGATTATCCGATCGCCAGAAGCAATTGCAACAGGTTCAAGCCAAGGTAAAAAGGCTTTTCCATAGATTAGATCGGGCTGTCCAGGAGCATTAGAAAACTCTACTCCTGTCGTCAATAATGAATCAAACCATAAACAAATTCCATGCCCTAATCCTGCTTTTTCTGCTCTCCATTCTAACTTTACTTGTAAATTTGGTGTAGAAATTTGAGCATAATCTAAAACAGCAAATAATAAGGGTTCAGTTAAACATTGTTCTAGGGAAATTGTACATTTTTTCCAAGCATGGAAAAGGAAACTACGAGGGCTTTCTAAATTTAGATTGTAGGGGATATCCTGCTGCCAGAGAGAAGAATAAGAATGATATAATTCTGGAGCATGAACGAGAGTTCCCCAGAGGCGATCGCGCAAAGGAATCATTGTTCCTCCAGTCTGCAAAAAACGCGATCGCGCATCGATAATTGAAGGGATATGTTCTTGAAAAAATGGTAAAATTCCTCGTAGATCGGAAACAATAACATCAACTTTTTCCGGTAAATCAACATTTACCGACATGGCCTGAATAAATTCAATTTTGTCCCCACAGTCATTATCTTGGGCTGCCAATTTTGCCACGGCGATCGCCGAATTAGATTCGATCGCATAAACTTGTTTCGCTCCTAATTTACACGCTAAAATAGCACAAATCCCTGTCCCCGTGCCGATATCCAACACAATAGAACCAGGTTTAATACACCCTTCAAGCGCCTTAACATAAGCATTCATGCGGTGGCGATCGGCGATCATATTGCCATAGCCAAATAAACTGTACATTGGCAGTTGATAGTTGATAGTTGATAGTTGATATGTAGGGGTTTGGTCTCCAAACCCTAACCGATGACCATTTTTGAATTGATTTAACAGTTTTAAAAGTTTTCCGATTCCTTGGGTGCATTCACCTCATTTCTCCCTTCAGGATTGAGGAAAAGGTTTCCTGCGGCATCATTTTGATAAACGCAATTGATAGTTGGCGATCCCTCTAAACTTCCCGTATAACCAAAAGTATTCATGCGTCGCTTGCAATCATTAACTTGGTCGCTATTAATCAATCGTGCTTGCTCGAGAATTGCCCAATTATTAGTCCGCAAGACGCATCCAGGCTGCATGACGGGTTGAGTAACATAAACATTAAACGGATTAAGAGTCATAAATACGCGCAGATCCGTCACCATTGCACTTGCTCCATATTTGAGGCAAATTTCTGGACTGGGAGAGCGGCGATCGATCACATCCCGCGAGGCTACATTGACAATATTATCGCTAGGACTGAGACTCAAGCCCATACCCAAGGCAATTCCACAAATAAATACCGCCCCTATCACAGCCAAAATGGGGTAATTGACATTAAAAGGCAAATTAAACCCCGCTAAAGGCGATCGCTTCTGGTTGTCGCGATCGCGTTCTTCTGGCACAGTTGAGGAGCGATTGTCATATCCTCTGCCATTTCTGGGATCGTTATAACGGTCGTAAGGAGATTTTCGACGTTTCATCAGTCCCTGTTAAAAACACCTGCTCTCAGAGTTTAACCGAAATGTCACAATTCAGGTGTACCTATACTACCGTTAGGTGTCCTTGAATTGCGACCTAAAAATAAGCCAAGAATGATCGAGGTAATTCACCCCTCATCTCTCCCCCTTTCAGTGATTACTGTGCTTGGTCAATCATGTTTTTACATTTTTGCCAAATATCTAACTCCGATCGCCATTTTTCTAATTCGGTTCTCAGTCGAGTCGGATCGCCAACATAGGTTGACAAAATCAACTCTCTTCGATCTATTTTGTCTTTGAGAGTATTGGTTTCTCGAGTAATTGTGTTTTGGATGTCCGAGATTTTCATCAGAAAAATTGGGTAGAAACCCCGTCCTTATAGGACGGCTTTATATTAGTTTCGCTACCGCCTTGGAGTTGTTTAATTAGGGTGCTTTTGTA
>NZ_JACSWA010000027.1 GCF_016888125.1 Spirulina sp. CCY15215
TTGCCCCTTGGGTGAAGACCCAGCCCGAGGGGTTCATCAGGAATAGGTTTGAGTTGCCTCCTGTGAGTTGGATCAGTCCTTGGATAATGCTGGGGTTTCCTCCCGTGACTCTTCCGACGACGTTGAGGATGTTGGGGTTGGAGAGGAAGTTGGCGATTTCTTGGGGGTTTAAGCCGAATTCCTGAAACGAGTGGAATAAGTTGGCTCCGGCTTGGGTGCCGCCGTTGATATGGTAGGTGTTGCCGTTGTAGTTGATTATTGTCCCGGTGCCGTCGGGGGCTGCTG
>NZ_JACSWA010000270.1 GCF_016888125.1 Spirulina sp. CCY15215
CTAAATAACGTAGCGATTTCTCGCTGAGTCTGGTCAGGTTAGGGCTTTTTCAAGCTCCCGCTAGAGTCCGGAGGACTTAGCGGTGAGTTCCTGACTACTCGATAAATCTAGTGTAGTTCCAGATATTTAGGGCGATCGAACATATGGATCGTATCCACAAAACGAGCGGTTTTCGATTGGCTGGAAATAACCAAACTCTGGGTGCGTGCGCCTTTAGAGAAGAAACGCACCCCATTCATCAGGGTTCCGGGGGTGATACCGCAGGCAGCAAAGAGAACGGTTTCGCCTTTGGCTAATTCTTCCGCATTATAAACTTTATCGGGGTTAGTAATGCCCATTGACTCCAAACGAGCCAGATTGCTTTCCTTACTTTCTCCAATTAACCCCGTTTTCACCACTGCGGGATCGTAGATCAACTGACCTTGGAAATGACCCCCCAAACAGCGCATTGCTGCTGCGGAAATCACCCCTTCAGGTGCTGCACCGATACCCATCAGCGCATGAATATTCGAGCCAGCAAAGGCGCAGGAAATCGCCGCAGATACATCTCCATCGCTGATCAAACGTACTCGCGCTCCTGCATTGCGGATTTCTTGGATCAAGTCTTTGTGACGAGAACGATCCATGACCACTACAACCAATTCTTCGATGGATCGCTCTAAACAGTCTGCTAGAATTTGCAGGTTTTCCGTAGCACTTTTGTTAATATCAACATGGTTTTTAGCGGCAGGAGGTGCAGCAATTTTCTTCATGTAGAAGTCAGGTGCAGCAAAGAGTCCGCCCTTTTCGGAAATGGCGAGAACTGCCATTGAGCCGTTTTGTCCGTAAGCAACCAAGTTCGTTCCTTCGCAAGGATCGACAGCGATATCAATTTCCACCAATTCATCGGGGTTGCAATAGTCTTTAGCATCTTCGCGGGTACAAATGCCCACTTCTTCCCCAATGTAGAGCATGGGAGCATCATCCCGTTCCCCTTCCCCAATCACGATGCGCCCGCGCATATGAATTTGGTTCATACGTTCGCGCATGGCTTCAACGGCAACTTCATCGGCGATATCTTTTTCGCCTTTACCCATCCATTTAGCCGAGGCGATCGCCGCTTGTTCGACTACTTCAATAATTTCTAATCCCAGCGTACTTTCCACGGAGCTATCCTCTTTTGTTAAATTTCTGATTGGTTCTCGGGCGCAGTGCCTTCATCCCAAGGAAAAGTCTATCAGAATCGGTACCCCGCAAACAGTAAAGCATCATTAGGGAACTATTTTTCGCTGGTAAGTTTGCTATGGGGGTGAGCGATCGCTTCTAAATCTCTTAATTTCCTGTTTTAAAGTGTTTGTACGCGAACTTACTAATGTAAGATTATTTTAAACAAGAAGAAGCGCGATCGCTTCCTTCATTTTGAGACAATCAAGAACAAGTGTTTTAGATAAGGCAATGGTAACATTGACCCCAACACCTGAATCCTTACCCAGAAACAAACTTGATAAAAATTTATACGCAACAGAAACAAGGAGAAAACTGGCTCGAGCAATATCGCGGAAAATTGCCTCATTTTGCTTGTGTTTTAGGCTTTACAGAAACTGGATTAATTGAAGGCATTTCTGCTGCGGGGGCAACTCCAGAAGACCGAAAATATACTGCGATCGCCGATGCTGAGTTTCTTGTAAATGGGGTTAAACCCAATCCTCAATATCCTCTCCCTCCTCTTCATATTGGTGCTTCTCCTGTCCTCATTTCTCGGGCGGTAATAGAAGCACTAAATATCCCTATTTGGCTGTTTGATGCGGGTTTACCTCAACCTCCAGCCGTTTCCGCGATCGCCCTAGGAGGACAACCTGCAAAGTGTGTTTCTACGGGAAAAGCCCTCCTTTTCTCCACGGTGAAAAATTTGCTCGATCGCGGTTTATTTTGGGGAGAAAAACTAGCAAGACAATTGCAAGATAGTTATTTAATTATTGGAGAATGCGTCGTCGGAGGGACGACAACGGCTTTAAGTATTCTGACAGGATTGGGTATTGAAGCACAAGGAAAAGTGAATAGTTCCCATATCAGTTGCAATCACTCACAAAAATGGGCGATCGTACAACAAGGATTAAAGCAAATCTTTGACAAAAGCGATCCTCTTCAATTGGTGGCTGCGGTGGGAGATCCCATGCAAATCGCCGTTGCAGGAATGGCGATCGCGGCTAGTCGTCATTGTGGGGTTTTATTGGCCGGGGGGACACAAATGTTAGCTGTTTATGCACTATTGGAGGCGATCGCCAGAACCTATTCTCTGCCTTGTTACCGCGATCGCATTGTTGTGGGAACCACGCGATGGGTTGCAGAAGATACAACGGGGGACACGGTGGGCTTGGCTGAAGCAATGGGAAATGTCCCTCTCTTTGCGACGCAATTAAGTTTTGCTGATTCTCGTTTTGAGAATTTTCGCGCTTACGAGAGAGGTTATGTGAAAGAAGGAGTGGGGGCGGGAGGATGCGCGATCGCGGCACATTTGGCGGATAATTGGACGAACGATCGCCTCGTAGAAGAAATTGACGCGATCGCACTGTCTTTGGCAAAAAAGGCGATCGTGCAATAATTTATCCCAGGGAAGACGGAGAATGATAACCCATGATGACTCTTTTATCTTGTTGCAAACCTTGCTGGTTTTCTCGGGTCACAATTTCTTGTAATTCAATACTGCACTCGGAGAAGGATATCTCCTGAAATCCTAATTTTTGATAAAAGGGCGCATTCCAAGGAATATCCCGAAAAGTCGTTAAAGTAATGGCAGAAATTCTCATTTCTGTTAAGCGATCGCAAACTGCTTTCACTAATGCACTCCCGATCCCCTGTTTTTGAGATTGAGGATGAACATCTAACTCTTCTAAATGCCAACAGTCTCCCAGTTTTTCCACATAAGCAAAACCGATCGGCCTATTATGGCGATCGTCAGCAACCCAAAGCATATTTTCTTGTTGTGCTTGTTTTAATTTTGCGATCGGGACAGGGCGATCGAGAAGTTCTTGGGGAAATTGTAAGATTTCTAAATAATTGGAGAAAGTCCGCGCAGCAGATTGTTCAATTTTGGGCAAATGCTCTAAATCTTGAGATCGTGCTAGACGAATTGTATAATTTTCTGGCATATTCTCAGAGCCAAATATTGTTTTTATTAATAACAATAAACGCGACAAACCGATTCAATAATCTTCGTCTTTGCGACTTGTCGCCCTTTCCCTGCGTCGATCTTCTCGTTGTCTGCGTCGTCGCAATTCTGCATAGTCGCGATCGCTTTTCCGACTCTCCTCAGATGACCGACGACTGGGGGAAGGACGGCGAGAGGGTCGTTTTTTCTGAGATGATGGAGATGATGTTGTAGTGCGAGAACTTTTCTTCCCGTAGCGATCGCGCAGATCCTCCCGCATAGCCAGAAAAAAGTCCCGACGCAAGCAAGGATAAGCCCCAACCCAAAGGTCTTGACTGGGAATATAAACATCGCTAACCTCTCGAATACTTTCCAGATCGGGATCGTTGGACATCACTAAACATTCTACCGGTTGTCCCCGGGCGATCGCCTTATGAATGCGTTGCAGAGGAGCCTTAATAATCGTTCTAAATCCTTCTTTATCACCAATTTCTACATTAATACGGCGTTCGCGATTTTCGACAATGACCAAATCTCCCAAACGGTTAAAACTTTCCGCCTCATCGATGATATCCTCCGTAATAAAAGTATCTAACACACGCCCTCGCCAAAAGCCACTATAGCGCCATTTCCGATAGGAAGCATTTTTGATACTCGCCCAATAGACAGGAGACCACAACCAATAAAACCCAAAAACAATCCCCAAAATAAACTTAAATCCTTGAGCAACTCCCCCAAAAAGAATATCTAAGACGAAAAGGACAATTACACCCACAAAAGATATTAATAGTCGTCGCAAAACATCCCTCACGGTGCCCCAAACCGCAGCATATTGCGATCCCGTGGCGATCGAGGGGACTAACTGTTCAAATTTCTCGCGGGTGATAGGAATCAGCATGGGGAAAATAAGATTTATAAGACTGATGTATTAACGGGAAAGATTGTATTAACGGGCAAGATTGTATTAACGGGCAAGATTGTATTAGCGGGAAAGATTGTATTAGCGGGAAAGATTGTATTAACGGGAAAGATTGTATTAGCGGGAAAGATTGTATTAACGGGAAAGATTGTATTAGCGGGAAAGATTGTATTAGCGGGCAAGATGCCCGCACTACTATAAAGATAGAATACGCGAGTGGGAGCGTCTCGTTTCCTAACTGCGTCAATCCTAATTTACTGAATTAAACTTTGCGATACCAACTAAAGAATTTTTTCTAACCCATAGACTAAGGATTTTAATTCAGTGACCTTACGAATGGCGAGGAGAACCCCTGGCATAAAGGAAGCGCGATCGCTGGTATCGTGGCGCAAGGTGTAAATTTGACCAGGAGAACCAAACAGAACCTCTTGATGGGCGATAAGTCCTGGGAGACGCACGCTGTGAATGCGGATATTTTCATCACCAACGCTTCCTCTCGCCCCCGCTAAGTGTTCTGTTTCTGCTACGGAGGGGGGATTATAGGTTTTTCCTAATTCTGCCAGCATTTGCGCGGTTTTAATCGCCGTCCCGCTTGGTGCATCGGCTTTTTGGTTGTGGTGCAGTTCGATAATTTCGACATGATCGAAATATTTCGCAGCTTGGAGTGCGGCCTGCTGCATTAAAATCACGCCAATGGAGAAATTAGGCACAATTAAGACACCCGTTGTCGCTTTTTCGGCAAATTCCGCCAACTCTTTGATTTGTTCTGGAGTTAGCCCCGTGGTTCCCACTACCGGACGCACCCCATAGGCGATCGCGCTACGGACATTATCGTAAACGCCGTCGGGGTGGGTAAAGTCCACCATTACCCCCTGAATTTCTTCCTGGGTCGCCACCACTAAAATACTTTGTAAATCATTCAGAATAGGAACTTCCAGTTCACCGCACCCCGCAACGACTCCCGCATCTTGTCCTAATAGGTTGGGGTTGAGGTCCACTGCACCCACCAAGACCATCCCCTCGGCTTGAGCAACGGCTTTAACCGCCTCTCGACCCATTTTACCCCCCGCACCGTTGACAACGACGGGAATTGCTGCTTCGTTAACCATTCTTTTCCTCTCGCTAGTTCAAGCCAAATCTTATTTTACAACTCCCAAGTCACGTTGGCGATCGCTGTAGTATATTTTCTTGTGGAAGTCTTTAAAGTTATTGAGAATGAGGAGAAAGAACAATGAATTTTCTGTTAGACCGTAAAAGTTTAGAAGAACTTGAAACAATCGCAGAATATGAATACTTTAATCGTCCTTTACTATTTTCTTGTCATAATTCAGCCGGGGAGATTTTCTTGGCAACGTGGGTCAAAGAAAGTGATGATTTTGAATTATACTACTGTATCTCGGTGTCCAAAAAGAAATTAGACGCAATTGAAATCACCCCGAAGAGAAGCAAATAATCCCAAAACTTTATTCCAGAGAGAATCTTCTTTAACTCCTGCACCAGCATTAACGGCGATCGCAGCTTCTCCCGTCGAAATTCGTATTTTCTTTTCTGTTGAAAACCAGTCCCAAATTTCTTGTAAGATTTTTTCAGATGGCTTCTTTCTAGCCTCACCTTTTTCAAAAGCCATCTTGGTGTTTTCAGTAACCTCGACCATCATTAGCAACAGTACATCTAAGGGATTAAAATTACTTGGATCGAGATTGGTAATAACACTGAAGCGAATAACAGAAAACTGATTTTCTACTTCTTTAATTAATCTTGTGAGTTCCGTAGACTTGCCAACTCCAGGATGTCCCATTAAGCAACCTTTAAAGAAAATACGCTGCTTGTAAGCTCGTTCCAAACCCAGTTTTAAGCGTCCGATTTTATCTCCTCCTCGGACTTTATTTAGTGTTTCAATGTAAAACGCATCAATCTCTTCCTGAGTTTCTAAAGGTTCGGGCTTGAGAGTGAGATAAATTTCGTCTAGAGAGGTGGCACGAGTTGTTTGCATATCAGGACATTCTCGGAAGATTCACGTACAAATACTATACAGCAAACTCGGTAAGTTGAGCCATAAGCCAACGTGCAATAGCATCGTCACCTCAATTATCATGTATCGTAGTGGGAGCGTCTCGCTCCCTAGCTTCCTAAATTATGAGAGGAATCGCGCACCAAAAAGGCTAAAGATACAAGGGTGAATTAATAAGTTTTAGCTTCTTCGTATCGTTACTTCTTTGATTTGCAATGGTGACGCAATATCTGGATGAGTTTTACGAATTTGTAGTAAGGTTTGAATCGCATTTGCTTTATCGCCGATCGCCACGGTTAGAGATTGACGAGTGAGAATTTCTGCAACAATTTCTGAGGCGATTTTGCTCTTTTTTGCTTCTTCTTGCAGGAAGTTAAAGATGCGCTGTTTGGCAATTCTACCGCGATTCACGCCGGATAAAACAGTGATAAAATAAGGTTTGAGTTGGGCAAGGCGATCGCAATTTCCGGCGGCATAATCCTGTAAATAATTAGTGGCAAACACCTGCATATCGGTGCTGGGATGTTCGCTAAATTTTATTAAATATTCTTGTCCGTTGTCGGCTTGGAAATAGCGGGTTACTAAGTCTCGTCCGAAGCGTCGCACGTCTTCTTTAATACTATCACAAGCGGTAATAATAACTTCTGGCGACCAATATTCTCGGGGTAAATCTTGAAATACCTGGAAGGCAAATTCTCGCGAATCTTCCCATTTTGCCTCTAATAGGCGCACGGCTGCCAGCATTTCTTCTGTATTCCCATTAATCATTATTAAACGTTGAGGAAACATTTTTCGTGCTGCTTCTCGCACCGTTAAGATTTCGTGATTTGCAAGTTTAACTAACTCTTTTGTGGTAAAATTGGGGAAGAATTGATCGCAATTTTCTTGTAGGACTAATCCTGCCAATTCTTTAGCACTGGGAGATTTTGCTCGTAGCAATTGTAAGGCTTCCTCTTTGGTAATTTCTGGCATCCAATTCGGGATATATTCACGCAGTAATGTTACCAAGTCTTTATGAACACCTTCGTGTCGTTGGGGTTCGACTAATAAATCGATAATATCGATGGCAAATTCAAGACCAAATTGGCGATCGCGATCGCTTAAACGACGAATTACTGGGCGAATAGAGATACGAAGATCGGGACTAGAACTTACTGCCATTGCCAATAATAGCAGGCGATCGTTCATTAATGTTTCATCGGGTAATTGGGCAAAAATTTGTATCCCAATACCCCTTACAGATGCGTAAGGAGAAACTAAAAGAGACTCGATCAAATCTGTTGGAAGTTCGCTGGCGGGAGTTTGATGATTGAACAAAATTCTGCTGCCGATCGCCTGCACTTCTTCCATTGGATGTTGCAGTAAATCGAGAATGATCGGTAGTCCAATTGTTCTGAGTGGTAAGGAAAATGTTATTAACAAAGTTTCGCCAATTTCTCGAACTAAATTCCCATCAGTTGTTTCGCGATCGCCCGCTAATAAAAATGCAATAATTTGACCAACTAATACTTGAACCGTTTCAGGATTTAAAATTGTAGAACTCAGCAAACGACGAATAAAAGCGCGGGTTTCAGGGTAAAAACTGGTTATTAATCCCATCACAAATTGACCCGATCGCAGGAAAATATCTTTCTGTTGTTCGATCCATTGATATGCTTGCGATCGCGCTTCTGGTAATATACAATTAGCAAGGGCAAGAACGAGATCGAGTTGAGGATTACTTTCATTATAGCGATCGCTGGTTAATTCAAAGGCAAATTGTACGGTTTCTGGATAAGATTGTTTTAAAAGTTGAATCAGATTCTCCTCCGTCAATTGTTGCCAATAATCCCGACAATCTCGTATCTCTTTGATGGCAAATTGATGAACAGGATGACAATAACTTTCAAGTAATAACTTTAACAGCGCATCGGGGTGCTGTCGCCAAAGTTGAGGGAATGCTTCTTCGCGAATATTAGGAAGAAATGAACCCGCTTCATATCCTTCTCTCAGTTGCCATGCTTTAAAGTGAGAAATATAGCGAGGGCTATTTTCGTAGAGAAGATGATTGAAAACTTGTAAATGAGCAAATTGATCCCAATAAGTGGTAATGGAATCGTATCGGTGAGTTGCGGAATTATAACGTTTAGAAGTTTGGTTTTGAGGATAAGTCCCGTCTGCATCAGAATATTGTAAAAGAGTCTGGGTTGCAAGGTCAATATAAGCGCGATCGCCTTCTTCTCCTAACGCTTTCAAAGTCCGCCAAACTCGCCGCCGCAAATAGTCCCGCGTTTGTTTACTATAAGCACGAGTAGAGCGATCATTTTTCAATTCTTGTTCGTAATAACGATTTCCTGTGGGGCGATATCGGCGTTTTACGGGATCCCATGTCAATTTCTGAAGATTACTAAATCTGGTTGATTCAGTATCAAACCGATGTGCTAAAATTCCGAAAACTTCCCCATCTTGACGATATTCTGCCATTTTAAAAATATGGCGCAAGGGTTTAAAATAATTAGGACGCAAGGGGGCTGTTTTAAGGGTTGCTAATAAGGCAGGACGGACGGTATTATTATTAATTTGATAGATTGCATCTAACACTGCAAAACGTCGATAATCGCTACTATCTAGATAGGTGTGAAGCGATCGCGCAAACCTATCCGAATTGTTATTTTCTGCGACTCCTCTCAACTCTTCTGGAAGTTCCCCTAATTTCACTCTTCGCATTTCCTCTCTTTCTCTTTCATCAGAGAGTTTAAACAGTGCTTCCCAGGCAATGCGTCGTACAAAATCTGCGGTAGAAGCAGAATTGAGCAATTTTTTCACTTCCGCGATCGCGATCGCATTTCCGCACCATCCCAACGACCAAACAATACTATAGTCCCTTAATTCCGTATCCGTACCTAAAAGAGAAATGAGATCGGGGACAGCCTCTGCTATTTTCAACTCTCCCGCCCGCCAAATCACTCGATCTAATGGCCATTTTTCATCATCTCTAGCAGCTAAACGGTTGAGAATAGCTTGATGGCGGGGATCGTCACTGCTGGAGGACGGCGATCGCCTTGGAGCCGCCTCGGGCTGAGGGGACGGGGTACTATATTCGATATTAGTTTCCTCACTCACATCGCGATAACCACTTGCTAGTTTAGAGGAGATGAGTTGATTGAAAATGCCCTCCGCTTGTTGTAAAGTAACAGGAGCAACAGTTTTTGAGCCTTCCTTGAGTTGTTTTCCCCGTCGTCCGTATCGGAAGTTGACCAGATAGCGATCGCCGTCCATTCGACAAAGATCGACTTGATAAATTTTATCCGATCGCCCTGCCTGATACAGTAGAGTTTTGCGATTGACCCGTTCCATATTCGTTGTTTTGTATTAATCTCACAATACTGTTATACTATAGCATAGATTGAGTTGGCCAAGATAGTGAATTTTTGTGGCAATTTTGTCTACAGTAGACTTATAACCACGATAAACAACGCCGTATGTCAGTCGCGATCGTTGAAATTCTTTCCCCCGACGAAATGCGTCGCACCATTACCCGTCTTGCTTCTGAAATTGTCGAAAGAGTAAGCGATCTTTCTAATACTATTCTTTTAGGCATTTATACGCGAGGAGTTCCTCTCGCAGAAATATTAGCAAATCAAATCGAAATGTTAGAGGGAATTAAAATTCCTGTCGGTGCCTTAGATATTACCTTTTATCGGGACGATCTCAATCGCGTCGGAATGCGGACTCCTGCTAAAACAAAGATTCCTTTCGATTTAACCGGAAAAAATATTGTTTTGGTGGATGATGTAATTTACAAAGGACGAACCATCAGAGCCGCATTTAGTGCAATTCCCGAATATGGTAGAACAGAGAGTATTTATTTAGCAGTGTTAGTCGATCGCGGACATCGACAACTTCCCATTCATCCAGATTTTACGGGCAAATATTTACCCACATCTTCGGAAGAAAAAGTAAAAGTTTATCTGCAAGATGTGGATGGGAGAGATTCTGTAGAGTTAATCCGTACTCATTAAAAGATAATTATTCAACTCCAATCAATGCAAACCACAGAAATTCAATCCCTCAGTCATTCTTTACGACAAATAGATCGCAAACTCCTCAGTCACGACCTTATTGCGGGAATAGAGCGGGTATGGTATCAGGGAGGAGAACCATATTTCGATCTCTTTGTAGACCTGCGAGAAGATGAAATTGAATGGTTTCAGTTGACTTTGAGGGGGCGATCGATTTCTTGGCACCGTCAGGATAAGTGCTGGAAAACAGGCAATACCAATGAATTCCGCAACGATGATATTACCTTTTATGCCGCGAGTAAAATTGTTGAGAGCGATCGCACCCCCGATCGAGAATTTTTTGACTTAGCCAGGGCGATCGTGCAGAATCGGGCAGGGGAAGCCCTTTTTGATAGGCTTTCCGACCTTTTTTACACAACCCAAGCTCCAGTATCTTAGAAAATTTGCTCCTAGCTCTTCCCTTTTAGAAAATTTTTTGCTATCCTAGGTATTCGTGTGCAAAACGCACCTGGGTTGCTAGCTCAATGGTAGAGTATTCGGCTTTTAACCGACTGGTTCTGGGTTCGAGCCCCAGGCAACCCATTTGATAGTTGATAGTTGATAGTTGATAGTTGATAGTTGATAGTTGATAGTTGATAGTTGATAGTTGATAGTTGATAGTTGATAGTTGATAGTTGATA
>NZ_JACSWA010000271.1 GCF_016888125.1 Spirulina sp. CCY15215
ACATCTGGTGCTTGTTTTTGCGGCTCCTCTTGCTCTAAGATTTGTTGTTTCGTCAATTTGACGGGATACCATAACAAATCTGCGGCAATAAACACATCCTCTCGGTCTTTAAAAAGAGAGTCCAGACCCCCTTTTATGGTGAAAATTAAGCGTAATTGGGTCGTATTGTCAGCCAAAGGTTTACCGTCACTGTCAGGATAGAGAAGGTCGTCGTCAATCGATGGGGGAGAAAGTTGTTGTACCATTGCCTCAAAAGAGAAAAAGGTC
>NZ_JACSWA010000272.1 GCF_016888125.1 Spirulina sp. CCY15215
CGGAATATTATTGAATTGCGTAAGAACAAGAGGGTTTGGAGACCAAACGCGGAATATTATTGAATTGCGTAAGAACAAGAGGGTTTGGAGACCAAACCCCTACTGGGGCAACTCACTAAGGTAATTTTTGAATTTTGGCCAGCGATCGTGCGATAATCAGGGGTCTGCTGAACATTGTTTCTCATAATGACTGTTACCCCCCATCTTACTCAATTTCAATATCAACCTCTTTATAAACCCAATCAACTTTTATGTGGAAGGGGTACAACTGTTGTTGTTACGGGATGGACGGTGAAGGGAATATTGGCAAAGCATTTAGAGGCTTCTGAATATGCCGCGATCGGTCAGTTGTACAGTCCCACGAGGGGTATTAGTTTATTATTACGCAATTTACTCTTAAATCCTCACGTTCGTTTTTTGGTTGTTTTGAATGCTACGAAAGAGGATCGCAATGCGGGAGGATGTCAATGTTTATTAGATTTCTTTCGTCATGGTTTTAAAGCTGGAAAAAGCGAGACTGGGCGAGATATTTGGCAGATCGAATCAGAAATTATTGGTTATATCGATCGCGAAATTCCTGCTAATAGTTTAGAAACACTGCGTCAGAATATTGAATATCGAGAAGCAAGTTCTATTGGTGAGGCGATCGCCTTGATTAAATCTTATGCAGAAAAAAACTCGGTATCTGTTTGGGGTCAACCGTTAGAGTTTCCTTTTTCTCAGACTGTCCCGACGGTTTTTCCTGGCGATCGTTACGGGCATTTAATTAAAGGGAAAACCATCGCGGAAACATGGGTAAAAATCATTCATCGTATCAAAACAACGGGAACAATTCGTCCGACGGGTTATGATGGAAAATGGCAAGAATTAATCGATTTAATGGCAGTTGTTACCGATGAACCCACAGATTTTTACTTTCCCGAACCGAATTATTTGCCCTGCGATCGCACTTTTCTTGCCCAATATATTTCGCAAATGCTCGATGATTCTCCCCAACAAGAAGGCGTAAAATATACCTATGGACAACGCTTGCGATCTTGGTTTGGATGCGATCAGATCGAACAATTAATTAATAAATTAAGCAATGATATTGATTCAGCTAGAGCCGTAATGTCTTTATGGGATGTTAAAGATTATAATGATAATAGTCCCCCTTGTTTGAATCATATTTGGGTTCGTGCAATTGATGGAGAATTGTCTTTAACCGCTACTTTTCGCAGTAATGATATGTTCGGCGCATGGGTTGTAAATGCGATGGGATTGAGGGGTTTACAGCAGCATATTCGCGATGAAATTGCCAAACGTTCTCAGTATAATTTAAGAATGGGGGCTTTAATTACTGTCAGTCAAAGCGCCCATATTTATGATGATTGTTGGGAAAGTGCTGAGAGTTTAATTCAAACCCAATATGCTAAAGTGTGCCGCGATCGCGCCTTTGATGATCCCGTGGGAAGTTTCGCGATCGCAGTTCGAGAAAATACTATTTTTGTCGAACATTTAACCCCAGGATCGGGAGAAGTTGTGAATTGCTATACTGGAAAAACAGCACGTCAACTGTATCAAAAAATAGCTACTGAATGTCCCAGTTTAGAAGTTGAACACGCTCTCTATTTAGGGACAGAATTACAAAAAGCAGAAATATCCTTATCCCTTCAAGGAAATTTTAGATACAATCAAGATAAGAGACTCAAAGAAATAGTATGAAACCCTAAATTAAGAATTTTCTCGAGAATTGTTTTATTGCTGGCAGTCTGAGAGAAAATAGAACAGTTATCCCTATTCCTTAGTCCCAATCTCAACACCTATGCCCTCACCAACTTTACAATACGCTTATTTTCCTGGATGCGTTGCTCAAGGTGCCTGTCGCGAGCTTTATCTCTCCACAGAAGCAATAACTCGCGCCCTCAATATCCAACTGATCGAACTGAAAAAGGCTGCTTGTTGCGGTTCGGGAACCTATAAGGAAGATTCCCAATTGCTCGAGGATACAGTAAATGCTCGCAATATTGCTTTAGCAGAATCTCTAAATTTACCCCTCCTAACCCATTGCAGCACTTGTCAAGGAGTTATCGGTCATGTAGATGAACGCCTCAAGGAAGCGAAAGAAAAAGAGCCGGCTTATTTCCAGCAGGTGAATGGCTTTTTAAAACAAGAAGGTTGTTCCCCCTATCGCGGTAGCACAGAGATAAAACATCTACTTTGGGTGTTAGTGGGAGATTATGGGCTAGAGGCTTTAGCGGAACGAGTGACTCAAAGTTTAACAGGTTTAAATTGTGCGGCCTTTTATGGCTGTTATTTATTGCGGGGTCAAAAAACACTACCCCATGATGACCCTCTGAACCCAGAATCCATGGAAAATATTTTCCGAACCTTGGGGGCAAATCCCGTTTATTATCGTGGACGCACTCAATGTTGTGGTTGGCCAATTTCCAGTTATGCAACCAAAGAATCTTTTTCTCTGGCTGGAAGGCATCTTATGGAGGCGATCGCAGCCGGGGCGGATTGTTTAGTTACCCCCTGTCCCCTCTGTCATCTTAATTTAGATTCTCGCCAGCCGGAAATCGAGAAGGTTATTGGGGGTAAATTGGGGATTCCCGTGTTGCATTTACCGCAATTGGTGGGTTTAGCCTTGGGAATTAAACCAGAGGAGTTAGGTTTGGATAAGCATATTGTTCCCGTCGGCTCTCTCTTGTCCAAGCTCCGGGCTAGTTGACAAAACATGACTGAAAAAGAACCGGAAATATTACTGGGAAAATACTTGACATTGTTCGAGTTTTGTACCTGTACGAAAACCTATCAAAAATATGCAGCCACGATCGCGCCCTTTCCTCAAAATCCCGAAAGTATAGCGGCGATCGCGGCGCTCAATGGGCAGATTATCGACCCCATTATCGACCATTTTGGCCGCGCCAAATTCCACCTCACCTACGGCTTTTGCTCCCCCGACTTAAAGCGCTATCTCAATCAAAAAGACCCCCTCACCGGACAAAAAAACGGGTGCGTTACCCCGTCTCGTGACCAACATATCGCTCACGAAAAAAATAGCAATGGTAAATATTACTGCGATCGCCTCGGTTCTGCCTGTGATTTCTTCATTGCCGATGTTGCCAGTAATACCCTCGTTGATTGGATTTTAGAGCAGCAATTACCCTTTGACTCTTTATATTATTACAGCCAAGAACGCCCCATTCATATCAGCTACGGACCGCAACACAAGCGCTCAATTTGGACTTTTACCCCCACCGGACAACCGACCCGAAAAGGGATACAACATTGGCTGGAAAAAATTTAAAATAATAACAATGTTGGGCAGCGATCGGTAACTCATATAAATCCCCAATCTCGGACCCAATATGTATAATTTTGAACGAAAATATCAACGGCTCAAAAACCAATTAATCGTTGGTTTTGCTGGGTTGGGGGGAGTTTTCGTCATGGGAACTTTGTGGTATGTTCTGATCGAAAAATGGTCTTGGACGGAATCCGCGTATATGACCATGATTACTCTTTCTACTGTCGGGTTTTCTGAAGTTAGACCTTTAAGCGATCGCTCCCGTTTGTTTACCATTGCTCTCATTTTAATGGGCATTTTTGTTATTGGCTATATCGCCAACCGCTTTACAGAAGTCATGATTCGGGGTTATTTTCAAGAAGGACTGCGACGAAGACAACGAAAGCGATCGATTGAAATGCTCGAACATCATTATATTCTTTGCGGTTACGGACGGACGGGAGCTCAAATTGCCTTAGAATTTGCAGCAGAACACGTTCCTTTCATCATTATTGATAGTCAAAGCGAAGCCTTGGATGAAGCGCGACAGCGAGGCTATACGGTCATTCAGGGGGATGCTACCCACGATGATGATTTATATGCGGCGGGGATCGATCGCGCTGACTGTTTGGTTGCTGCTTTACAGTCTGATGCGGAGAACTTATATACGATCCTTTCTGCAAAGACTTTAAATCCCAGTATTCGTGCCATCGCCCGAGCCAATAGTGAAGAAGCAGTCACGAAGTTAAAAAGAGCGGGAGCCGATGCTGTTGTTTCTCCCTATATTACCGGAGGACGGCGCTTGGCGGCAGCAGCACTGCGTCCCAGCGCTATCGATTTTGTGGATGGCATTATTACAGGGATGAACCGATCGCTCTATTTAGATGAGTTTTTCTTAGATGAGGCAACTTGTCCTCATATTGGTAAAACTTTACAGCAAACAAATTTGCGATCGCAGTCGGGGGCTTTAGTTCTCGCTATTCGCCGTCAAGATAGTACACTAATTGGCGGTCCCACAGGAGAAACTCTTTTATATGCTGGAGACTTGTTGATTTGTATGGGGACCGCCGACCAACTCCATGCCCTCAATCAAATTTTAGGGACTGTGCGAGGATATTGGTCGAGTCCGGTCAAAGAAAAGAAGCGATCGCACCGACGGATTTAAGCTCAATCATTGATTGCCTCGACGTGCAAACGCTGGGTAATAATAATTGTCCCTTCCCCACTAATGAGAATGGCAGAAATCCAGCGATCGCCGCCTTCTTCTGGGGCTATTCCCTGCTTGAAGAGTCCCCCCGCTTGGAGTAACTCTAGATCGAAGGCCTCGGGGTTAAAATAGCGATCGCCGTTTACTTCCTCCTCAATTGCTGCCCCTAAAAGCAAATCCTCACCTAATGGAGTTTTGACAATAGCATCAAAATTAAATTTTTCTCCTGGTTGAACGCGATCGGGTAAATTAAACTGAACTTCTGGAGGATTGTCCCCCATGAGTATCTCCGTCCGTTCCGAGAGAATCTCTTGGCTAATCAAGGTTTCTCCTTGCAGGACTTGGCGCGATCGCATTTGCGTTTTCAGGCGCATTTCCCGACCGGTATCCGTGCGAGTTCCGGTAATAAAAGTCGTAGTTTCCAGCACAGTGCGATCGCCTTGCTGTTGCCAAGATTCTAATTTGGTAAAATAATTAAGATTCCCATATCGTTCCCAAAGCGTCTCCAGTTTTTCCGACAGTTGAGAACGGTTTAGATCGTCGGAGTTAGTGAATTCCTGACTGTAGAACTGCATCACCTGATCAGAATCGTGACGATTTGCCGCATCTTCCAACCGAGTTAAAAAAGTTTTCAATTCTGGGGGAGTATTGCGAGGATATTGGTCTTGGGCGCGAACGGTTGCCCCCATACCCAAGGTTAATCCCAAACTCAGTCCCGTTGCGAATAATACTCGCCAGCCCATTTTTAGCATTGTTTTTGTTTGACTCCCCACTCGTGCAAAACTGCCCATTAATGTTAGGTTGAAATACAGTAATTCTTTCAGTTATAGCAAAATCTCAATCTCCGTGCCTGAAACTTCCCCTCGCTTACTGATAGCCGCTAGCGGAACTGGCGGTCATCTCTTCCCCGCTTTAGCCGTTGCAGAACAGTTATCTGACTGGCAAATTGACTGGCTAGGGGCGACTGGTCGCCTTGAACAAGCTCTAGTTAAAAATTATCCTTTACATACAGTTAATGTGGAGGGGTTTCAGTCCCGAGGCTTAAAGTCTCTCCTGGTTTTCTATCGTTTGGCGATCGCCATTTTTCAGGTTCGCAAGTTATTAAAACAGTTACACATTGATGCTGTCTTCACTACTGGGGGTTATATTTCCGCCCCAGCAATTTTAGCCGCGCGATGGTGCGGCATTCCCGTTATTATTCACGAATCCAATGCTATACCGGGAAAAGTAACTCAATTACTAGCTCCTTTTTGTACCCAAGTGGCGATCGGGTTGGAGATGGCTGCACAATCTTTGCCCAAAAAGAAAACAATTTGGCTGGGTACCCCCGTTAGAAAAACTTTTTTAAGCCCTCAATCTCTTGATTTTCCCATTCCTCAAGATGCTATTTTAATTGTAGTTATGGGTGGCTCTCAAGGTGCTATTGCCTTAAATCAATTGGTGAGAGACTGTGGGAGAAAATGGTTGGATGCAGGGGCATATCTGGTTCATTTGACTGGCGATCGCGACCCCGAAAGTTTTCACCATTCTCATTATTTTCCTCTTCCGTTTTATCATAATATGGCGGGCTTATTGCAACGGGCAAATTTAGCCATTAGTCGTTCTGGGGCGGGAACTTTGACAGAATTAGCGATAACCAAAACCCCTGCTATTTTAATCCCCTATCCTTTTGCGGCAGAAGACCACCAGTATTATAATGCTTTGGCATTTAAGGAAGCAGGAGCAGCATTGATTTATCGTCAGCAGGAACTCACCCCAGAAATCCTCGAAAAAGAAGTTTTACGTTTATTGAATAATCCTGATGAGTTAGAGAGAATGTCAGAGAATGCAGGAACTTTAGCGGTAGCAGATAGTGCTGAACGATTAGCTGCCCTCATTCAAGACAATGTCAAGAACCGCTATTGACGCAAAGCGTCCAATAGCGGCTTGGAAGAATCAGTTTCCAACGCAAGTCTTGTCTACCGCTACGAGTCGTTATCTGGCA
>NZ_JACSWA010000273.1 GCF_016888125.1 Spirulina sp. CCY15215
TAGCTGCGTAAGTTCGCTCCCTAGCTGCGTAAGTTCGCTCCCTAGCTGCGTAAGTTCGCTCCCTAGCTGCGTAAGTTCGCTCCCTAGCTGCGTAAGTCCTAAACAGTTAATTATCAACAGTTAATTATCAACTATCAACTATCAACTATCAATTATTAACTAGCAACCGAAGCTGCAGAACGCCGCCGCCGTCGGGAAATTGTCCGAGTTGGCGAAGTCGTTGTTTCTGCTTTTGTTTCTGCTTTTGTTTCTGTTGTTTCTGTTTCTATTATTTCTGCTTTAGACGCAATCTTTTCCGTTTTAGACAGAATTTTCTCTACAGGTTTTTTCAAGGTTGGCGGTTTGGGAGCGGGAGTCACAGGTATTTCAAAATGGGCAATCGGTTCGGGGTTTTGTAACAGGAACACAACCAAAGGACGACACCGCAATTCTCGCAGCGCTAACCGTTCTAAATGCCCTTCAATTTCTGTTTTTAAGCCAATCCAATCAATATCGGTTTTGTCTTCTTCAATCCTTCGCACAAACTCCCGACCTCGTTCGCTGAGAGTCTGTTCGATAGTACGAATAACCAAATGTTGCAAAAATAATTGCTCGATGTTTGCCGCGACTCCCCGTAGATGCACTTCTGGAGGGGCGATCAGTTTCAGTTGGCGATCGACGGCGGCGGCGACGGTGATAACTCCATCTTCAGCCAATTGCTGGCGTTCTTTCATCACTTCGTCGTGAACGATGCCCGAACTATCCACTAATTTAATGCCTGAAGGCACTTGACCTGCAATTGCAATACTATCTGGGGTCAGTTCGACAATATCCCCATTATTGATAATGACAATATTTTCTTCGGGGATGCCCATGCTATGACCTAACTTGGCGTGTTGCACCAGCATTCGGTGTTGACCGTGGACGGGGACGAAAAACTTGGGTTTGGTCAAGGCCAGCATTAGTTTATGGTCTTCTTGGGAGCCGTGGCCGGAGACGTGAATGCCCTGGTGACGACCGTAAATGACTTTTGCCCCGCGCATCATCAGGCGATCGATGGTGTCGGCGACTCCAATGGTATTGCCTGGAATGGGGTTGGCGGAGAAAACGACGGTATCTCCTTTTTTAATGCGAACTTGACGGTGGGAATCATGGGAAATTCGCGTTAAGGCGGCGAGGGTTTCGCCTTGGGAGCCTGTGGTGAGAATGAGGAGTTTTTCATCGGGTAAGGTCGATAACGCTCTTAAAGGTAAGAAAATATCGTCGGGACACTTAATATAGCCAAGTTCTCGGGCGTGGGCGATTACATTCAACATCGATCGCCCGACGATAATAACTTTGCGATCGTGTTTTTGCGCCAATTGCAAAATGATATTAACCCGATGCACGGAGGAGGCAAAAGTAGTGATGAATAATCGTCCTGGGGTTTGGGCGACGATGCGATCCAAGTGGGGATAAACGGCTTGTTCTGAGGGGGTATGACCGGGGGTTTCGGCGTTGGTGGAATCGCTCAAAAGGCAGAGTACGCCTTTTTCTCCATGTTCTGCTAATTTTTGCAGATCGAAATGTTCGCCGTCTACGGGGGTAAAGTCAATTTTAAAATCCCCCGTGTGAATAATGACTCCTAGGGGTGTGTGAATGGCGACGGTAAAACTATCCGCCATAGAGTGGGTATTGCGAATATATTCTACTAGGAAGTGTTTGCCGATGCGAACCATATCTCGGGGTAAAACCTTGTGTAAGGTGGTGCGATCGCTAACACCCGCTTCCTTTAATTTGTCCCGCAATAAGGTCATAGCCAAGCGCGGTCCGTAAATGTCGGGAATATCAAATTGCTTGAGATGATAAGCAATGCCGCCAATATGATCTTCGTGGCCGTGGGTGACAATCATACCTTTAATTTTCTGGCGGTTCTCCTGCACGTAGGTCATATCCGGCAAGATAATATTAATTCCGTGCATTCCATCTGTGGGAAATCCCAATCCTGCATCCAGCAGAATCATTTCATCTTCGTATTCAAAAATGCAGGTATTTTTGCCAATTTCATGCAATCCTCCGAGAGGAATAATTTTCAGTTTTGCTTGTTTATTAGTCATGTTGTCTTTGTTGTTGTTTTGTTGTTGTTTTGTTGTTGTTTTGTTGGTTTGCTGTTTTATAAAAGCCCTAATTCTTCTAGTACTGCCTTCAATTTAGTTTCTACTTCAGCAGGAATTTCGCACAATGGCAGCCGCACTCCCCCCACATCCCAACCCTGTAACTTTAATGCTGTTTTGATGGGGATAGGATTTGTGCTATAGAACAAGGCTTTAAAAAGGGGAAATAATTTCAAATGGATGGCGGTTGCGACTTGGAGTTCGCCATTTTCGCAGGCGGCGATCGCGTCTTGCAGGGCATTTCCGACAAGATGACTGGCAACGCTAACTACACCATTTCCTCCGACGGCTAACAGGGGAAGCGTTAAGGAATCATCTCCAGAATAGATGGCAAAATTGTTAGGGGTTGAAGCTCGGATTTGACTGGCTGCATCGAGACTGCCACTGGCTTCTTTGATCCCAATAATATTATCAATTTTTGCCAGTTCAATCACGGTTTCCGGTTCTAAATTACATCCGGTACGACTGGGAATATTATAAAGCATTAGGGGGAGATCCGGGCAAGCCTCGGCGATCGCTTTAAAGTGTTGGTACAATCCAGATTGGGGTGGTTTATTGTAGTAGGGAACGACTTGTAATGTTCCATCTATCCCCAATTTTGCGGCTTTTTGGGTTGCCGCGATCGCATCTTGGGTTGAATTTGAACCCGTCCCTGCTAACACTTTACCGCGATCGGCGATCGCCATTTTCACTTCTTGAAAGAGTTGATATTCCTCTTCTCTTGTTAAGGTAGGAGATTCTCCTGTAGTTCCGCAAAGTAAAATCGTATCAGAACCATTTTCAACTAAATACGATGCCAGTTTTTGTGCGGTTTCATAATTGACACTGCCATCTGTTTTAAATGGCGTAATCATTGCCGTAACCACTCGACCAAAGCCTATCTCTACCACACTGCTTATTACTCCTGAAGTTTATGATTTATTTACTAGATTTATTTACTATTGGTTTACACGGAAACAGCTATTCTTTGAGGCTTTAAACAATTCTTTTCGACCAATAATTCGGCAATTTGGATGGCGTTTAAGGCTGCTCCTTTCCGAATTTGATCGCCACTCAACCATAATTCTAAACAATTTGGATGAGAAATATCTTGGCGAATGCGTCCCACGAAAACATCATCTTGTCCCGATGCTTCTATGGGCATGGGAAAATAATTTTTTTGCCAATCTTCGACTAAACGAACTCCTGGTGTAGCTGACAAAATTTCTCTGGCTTTTTGGACCGAAAAGGGCGCATTAAATTCCATATTAATCGCTTCTGAATGGGCGCGGAGAACGGGGACGCGGATGCAAGTTGCGCTTACCCTTAATTGAGGGGCATTGAAGATCTTGCGGGTTTCGTTCACCATTTTCATTTCTTCCTGACAATACCCATTTTCGCCTAAAGGAGAATTGTGGGGAAAAAGATTAAAAGCGAGAGGATAAGGGAGAATTTCAGCTTGGGGTTCCCTCCCCTCTAAAATTGCTCGAGATTGAATTTTAACCTCTTCCATTGCCCTTGCTCCCGCACCGCTTGCAGACTGATAAGTTGCCACAATAATGCGTTGGATCGGTTGGATGCAGTGTAGGGGATATACCGCCATGCCCATCAGAATCGTCGTACAGTTGGGATTAGCAATAATTCCTTGATGTTGGCTTGCCGCTTCTGGGTTAATTTCTGGGACAATGAGCGGAACATCGGCATCCATGCGAAAAGCACTGGAATTGTCAATCATGACGGCTCCAGCTTTAACGATTGTATCCGCCCATTGTTTTGAGGTAGATCCTCCCGCCGAAGCTAACACCAAATCTATATTTTGGAAAGATGCCTCTTCAACCGGTTCAACCGTTAAACTTTCCCCGCCAAAGGAAATCTTCCTTCCTGCCGATCGCGGTGATGCCAACAACTTGAGGGAAGCAACGGGAAATCGACGTTCTTGTAGGAGTGCGATTAACTCCGTTCCTACTGCTCCCGTCGCCCCTAAAATTGCTACGCGAACTCTTTGCTCAGACAATGTATTGATGCCTCCATTTTTCTAAAAATAAGTCAATCCAGTTCTCAAACCGAACTTTAGTTTGAAAATTATCCTGAAAACCATAGGTTGGTTACTTTCTATAAAGTATTGATTTTGCAAAAAATATGAGCTTTTTTAGGTATTTTCCAGCGTTCAAGACGTTTTTAGCATATTTTGACCTCCATTGTAGCATCAAAAAAGTTTTTGCTGGATTATCTTTCTCGATCGCCCGATGCGGTTTCCCTCAAAAAATCTCTGCATCGAGACTGATAACTTTTTTCAGTAAATATAACAAATATTGAGATTGCGTCAAGACTAGACCCAAATATATTATTATCGTATAGGTTAGCCAGAGAAAGCAACTAAGATAGATAACTTGTTCAGAAAGCGAGCGCTCGGTCAGAAACCTCAGCCCTTAGGCATGAGGCTTGAAAGAGAAATCTAACAGGCCGTTCTGACCAGACTAAGTACCCCGCGTACTACGTTATTTGGGTCACGACACCTGGGAATGCGAAGCTAGTTCCCCGCTCTGTCGTTAGCAGTTAAACA
>NZ_JACSWA010000274.1 GCF_016888125.1 Spirulina sp. CCY15215
AAACCAGTCCTACAAGAGAAGAACAGGAGTTAATCATGACATTATCCCCCGCTTATCTCAAATGGCGAGAAGAAACGCTAAAAGAAGGATTGCAACAGGGATTGCAACAGGGATTGCAACAGGGATTGCAACAAGGATTGCAACAAGAACGGCGCACGATGCTAGAAACGATGCTAACAGTGCGCTTTGATTCTTTTGACGAACGAGTATTAAGGATTTGCGATCGCCTGTTAGAACTCCCGACTCGAGAAGCTGTTTCCCTCGTGATGCAATTGACGGATGAAGAGTTATTAAGTCGTTTTGGGGGAGAAGATGAACCCGAGTAAGATTGTTAAAATAGCAGAGGGTTGTTATTGATTTTCTCCGAGAGTACGATTTTTTGTCTTATAGATTGCAGTCACTCCACCTTAGATAAAAATGTTTGACACACTCTCAGCCAGCAATTTAATTGGTGATTGTTTTTGACCTAGCGATCGGTAATTTTATTGTTGGTTATGAAATCTAAGTTTGATATAGTCTTGAAATACAGGAATAATACAGAAAAAAGTTTCTCCTTTAATTTTTTTGACTAGATATCGCCTCATTAAAGATTGCAAAGAATTGACTAATTCTAAAGATGATAATGATAACAATTGCTTTAACTCTTCTTTTGTGATTTTATTGCTATTTTTACTGATTTCCAAAATGATTCTTTTCTCAATATCAGATAGATTTAAAAAAATATTATTAAAAATATCTTTCAAATCTTCAGTTAAAATTAACTCATTTTCATTCAGAAACTCAGATACATTCCCTTCAAATACCTCCTTTATTAAACTTATAACAGATTTTAAATATAAAGGATTACTATCATATAATTGGGTTAATTTGTGCCAATCAGCGCGATCGCTAAGTCCTTGATTTTCCAGAATTTCTAGAGCATCATTTTCTAAATTGCCCAATTCTAATATTTGTACAGAACGGATATTTGTATTAAGTGTTATCATTTCTTGTGATTTTTCTTGGCTGATGAGAATTAAACAACTTTGATGTTCGGTTTCAGCAACAGCCTGAATAAAACTTTTATAATTTTGGTATTTTATTGGATATTGTCCTGCATTTTTTTTACTCTCAAATAAAGATTCTAGATTATCCAAAATAATTAAGCATTTCTTTTGAGAGAATATATTAAACAATTTAGTAATTTTCTCTTCTGAGTCAAGCACCAGATTTTTTAGTGTTGGATTGAATGTCTGTAGTATTTTAGAAGTCAAAATATCTAATATCTTAGGCTGTTTAATACTTTTCCAAATTATCGCATCAAAATCTTGAGAATTTAAGTCTACAAATTTTCTAACTAGAGCCGTTTTTCCGACTCCCTCCAACCCAATAATCGATACTAAGCGAGTATGTTCATTTTCAATCCATCTTGATAACATTGAAAGCTCATTAGAGCGCCCATAAAATTGATTGATTTTAGGAGATAATTCTAAATCTTTGTAAAATGGTCTAGATGAATCGTGAAGCTCAGTATCATTAGCGATATCTTCTATTTCTTTAGAGTCATTGGAACATAAATTTACATTTTTATTGATTAAACCAATAACTTGCTGTGAATGAGAGGTTTTAACTCGCTCCATTGTCCAGCGAAAATTAGACTTATCAATATCTTCTCCTAACTGTTCCGAAAGAATTTTCCATAGCTTATATCCAATATCTCTCAGATAACTCTCACTATGTTTGCATTCATCGGCAATATTACCATAAGTTTTTCCTTGCCACACTCCTCTAATTGCCGTTTGTTGTACATCATCTAAATGTTTTCCGGTTTGGTTAAACACTAAGCGATCTGCAAACTGTAGAACTTCCGTAACGTCCATAAACACCTATTGGGTCAATTTTTCTATGATTATAGCTTAGTGATTTCTGATATTTTATGGCATTTTACGACATTTCTTAAAATATCTTAACAAAACTAACGACAAAATCCGTTGTTTTAAGATTGTCGAATCACTCAAATTCTTGCCATCATTGGAATCAGGACTCAAGTACAAAAAAATGACCTCTAACCAAAAGCACTTAAATCAATTCAAAACTCTTATCTATGAAGAAGAGTTAGACAATATTGCTGGATGGGTCGAAGAGTACCCTCACTTAGAAACAGGTGGAGACTTATTTGGTTTTTGGACTTATTCAGGTTTTCCTGTAGTTCAGTTTGTTCTCGGCCCCGGAAAAACTAGCAAGCACAATACTACCAGCTTTTTTCAAGATACAGAGCATCTTATTAAAGCAGGAGAAACACTCAGGAACAAACATGGTTTACAACATATTGGAGCATGGCATTCTCATCATCAGATGGATTTAGCGCAACCCAGTGGAGGAGATGAACGAACCGTTTTTAATGCCTTAAGACAGTATAGCCTTCCTCGTTTTTTATTGTGTATTGCTAATTTGCATCCTGAATCTACAGGCCATAGAAATAAGTATACAGTGAATATTGGCTGTTTTTTATTTAGTCCTTCTTCCCCTCAATATCAAACTGGTTCTTGGGTTGTTTTACCCGGTAAAAGTCCAATTCGTAATTCTAGTTGGGGCATGAATCGAAATGAAAAGGAAATATTCTCTTTACCCAATCGAGGCACAAAAAAAAGTTGGGATGTTCCTCAAACTACCTTAGAAGAACAACCTTTAGTTACAACTGAACCTCTTGAGCGATCGGAAGAGCTTTGGTATACCCTACCACAAGGTCAGGCTTTACTCAAAAATCTTCAAGATCGGTTTCAAACAAAGTTTCAAAATTTCAAAATTTCCAGAAAGCATTCAACTCAAGAAATGTACATTTCTTTTGAGTTCAACATCAATCAAAACAATAATCAAGTTGATAAATGGCGAATTGATTTTCCTAATGATTTTCCTCAATCGTTACCTTCTATGGAAGTAAACTTTAAACCTTGCGATCTCATAACAAATTGGAAGCCAAATGCTCCAATCCTTCAAATTGAAAACAAAATTGAAGAACACTATACCAATGTAAGGAACTAAATATATGGGTTCTTGGACACAAGCTCAACGCAGTCGTTTATCCACAGAAAGGCAGATTTTGAATAAATATTTTCCTGCATTTGATTGGATCAATCCGACTGATTCTAACAAAACATATGTTAAGGGAATTCTCAAAACTAACTCAGGTAATAACTATATAATTGGAGTCTATTTAAGTTCTGATTATCCTAATTCTCAACCCAATATGTTTGTGCTTTCTCCTTTACAAGGATATTTGGGTAAAGATTTTTCTGAACACGGAGCAAGTGCTTCAATGCACACTTTAAGTCCAAGCAATGGATGTGTAAAGATCTGCCACTATAAAGGTTGGACACCTAACTTAACCTTGTATAAGGTGATTCTCAAAGGACGGATTTGGCTAGAGGCTTTTGAGAGTCATAAAAGGACAGGTAAAACAATCGATAGTTTTCTCAAACACATGAATTAATTTTAGGAGGTATCAAACTCATGAGCAATAGTCAACCTGAAGCTGTACAACAACATTTTGAAAGAGAAGTTCAAGGTGAAGCTCGATTCGATGAGACATTAATCTTCGATCCAGAAACAGGAGAATTAGTTGTACAAAGGCGTGGAGAAATTCGTGCTAATCCTGATGCGGTTACTGTCGATCAGCCAGCAAGAGAAGGCTTTTTTGCTAATCTTTCGTTTGCTTTTCTTTATGAAGAACAATTGCAAAAAGTTTATCAAAATTGGCAAGTATCAGGGGTAGATCAAATTCCAGCGATTGCTTTTACTTTTGATGAAGGAGAAGTGTTTCATATCTATACTTCAGTACCCAAAACACATTTTGCAGGTTTTCCAGTTCCTTCTACGATTAAATTTCTTGACAGAATGCCAACTATAGAGGAAAGTTTTTCGATAGTCGAAGAAATTTTGAGGATATTTCCCAATCAGCATGAAAGTCAACAAGTAACAGTAGTTGTCTTATTAGCGATTGAAAATGAGCGGTTACAATATCGCGTTTTTATTACTCAACCAGATGGCAATATATCGGAAGGAATTATAAAATTTATTCCTCAATACTCCGAACTTTATTCTCGAAGTACGGGATTGTTAGAAACTTTAGTTCTAGAACAGTGTAAAGTAGGAATAGTTGGATTGGGAAGTGGTGGTTCTACTGTAGCGGTAGAGTTAGCTAAAGCTGGAGTAGGAAACTTTGTATTAATTGATTTCGATCGCCTAGAGTTAAGCAATGTTGCACGTCATGTTTGTGGAATTGGCGATCTAGGGCGATATAAAACTAAAGCAGTGAGAGATTTACTCTATGGTAAAAATCCCTATATTAATGTCAAAATTGCAGAATTAGATATTAATAATAGTCTTGAAGAGACAAAAAATCTTCTTAAAGATTGTGATTTGATTGTTGCTGCAACTGACAATAATCGAAGTCGTTTTAATCTCAATAATATTGCTATCGAGTATAAAATTACAACGATTTTTGGCAGAGCTTTAACTCGTGCTTGTGGTGGAGATGTTTTAAGAGTTCGTCCTTTTCATGGTCCTTGTTTGAGTTGCATTTTTACCAAAGAATTCCTAGAAACTCGCAAAGAAGAAGTTTCACAATTTAGACAAGCACGAGATGATAATCCCGCTTATGTTCCTGATGATGAAGTTAAAACAACAATTCAAGTTGGATTGGCTTCAGATATTGCCCCTATATCCAATATGATTGTTAAATTGGCTTTGCTTGAGCTTTCTCGTGGTAGAGAAAGTGGAATTCAATCCTTAGAAGAAGATTGTATAGCAGATTTTTATATTTGGGCAAATCGTCGAGAAAATACCTATGCAAATTGGCCTAAAATGGAATATGGTTCTAAAACTCCTTCTGTTTTGCGATGGTATGGAGCAAAATGGGAACGCAATCAATCTTGTGAAGTATGTGGAAATCAATTAGAATCTATAGAAGCAGATGATAATTTTTTCGGTTAACTTCTTGTTACCAATTGATATTCCCTCACTTAATATAAAATAAACCTAGCGTAATATCTTTATAAGGTAGAGTTTCTCTGTATTATATCAAAACAAGAAGAAATGCGATCGCATTGAAATAGCTAGACCAAAACTTTAAGGCAAAATTTCTTCATCTCTTTCTGATAAATCTATTTCATCAGATTCACCTAGTCCAGCAATTGCCATTAAAAAACTATTTGATTTTGGCTGCCCATGTTGTTGAGAAGAAGAATTCGTTTTAAATTGCAAGTATTCAATAAAACTGGCAAGATCGGCAAGAACTTCTGCGGGAAGAGTCGCGATCGCCTGTGAAATTGCTTGGCGTGTTGGCGTGAGTTGAGTCATAGTTGAATCGGGAGAATGAATGAGCAAAGTTTAATTGTATTATACTCTACAATTTCGGCGCGATCGCCTTGCAGTAGCCAGAAGCGATCGCTTTTCGATTAACCGCGATCGCACTAGCATTGACAATAAAAAATAGTGCTACGATCGCATCATCATCAAAATTGAGATCGCCTCTATGACTGAAACGATTACTTTACAAGTTCCCGAGACAATTTACCGTCGTCTCGTCGATACTGCACGAGCCACCAAACGCCCCCTAGAAGATATTATGCTGCGAGTTTTAGAAATTGGCAGCCCTCCCCTCTGGACAGACGTTCCCGAAGAATTCCAAGCCGATCTTGCTGCATTGGATAAAATGGAAGATGAAGCATTGTGGAAAATTGCTTATAGCCAAATGCCAGAAGAAGCAGCCGATCGCGCAACCGAACTCTTAGAATTCAGCGATCGCGCACTGACTCCAAGCGAACAACAAGAATTAATCGACCTGCAAGCTGAAAGCAATCGCTTCATGTTGTGTAAGGCTCAAGCATCTGCTATTTTAGGCTGGCGAGGTCATCGCGTTCCCCAGCCTCAGTAGCTATGTCTGAACATCACTCTAAAATTGCAAAACTAAAATAAGAGCGATCGCCTTTCGATTAACCGCGATCGCATTACGGTAAAAGTTCTAAATACTCAATTTTAGCAGGTCGAATTAAACTGAAATGTCGTCTATCTAAAGTCAATATCTTTTGAATCCGATAGCGTTCTGCCAAAGCAACAATACTAGAATCAACTAAACCTAACGGAACACCTTTATATTGACTCATGATCTCCAATGCACGTTGAAGATCGGCAAGTTCAACTTGAAGATAAGTAAAATTACCCGCTAACACATCTGACAGAAATACTCGAGCAATTCCTTCTCCTAAATATTTTGTTGTTAAATAATCAACTTCGAGTAAAATCGTTGTGGGAATCAGTAAAGTAGACTTTTCAATTACCTTTACAACTTCTGCATGGTAACGATCGCTATTGTCCAGCATCGATACGATTCCGCTTGTATCAGCTAAAATTTTGCTTATTCCTGCCATAATAATTCATCAACTCTTTCCGATAAATCTCCCATACCACTCGATCCCATACCGACAGAACGAGGTAATGGGCTTTTCTTCCGTTGCACGCTGGAAATACTATTTTTTAATTCGTCTGTATCTTGGTGCCTAAAAATTTGGCGATCGGCAAGTAAATCTTGAAATTGATTTTCATCCATTTGGGCTAGATTACCCGCTTGAACGAGATTTAACTTTTTGGTTTGAAACAGAAAAATAGCAATTTCTTGCTTGAGTTCGGCTTCGACAATTTTATTTTCCTGCAAAACCGCATCGGGGATTGTAATGTTCATAATTGTTGACTTTCGTTTAAAAGTAGAGTTTTTCTGTATTGTATCAAAACAAGAAGAAATGCGATCGCTTTTCCATCTCCAAACCAGAAGCGATCGCTTTGAGAAGAACCGCGATCGCACTAGCATTGACAATAAAAAATAGTGCTACGATCGCATCATCATCAAAATGAGATCGCCTCTATGAGTGAAACGATTACTTTGGGAAGAGTCGCGATCGCCTGTAAAATTGCTTGGCGTGTTGGCGTGAGAGAGAAATTTTTAGGAGAGAAAATATTAGCTGGTGAAATCTATCCTTGGATGCCAAAAAGCTAAATCATTTTGCAGCCGACTACGAAACCAAACGCCAAGAATACTTCTTAAGTAATATTTTCCCTATTCCAAGGCGATCGCGCTGAATTGTGGCTCTTTAACCTTTATACTATATAGTTTCAACTTCAAGCTGCGATCGCAATTAAATTCATGTTCCATCTTCTCTCTTCTTTCCTATTTTTCGCCACGACTCCACCTCCTTTACCGCCACCCACCCCACAAGAGTTTGTTCGACCGCAAATTGTCCGACCTTTACCAGGAAGTTTAAATACAGTTCCTGTTTTTAATAGTAATAGTCCGGAATTGGTTCTCGAACCGGGAATTTTGCTGTCTACTTTTCCTGCTACTGGGACAACGCACCCGCAAGCACACTTAGATTTTCCTTTAGAAGGACGCTTTGATATTTTTGCCCACCATGTTGCAAAAGCACCGACTCCCGATGATTTGCGGACTCTTTATTTAGGCGTTATTGTTGATAATCCCGGTCGTGAAGCGGTCAAGATAAACATTTTACAAGCGGTGAGTTACCTTTCTCAACCCGATGCCCCATTTATTAAACTAGACCCCTTTTTAGAGAATTCTGATGGGACAATTTATGCAGGACCGGGAAGCAGAGTGATGGGGGAAATATTGCGCGGATGGCATCAAATTCAGTTTCCTTTTCTGATGACTATTCCAGCCGGAGAACGTCAAATGTTACTCAATTTACCGATCCCGGTTAAAGATTTCGATCCTCCCATTAACGGACGATCTTCCTATCTGCGTTTGCGGAGTAATGGTCGAGTTTATTTGGCCAGTTTGGCCATGTTTGCACCTAAAGATGAGGAAGGAAATGAACGCCCTCCTACTTTGGCAGAATGGGAAGCCTTATTACAAACCGGAGACTTAGCGAAACCCCGCGATCGCGCCCCGACTCCTCCTAATTCTGAAGGTTCTTCTTTCCTCTATGGTCGGGTTGCAGGGGTCGCCCAAGGGTCGCAATGGGAGGCAAAATTAACAGATCGTTCTGAGGTTGATTTTCTCACGATTCCCGATCGCGGACAAATCATTTCTTATGGTATTAGCACTCTTGATCGCGGCACTTTAGGAACGGAACAAATTCAAAGCGCTCCTATGTTAGCACGCTATCCCGATACGGCCTATAAAGCACATGGTAATTATGGCATAAGGTATAGTCTTAATTTGCCGCTTTATAACCCCACGGAGGCGATGCAAACCGTAACAATTGCTCTGGAAACTCCCATCAAACAGGATGAAATTTCCACAGGTTTGCGTTTTTTCGATCCGTTACCGACTAATACTTTTTTTCGCGGTACAGTACGAGTGAAATATACCGATGATGGGGGAATCTTGCAAACTCGTTACTATCATTTAGTACAGCGACGAGGACAAGAAGGAGAACCTTTAGTAACGTTACATTTACAACCTAATACACAACGTTCTGTTAGCGTTGATTTACTCTATCCTCCCGACTCAACTCCTCCTCAAGTTTTAACCATCCAAACCTTAAAGTAAAACCTTGAAGTAAAGATTACGCGAACTTATTGGGTCATTGGTGCGTCTGTAAGTGCATCTTTTGTCCGATATCAGGGAAAAACCCATGAAACAGAAACTTTTAACGATTGTAGCACTTCTGAGTACAGTTTCAGTCCTGCCCGCTTTTGCCGTTGAACCTTCTCTTGTTAATTATGGCGATCGCGTTTCTTGGTCAGAAGTGGAGTACAGTGAATTTGATGGATTGTACGTCAACGATCGCCATACAGGAATTGGGGGCGATCGCGATTATTTTGTCAGTCAATGGAGTCAGTCGGGAATTCGTTTTACCTTTCGCGATAACTTTGTTGCTAGTATTTCTATTGTTCCTCGCATCGAGTATCAGTCACGACGGCATTACAATCATAGAACAGATGAATGGGAAGATATTTCTGTTCCTGAAACTGTGAATGAACGAGTAGAAAATTGGGGCTATCGCGATTATTCTCCTACTGTTATTCATTTTAGCATTAATGGGGAACAATATAGTTATACAGAGGGAAAAGTTTCGCCAGAATTGGCAAATGCCCTTGCGAATGCTCCTGCTAAAAACATGAAAATTCGCCTTGAGTTTTCGGATACTCCTCAATACGATCTGAAACCATTAATGGAGGTAGAAATCGGTCAAAAAACGGTTTTAACGTGGCGTAAAGTATTTGCTGTAAGTCGCGATCGCACTGAAGTTGAAAGGACTATAAACAGGAATTCAGAGGGCGATCGTGATGGTGTAGATATGAGAGATAGCAGTCGTTAATATTTCTTAAGAGTTTTTAATTTTAATGCGTGTTCCCTCAAGAGAACGCGCCTTCTTTGCCTGATAACAAAACAATAACTATAAATATGCTATAATAGTTTGGCAAATTTAAAATTCAGGTTTTTGGATAAAGCCAAAAGACAAAAAAACTATGTCACAAACACAAGTTTCTTCAAGCCTAAAAGTTAATGTTCGTAAGGCTGTGCAAACTGCAGCGAGTTACCTTAATTCGTTTAGGGATATGTTGGGGGATATCAAAAATTTAAGGCTTGAAGAAATAGAATTATCTGAAGATAAGCAATTCTGGCTAATTACATTAGGCTTTGATATTATCAATAATTCTGACGCTGACACCGATGATAATCCATTATTTCCTCTTGTTGAAAGTCAAAATAGAGAAAGACAATACAAAATTATTAAAATTGACACTCAAATAGGAGAAGTTCAATCAATGAAAATACGCGAACCATGAAAAAATATATTAATAATTTGCTCCAACGCTATAAGCAGAAAGGGCTATTAATTGACACTAATATTCTCTTGGTTTTGTTTGTCGGAAAAGTTAACCGTCAGAGAATTTCTCAATTTAATCGAACTGAAGGTTTTACAGCCAAAGATTATGATGTTTTGATCAAAATCATTAAAAGGTTCTCAAAAATTGTGACAACACCCAATATTCTAACAGAAGTTAATAGTTTAATCAATCAACTGAAAGAACCAGAACGTTCTCAGTGTTTGGAGTTGTTTTCTGATTTGCTTTCTAGAGTCGATGAGTTTTATCTAGAAAGTAAAAGAATTAGCGAAATAGAAAAGTTCTCAAAGTTTGGTTTGACAGATTGTGGAATTCTAGATTTGGCTAAAGATAGATATTTAGTGTTGACCAATGATTTTAAATTAGCCAATTATTTAGAAAGTAGAGGAATAGATACAATTAACTTCACTCACATACAGCAAATACACTTATTTTAAGAGATAAATCGCCTTCTGGCGATGGGTACAAGTAAACTTAAAGTGCGATCGCCACATCGGAAAAATTAATATGAGAATCATTCTCAAATCCCTCCGCGATCGGTTATGCTAATGAAAGTCATTCTCATTTTCAATCTCTCATGCTCGAAGTTTGCAATCTAGCCGCAGGATACAGGGATGTAGAAGCGGTTCGCAATATCTCCTTTTGCCTGCAACCGGGGCAAGTTGTTGCGTTACTCGGTCCCAATGGTGCCGGAAAAAGCACTCTGGTTAAGGCAATTTTAGGACTGGTTCCTACTAGGCAAGGAATTGTCAAGTTTGGCGATCGCCCTTTAAAGCAGCAGTTGCGACAAGTTGCCTATGTTCCCCAACGCAGCTATATTGACTGGGATTATCCCATTACTGTTGGGAATGTGGTGATGATGGGACGCACTCGACAAACGGGATGGTTTCGCACTCCTTCCCGTTATGCTAAAGAGAAGGCAAAAGCAGCATTAGAACGAGTAGAAATGGAGAAATATGCAAAGTATAAAATTGGGGAACTATCTGGGGGACAACAACAGCGTGTATTTTTAGCCAGGGCATTAGCACAAGAGGCAGATTTATTCTTTTTCGACGAACCTTTTGCAGGGGTAGATCAAAAAACAGAAAGCATTATGTTTGCTGTCTTTGCAGAGTTAAAAGCTGCTCAGAAAATGCTCTTAGTTATCAGTCACGATCTCGGCGAAAGTTTGGCACACTACGATCGCATTTTACTATTAAATCGGCACATGATTGCATCTGGCGATCGCGCTGAAGTTTTAACCTCAGAAAATTTAAAACGCGCTTACGGGACATCCATGAACAAGTACCAATTATCAATTATCGATGGTAGCGGAAATAGTCAGTTAGCTGCCTGAACAATTATTAATGCTAAAAATATTGAATTTTTTACTCGAACCGTTAGGGTTTGAATTTATGCGAAATGCCCTTCTCATTGGTATCTTTTTGGGCATTCTCTGTGCAGTTGTGGGCAGCTATTTGATTGTACAGCAAATGGGCATGATGGGGGGAGTTATTTCTCATTCTGTTGTTCCAGGTTTATCTATTGCTTTCTTTTTGGGACTCGATCTTTCCCTGGGGGCATTTATTGCTGGGGTTCTCAGTGCTTTGACGGTTGGGGCAATTCAGACGCGATCGCGCATTAAAGTTGATGCAGCAATGGCATTAACTTTAACAACTTTTTTGGGGTTTGGGGTGATTTTAATTAGTTTATTAAAAACCAATCAAGTCGATCTAACTCATATTCTCTTTGGCGATATTTTGGGCATTCAACCCGCAGATGTTTGGCATACTTTGGGGATTACAATTTTAGTTCTGATTTTAGTTAAGTTATTTTACAAAGAGTTGCTTTTTTACACTTTTGATCCATTAGGGGCAAAGGCAAGCGGTTTACCTGTTAATAGTTTATATTTTGGTTTAATTTGTGCGATTACTTTAACTATTGTTGCTAGTATGCAGATCGTGGGGGTACTACTGGTGATGTCTTTACTTGTGGGTCCTGCAATTACCGCTTATCTCTGGGTGAAAGAATTACACGAAATGATGCTTTTAGGGGCAGTTATTGGCGCTTTTTCGACAGTGGGGGGAATGTATGCTAGTTATTATCTCGATGTGCCTTCTGGTGCCGCGATCGTGATGGCGATATTTGGCTGTTTTCTTTTAACCTTCTTATTGCGACCAATAGGAAATATTATCAAAAATTTAATCTTTAAAACCTAATCTTTAAAACCTAATCTTTAAAATCCAATCTTTAAACATGACAAAAGCAGCACCTCGACTAGACTTGCAAGAGACTTCCTTTATTTACTCGATACTATTTAGAGTTGAACTGAATTAAACTTTGAATTCGAGTTGTATTGCTCTCTCTATTTCTGATACTAATCAGATTTTAATTAGATGCTAATTAGAGGTCCACTCTGGATTAAAGTTTCAGTTGCATGGCTCTGAGATCGCTATTTAAGGAAATTTTGCTTTCTTGTGAGCGTACTGCTTTCGATCGGCGAGACAGATGGAATATTAACAGCTTTGTTTACCTCTCTACTTGTTGATTCGGTCTACTTTGATTTGGCTGTTTTATCTGCCAGGGAAGCATTCATTGATTGACTGCTTCAATTACTAATCTAACAGGTTTTTTCCTGAAGTCATACATTTGCAATAAAACTTTACTTTATCAAAAAAATGAACCTCAAACTAGGCTTAAATAATCAAAACCAGAGCGATCCCTACTAGACTTGCTTGTTTTTTTCTCATTTTTCTCAAGTTCTTCTAGGTTTCTCCTACAGTAGGAAATTTGATTTCCAATTTAACTCTAGGGTTGTCCCTCAATCTTTCAGTTGAGAAAATTCAAGCGTTCTGGTGAGATATTGCTCTGGTTTTTGGAAATGGGCTTGACACTCCCCCGTTAAATCAAAGATTATAACGAGGGATTCTTGCTTCACTGGGTTTGCCTAGTTTCAAGTCATCTCTGTCTTGAAACCCCGTCCAGATTCCCCTCCACAAGCATCTGTTTAACGTCCACT
>NZ_JACSWA010000275.1 GCF_016888125.1 Spirulina sp. CCY15215
ACTATTGCTTGCTCCTGAACCTTTATTCGCAGTATCATTGAATCCTGAACTATTTTCACTCGATGAGTCGCTTTCTGATGTTCCGCTTTCTGATGTTTCTGCACCACTGCTACTTGAAGAAGTAGTGCTAGAAGTTGTATCGCTTGCTGATGAACTCTCTCCCTCTGTTGAGTTTGAAGAATTAGAGCTATTGTTGGCGATCGCGCCTTCTCCTGATGAACTCACTCCCCCTGCTGAGTTTGAATTAGAGCTATTGTTGGCGATCGCGCTTTCTCCTGATGAACTCACTCCCCCTGCTGAGTTTGAACTAGAGCTATTGTTGGCGATCGCGCTTTCTCCTGAAGAACTCACTCCCCCTGCTGAGGTTGAATTAGAGCTATTGTTGGCGATCGCGCTTTCTCCTGATGAACTCACTCCCCCTGCTGAGTTTGAAGAATTAGCCGCACTTCCTCCTCCTGAAGTTCCCCCAGATGTTCCTCCCGAGGAACTACCACTGTCAAAATATTGTTGAAAAGTATCGGAAAACTGTGAGTCAAATAAAGTAAATGCTTGGGCTGCACTTATCAATGTATTTCCGTTTGCTGAAGGATTAACTAAAGCCAGAGAGGGATAAGGGATATAAAGTAAGTTAATAAAACTATTAAAATTTGGTGTCGGTGTCGTATTCACAACAGGCGTTGGATTCACAACAGGCGTTGGATTCACAACAGGCGTGACAGGTGTTGGTGTTACGGAAACTGGGACCGATTCATAGACCGATTCATAGGCTCCAATATCCACAGTTCCTCTCAAAATACGGTTTTCTCCCCGTTGATCGGTAGAGGTGGTGGCAAGACCATTATTCCCAGCATTAATCGCAGGACTATTCGCATTGAGAGCATGGGTTTGGGTTGAGCCACCATTATTAGCAAGGGGGAGTAACAAAGGGTCAATCCCTTTTATATTGCTGGTATCGGTGGTAATTGTTGCTCCTGTCGTGTTTTGGATGAGAC
>NZ_JACSWA010000276.1 GCF_016888125.1 Spirulina sp. CCY15215
ATAAGACGAGGTGGTAGAACTTCGGTTCTGTCTAGCGCGATCCCCAGTGAAAAGGGAAGCCGCTATCGTAATCTTTGATTCGATAGCGGTAGTTCACTCGTGCTAGAGTTATGCTAACATTCTCTAAAACAATTTCAACATCTGGGTTATCAACTATACTTTATGCAAATAGTTGATATTAGTCTTACTGACAGAAGCTATCATCTACTTTTGTATCAAGCATTACTTTTTTATAACTTAAGTGGTGCGATCGAGAATCTCTTAAGATTTAGTGAAAAAAAATGAGAAACTTTTGTTCATTTTTTTTGTTCATTTCTTTGTGTCCATTTCTTTTACTTTAGATTGAAATATGAGTATAGCCAGTAAGCAAATTGTTAAAGAAAGACGAGAATATAATACTTGGGTTGCCAATGAAACTTTGGAGGATTATTCCCTTCGTTATGCTCCTAAGTCTTTTCGGAAATGGTCTGAGTTTTTAGTTGCCAATACTGCCTTGGGGGGCATTTCTTTTCTAGCATTAGAAGCGATCGGGGCTTCTTTAATGATTAGTTATGGATTTGCCAATGCTTTTTGGGCAATTTTAGTAGTTGGTTTGATTATCTTTTTAGCTGGATTGCCCATCGCTTATTATGCGGCTAAATATAACATTGATATGGACTTGTTGACAAGGGGGGCGGGGTTTGGTTATCTCGGCTCCACAATTACTTCTTTAATTTATGCGTCATTTACCTTTATTTTCTTTGCCATTGAAGCGGCAATTATGGCACAGGCTTTAAAGTTGTATTTTCATCTTCCTTTATCCCTTGGGTATATCTTCTGTTCTGTTATTGTCATTCCTTTGGTTTTTTATGGCGTGACTTTGATCAATCAATTGCAGTTGTGGACGCAACCAATTTGGTTGTTTTTAATGATTTCGCCTTACTGTTTTGTTTTATATAAGGAGCCGGAATCGTTAAATAATTGGCTTAATTTTGTCGGAAATTACTCCGGTAGCGCGGGCTTAAATCCTTTGTTATTTGGTGCAGCAGCAACCGTTTCTTTCGCTTTAATTGCCCAGTTGGGAGAGCAAGTCGATTACCTGCGCTTTTTACCAGAAAAAAAGGCAGAAAATAGTTTTAAATGGTGGTTAGCAGTTTTAGTGGCGGGTCCCGGTTGGATTGTTTTAGGGGTTGCGAAACAGTTAGGAGGATCGTTTTTAGCTTCCTTGGCGATCGCCCACGGAATTAGCGTGACTGATGCCAAAGAACCGATCCAAATGTATTTAGCTGGATTTGCGGATATGTTTGCCGATCCGAGTATTGTTTTAGGGGTGGGAATCTTCTTTGTTATTGTTTCTCAGATTAAAATTAATGTTACTAATGCCTATGCCGGTTCTCTCGCTTGGTCGAATTTTTTCTCTCGCTTGACTCATTCTCATCCTGGGCGAGTTGTTTGGTTAGTTTTTAATATCGCGATCGCGCTTTTATTGATGGAGTTGGGGGTATTTGAAACGCTACAAGCAGTCTTAGGATTGTATTCTAATGTGGCGATCGCTTGGATCGGGGCTTTAGTTGCCGATCTGGTGATTAATAAACCCTTGAAACTCAGTCCCTCTTATATCGAATTTAAACGCGCTTACTTATACAATATCAATCCTGTCGGTTTTGGTTCAATGGCGATCGCCTCAGTAATTTCTATTTTGGCATTTGTGGGAGTCTTTGGTATTTACCCTCAAGCCTATGCACCTTTCCTGGCTTTAGGTATTGCTTTTGTTCTTTCTCCTCTTATTGCTTGGGCAACAAAAGGTAAATATTACATCGCCAGAGAAAACCCTCTTCGTCAAACTGTCAATTTGAGTTCATCTCTGATTAATTGTTCGATCTGCAAACAAGATTACGAACCTGACGATACTGCTCATTGTCCCGTCTATAAGGGTTATATTTGCTCTCTGTGTTGCACTTTAGAAGCGCATTGCCACGATAGCTGTAAAACTTCTGAAGATGATGATGGCTCTTATGGGTTTTATACCCCAGTTTTAGAGTTATTACAAAACAGACTTTCTCCTCAACTCAGCCTGAGAATTATCCGCTTTCTGGGGGCATTTTTGTTATTATCGGGAACAATTGGGGCAGTCTTTGGCTTTGTTTTCTACTTTGGTATCTGGGAATCTTTGCAATTATCTTCTGAGGCGATCGCCATCATTCTCGATCTCTTTTTTGCCCTATATACTCTCATTCTAGTTTTATGCGGCATGGCATCTTGGTGGTTCGTATTGAGTGAAGAAAGTCAGGAATTAACAGAAGAAGAATTAGACAAGCAAAATTTACAACTCCAGGATGAAATACAAGAACGTCAGCGCACTCAAAATGCTCTGCAACAATTAACCCATGAGTTAGAAATGCGTGTGGAACAAAGAACAGCAGAACTTTCTCAAGCCTTACAAATCGTGCAGCAAGCACAAACACAATTGGTACAAACAGAAAAAATGTCCAGTTTGGGTCAATTAGTCGCTGGAGTAGCACATGAAATTAACAATCCCGTCAACTTTATTCATGGCAACATTACTCATGCGGTTAATTATACAGAAGATTTACTCAAACTGATCGAGACTTATGAGGCTGAATTTCCCCAAAAAACTGCAATAATTAAAGACATTGAAGAAGAAATTGATATCGAGTTTCTTGCTGATGATTTACCGAAACTTCTCAACTCCATGCAGGTTGGAACTAATCGCATTCGTCAAATTGTACTTTCCCTGCGGGTGTTTTCCCGTGTAGATGAATCAGATTGCAAAGCAGTGGATATTCACGAAGGAATCGATAGTACGGTGATGATTTTAGGGAATCGTCTCAAAGCAAATTCAGAGTATCCCGAAATTCAAATTATCCGAAATTATGGAACAATACCTCTGATTGAGTGTTACGCAAGTCAATTGAATCAAGTCTTTATGAATATTTTGGCTAATGCAATTGATGCTTTTGAAGAGGGGGATCTCGGACGTTCTTATCAAGATATTGTTAGGGATCCTCATTGTATTACCATTCAAACTCAGATGATGGGAGAAGATTGGCTCTCGATCGCGATCGCCGATAATGGTACGGGGATTCCTGAAGGAATACAATCTAAGTTATTTGATGCCTTTTTTACCACGAAAGGAGTCGGAAAAGGAACGGGTTTGGGACTTTCAATTAGCCATCAAATTGTTACCCTAAAACATGGAGGAAACTTGCGCTGTGTTTCTTCTCTTGACAAAGGAACGACCTTTATTATTGAAATTCCTATTCATCAAAGACAGCGAAAAATAGAAAACTCTCAAACAGTAAAGGAAGTAAAAAGTATGCCCGCAGAACTTGTTAAAACTGGCGGCGATCGCCAGATTTAATCATATTTGGGTACACTTTCATGTTAGAGTGAGAGGAAAGATAAAATGGGCTTCCTATGACTTTTTCTCCGATCGCGATCGCGCCTGTGGTCAAACCCGTTAGCCAAATGCAGCTTGCACCCGGTAGTATAGTCACCATTCCCAATGTGAATTGGCAGGAGTTTGAGGCGATTTTACAGGAATTGGGGGAGAAGCGATCGGCAAGAGTTGCTTATAGTCAAGGGACGTTAGAAATTATGACTCCGCTACCGGAAAATGAGATTCCCAGAGATTTAATTTCCGATATTGTTAAAATTCTCCTCAAACATTCGGGACTTCCCTATCAGCCTTTTGGTTCTACGACATTCAAACGGGAAGGATTTGCGGGAGTAGAGCCAGATGCCTGTTTTTACATTCAAAACTACCAAAAAATGATCGGAGTTCGTCGTTTAAGGAAAGACGATCCCCCTCCCGATCTGGCAGTAGAGATGGATGTTACCTCCAAAACAACTTTGGAGGCTTATGAGGCGATCGCAGTACCGGAACTTTGGATTTACGATCGCGGACAATTAAAAATTTATGTCTGGGAAAACGGAACTTATCGAGAAACAGAGAACAGTCCAATTCTGCCCAATTTTAACCTAACCCGACTTATTCCCGCAACAGTAGAACGCGCTTGGCAGGTGGGAAATTTTCAAGCATTAGAAGAATTAGAAGCAACAATTTAACCTCCTCCAAACTTCCTCGCGATCGCAGCAAAGAAGTAGCCATAGGGTGCGTTGGCGAAAGCAAAACGCACCGCTTTCTCAAAGAGTTTAAAATTCAGGCGATCGCACTCTAAAATTAGGAAAGATTTTCAGGATCGATCCCGAGTTGTATGAGGCGATCGCGTAACTGTTGATTTTTTTTTCGTTCTTCCTCTAAAACCGCTTGAGTTTGCTCTTTTTCTTGTCGTTCGCGATCGGCACGTTGTTTTTCGAGTTCTTTTTCTAATCGTTCGCGATCGCGTTCATGTTCAGCCAAATTTGCCCTTTGTTTTTGGCGATCGCGTTGCTCGACAACCTCAACAAACTCAACAAAACGCTCTCCATCAGGATGAAATAAAACCAAATCTCCCTCACTCGTGCTAAATCTTACCCCCAAAAGTGGACTTCTCCAATTTTCCATCACTGATATCGCCTCCAACTTCT
>NZ_JACSWA010000277.1 GCF_016888125.1 Spirulina sp. CCY15215
AAAAGACTGTAACCCCGATGTGTCGTTGTAGAACAAATGATTACTAACGAAAAATAAGGGATTGTAACAATTTTCTCTGCTTAATGAATAGTCCCTGCCCTTAATAAGGGGGGCTGGGGGGGATCAAATTGATACCTAGCAAGTTGAGTTAAAATTATTGTGCAAAAAATTATGATCGCCCTCAAAGAAAAGTATCTTCTCACCCCAGAAGAATACTTAAAATTTGAAGAAAGCAGCCCCATTAAAAACGAGTATATCAATGGGAAAATCTTCGTAAGAGCAGAAGTTAGCGATCGCGAAAACATTATTATGGGAAATCTTGCCATTCTCATCCGCAACCATCTTCGAGGCAACCCCTGTCGCGTTTATTTCGCCGACCTCAAAACTAGAATTGAAGCAAAAAAACGCTTTTATTATCCCGATCTTCTCGTTACCTGCGATCGCCGCGATCGCGAAACCCCCACTTACAAATGTTTTCCTAAACTCATTATCGAAGTTCTTTCCGACAGTACCGAGGCACGCGATCGCGGTGACAAATTCCACGACTACCAAACCTTAGACAGTTTTGAAGAATATGTACTCGTGAATAGCAAACGCCAACAAGTCGAAATCTTTCGCCGACAAGAAACCAACAATTGGCAATTTTCCACCTACCATCCCGAAAACCCTCGTTTTACTCTCGATAGTATTGGTTTAGAAATTGCGATCGCCGATCTTTATGAAGATGTCGAATTCGAGAATGCGATCGAAAGCAACGAATCCGACAATAATTAAGCGATCGCCCGCCTTGCCAGTCCCTACAATCCCGAAAACCCACAATATATCGAACCCAGTTTGACCTTAGAGCAAATGGAGACATACCTCAAAGCACTGGGAATTTAGAAGCGATCCGGAGAAGGCGATCGCACCCCGGAAAAGATTGCCATGAGAGGATACCATCTCAACCAGCAAGAAAATGTTATCCTCCAGAGTAGAAAGTGTGTGAGGAAGTCAGCGATATGGTATTATCTTCGATCTCAATTCAGGGGGGCGATCGCATTACGAGAAACAGCGACAAGTTCCCCATCCCCCATACCCCAGTCCCCATAGCCAGTACGCCCCTGTTTGGTACCGATGGCATTCGCGGTAAGGCTGGAGAGCTTTTAAATGCTTCTCTGGCTTTAGAAGTCGGTTTTTGGGCGGGTCAAATCCTGAAAGCCAATGCAGCAACACCGGGTCCGATCGCGATCGGGCAAGATTCCCGCAATTCTAGCGATATGTTAGCAACAGCACTCACGGCGGGTTTAACGTCCGCCGGAGTCGAAGTCTGGCATTTGGGCTTATGCCCGACCCCTTGTATTTCCTTCTCCGTGGGTCAAACCGACGCGATCGGCGGCGTGATGATTTCTGCCAGTCATAACCCCCCCGAAGATAACGGCATTAAATTTTTTGGTAGTAATGGCACCAAACTCAGCCAAGATTTGACCCAACAACTGGAAACCGCCTTGAGAGGAAAAGCGAATTTTTCCCAGACCTCGCCAACTTGGGGAAAATCCTACCCCCGTCCCGAATTAGTTACAGGATACAGCGACTTTTTAACGCGATCGCTGCCTTCGGGAGTCAATTTCCAAGGACTGCGGATCGTTCTCGATTTAGCTTGGGGAGCCTCTGTTAGTACTGCCCCGCAAGTGTTTCGCGCTTTGGGTGCCGAGGTCATTTGCCTGCACGATACCCCCGACGGGGATCGCATTAACGTGAACTGTGGTTCTACTCACTTAAACTTATTACAAGAAAAAGTAATAGAACTTAAAGCTGATTTGGGTTTCGCCTTTGACGGAGATGCCGATCGCGTTATGGCAGTAGATGCCCGAGGGCGAGTAGTGGATGGAGACTATATCCTCTATTTATGGGGGCGACAACTCCAACAACAGGAACTTCTCCCCGAGAATCTCATTATTGCTACGGTTATGGCTAACTTAGGTTTTGAACGGGCCTGGCAAAAACAAGGGGGACAATTCCGACGCACTAAAGTTGGCGATCGCTACGTGCAAGCAGAAATGTTAGCAACGGGAGCTATGCTGGGAGGAGAACAATCTGGCCATATCCTTTGTCACCATCACAGCTATTCTGGAGACGGACTGCAAACCGCCCTGCATTTAACTGCCCTAGTACAAAAGTCTGGCAATTCTCTGGCTGAATTGATGGAAGAGAGTTTCCAAACCTATCCCCAACGGTTAAGCAATGTCCGCGTTGAAGACCGCGATCGCCGCGCTAACTGGCAAAATTGCGATAAACTGCAAAATGCGATCGCTCAAGCAGAAAACGCATTAGGTGACGAAGGACGGGTTTTAATTCGAGCCTCTGGCACCGAACCCCTGATTCGAGTTATGGTTGAAGCAGCCTGCGAACAATCTGTACATCATTGGACAGAAGAATTATCTCGCACCGTTAGGCAATATTCCCTCGCTTAACCGCCATAAACAAAAAAAACGCCACGATTAACACAATATGTTAACCGTGGCGTTTTTTATTCTGTTTGTGCGAAATGCAAAGAGGCGATCGTGTAGGATAAAAAAAGATATAACCGCTTAATTGATAACCGATCTGCACTATGGCAAAATCAACAAAAGCAAAAAAGAAACTCTCCAAAAAAGAGAAAAAGCAAGCAGAACTTGCCAATCTAAGTCCTAAAGAAATAGCAGCGCTAAAACGAAAAGCAGCCCAAGCAAAGAAAAAATTAATCAATGTTCTTGCCGTTGTTGTTGCCTGTTTAGTTTTTATTAGTCTTCCTTTATTTTTAGTTAATCCTAAAATCGGTTTGGCTCTCGGTGCAGGGATTCCCGTTATGTATTTTTCCTATCAATATCCCCGTACCGCAATCTGGCTATTTCTTATTTATATGCCTTTTAGTGGCACGATTATCTATCAATTTGTGGGTGAAAATGCCATTTTTAACTTAGCTAAAGATGGCTTTTTTATACCCGCCTGTATTGCTTTAGTAATGGAGTGTAAAAAAAATAAACAACCTATTATTGTCAATAAAAAAATATTATATACCTTAATCTTCCTGTCCATCACTGCCATTCTAACATTAATAGTTGTTAATGGTATGATGCAATTTGCTTTGCCACTTTGTTCGACTTTACCAAGAGGAGGAAAAGGTGAATTATGTAAAGATGGTATACCTTTAGCACAAGGAATTTTAGGCTTAAAAGTTCTCATGGGCTACATTCCCCTAATCTTTTGTACCTATTATATGATTAATAATAAAAAAGACTTATTGCGTTTGGGACGAGTGCATTTAATTCTTGCTCTTATTTGCACTTTACTCGGCGTTTATCAGTATTATTTATTAGATTCTGGCGCTTGTATCGGAACTCGAAATGAAGTTGGAGATGCCCTATTTAAAGCTAGTGTTGAGGCAAAATGCTTTGTGGGTGGTTCTGTGGGTTTTACACCCGTCCAGAACTTTATCCGTCTGCCTGGAACTTTTTCTTCTCCTTGGCACTGGGCATGGTTTTTAATTGCCAATAGTGCGATTACTTTTACTGTTGCTTTTGGCGATACATCTCTTTGGTGGAGATTGGGTGGTTTACTGGGTATGGTATTAGTCTTTGTCAATTCGGTTATTTCGGGTCAGCGCATTGCTCTTGCCCTCGTTCCCGTCGTAACAGTTATTTTATTCGTTTTAACTGGACAAATGACAAATCTCAAACGATTTATTCCAATTTTATTGGGTTTAGTGCTACTGCTGGGAATTGTAATTAGTACCAATCCTACTCTAATTCAAGATCGACTGGATAGTTTAACTGGTCGCGCGGAAGCATCTCCACCCACTGCCTTTATTGAAGAACAATTTCATTGGGCATTTGCTGAACAACGAGGACCATTAGGGCGAGGTTTGGGGAAAGCAACAAATTCTACTCGCGTCTTTGGCAATGCTGCATTAGTGGAAACTTTTCATCCTAAATTAATTTATGAAATGGGACTATTAGGCTGCATTGCCTTTGTTGCTTTTACAACCAATATTGTCTGGGTGACATTTCAAATTCGGCGTTCTGTAAAAACCCCAACTATTCGCAGTTATGCCTCCAGTCTTTGGGTTTTTCTGTTAATTATTAGTTTTAATACTTATTGGTATCCCTTAGACACCGATCCCGTTGCCGTTTATTATTGGTTGTTTGTAGGATTAATATTCAAATTGCCAGAAATTGACAAACAGGAACAGGAACAGATCAAAGCCGCTAAAATAGAGGAGGCGCAACTGGGACTCAATCGCAAAAAACCGAAGGCTAAAATTACCCGAAAAGCCGCATAAAAATTAACACGAGAGTATAAACATGATCAATTTTCCCTCTATTTCTGTCATTATTCCCACTTACGGACGAGAAGTTGTTTTATGTGATAGCATTGCTGATATTTTAAAGCAAGACTATCCAGATTTTGAAATTTTGGTGGTGGATCAAACCCAAAAACACGACTCAGACACGGAAACTTATTTACAAGACCTTGCCGATACTGGCAAGATTCGTTGGTTGCGTTTAGATTGGGCGAGTTTGCCTGGGGCGCGGAATTATGGAGTCCGACAGGCTAAAGGAGAAATAGTCGTTTTTATTGACGATGATGTGCAAATGGAACCAGGATATTTACGAAACCACGCCCGCAACTACGATCGCCCTGAAGTAGGTGCCGTTGCGGGAAGAGTTTTCGATCGCATGAAATTAGGAGACTCGGGGGGAGATTTAGAAATCGAAACCTTACCTCCCGAAGCAATGGATCCTGGGATCGCCTGGTATTACATCGATTTGGTTCACACAACTAAACCTCAACAAGTGATTTCAGCACGGGGTTGTAATATGTCCTATCGTAAGGATATTTTTACGAAGCATGGTGTTTGGTTTGACGAGCGTTTTCGCGGGTCTGCGGTGCGGGAGGAATCGGATTTTTGCTTGCGGTTGCGGAAAACAGGTTATAAAATTTGGTACGATCCCGAGGCGCATCTCGTTCATTTGGGGGAAGAAACGGGAGGATGTCACGATATCAGTACGCGATCGCTTAAATATCAAATCACTTTTTATCACAATCATTTTCTCATGGCGCAAAAAAATCTTACTTTTTACCAACAGTTGCGCCTCTATCTTAAACTATTTGATTGTCACGTTCTCGGCAATCCTCCTTGCAATAAAAGCGGTTCTCCTCTCAAAATTGTTACGCGAGGAATCTTTTATAGTTTGGGCTTTTTCGATGCTGTAAAAACCCGCATTAATGGACTTTGGGACAACGGACAAGTTTACAGTCGCCAGTCACCAGTTACAAACAAACCATAATGAATTGCTTTATCTGTTAGAAACATGAAAATTTTAATTGTCAGTCATACCTATATTGTCGATCTCAATTGCGAGAAATTTAGAGAACTTTCGCGTTTAGAGCCAGAGATTGAAGTTAAGATTATTGTTCCTAAACGTTGGCGGCCAGGAGGAGTACAGAATAAAATCATTGAACCTCAACCTCGCCATGAAGGAAATTTTCACATTGTTCCCATCACTAATTTTAGCGAAAATAATCAAGGATTACTGACATTTGGCGGGGAGATTATTGCTTTTTTACGTTCTTTTAAACCCGATATTATTCAAGTTGAACAAGGTGTAAAATCTTTGGCTTATGCTCAATTTATTACTTTAAATAAGTTGTTGGGATTAAAAGCCAAGAATTGCTTTTTTACATGGTGGAATTTGCCCTATACGAATAAATTTCCCATTTCACTGCTGGAAAAATATAATTTAAGTAATACTGATGGATTAATTGCCGGAAATCAAGATGGTGTGGATATTTTACGAGAACATGGATATACGGGAGCCGTCAAAGTTTCGCCCCAACTTGGTATTGATGAAAAATTGTTTTATCCTCGCTTTGAACCAGAAATAACTGAACGTTTAAATATTGATAATGATAATTTTATTATTGGTTTTGTGGGCAGGTTTGTAGAAGAAAAAGGAATTTTAACTTTAATTGAAGCGGTTGCAAAATTAACTGAGAAAAACTGGCAATTACTTTTATTAGGACGAGGAGAATTAAAGGCAGAAATTCAAAAACGAGCTTTAGAAGCAGGGATTCAAGATCGTTTAATTTTAGTTGAAAGTGTCCCTCATGATGAAGTTTCTCGCTATATTAATCTGATGAATGTGTTAGTTTTACCTTCTGAAACAACCTATAAGTTTAAAACATTAACAGCCGTCGGTTGGAAGGAGCAGTTCGGTCATGTTTTAATTGAAGCAATGGGCTGTAAAGTGGCGGTTATTGGCTCTGATTCTGGAGAGATACCTAATGTTATTCGCGATGTCGGTTTGACCTTTCCCGAGGGAAATGCTCAAAAATTAAGCATTTGTTTACAGCAATTAATGGAAAATTCAGAATTTCGAGCAAATTTGGCTCGTCGAGGTTATGAAAAAGCAATGAAGCAATATACAAATAAGGCCTTAGCTCAAGAACTTTTAGCATTTTATCGCGAATTAAAAGAGGAAAAAGCATAGTTTTAGAATTCGGGAGTCTCGCGATCGGGTAGAAAGTCTGGATCGAGAATTTCTGCTTGGGAAAATGGACAAATTTCTGGAAATATATCTAAAGATAATTGAGTTTCAGTTTTAGTATCTTGTCGAGCATCTTGATAGCATTCAGCTAATATTTCCTCGAAATAACGTCTCAGACTGGGACTTTTTTTGAACGCGCGTAACAGCCGTCGTCTGTGTTCTACAATGGAGTATCTCCAACTTTGACTATCAATTCTTTTTTCAGGTTGAAAGCGGTATTTAAGCAAGTGCATCAGAAGAATAATTAAGTTACTTTCAAGGGCATCTTTTTGGCTTTTTCCCATATCTTCAATTTCTTCGATTAAGTTATCTAAATCTAGTAAGCTAAAGGAGCGATCGCGTAAAACGGCGATTGTTCCTTTTATCCATTCTTGATAGTCTTGTTGATAGAGTTGGTTTAACTGGGATAGTGGGAGTTTTATCGTCATTTGTTTTGCTCCTGCTTGCGATCGCTTAACATAAAATTTTCTTTAACTTATCACACGCCATAAGCCTGCTTTTTCTTTTCAATGTACTAATTTTACCCTTGCGATCGCGGTTTCATCGAAAACTCATTTTAGGCGATCGCTGCATTTGAGTAGAGGAGATTGGCGATCCTCAGATTTTGGTAAAGTTGTGAAGTATAATAAGATAGAAGAACACGACAACCACTCTCAATTTAAAATTACTAATGGTTAGTTCAATCAAAACCTTTAATGATGTAGTTGAAGGAATCAAACATCTTTCAACAGATGAGAAGCAGGAAATTCAACGGTTGTTGCTACAATACATCCGTGAAGAGCGCCGTAACGAGATTTATAATAATGTCAAGTTAGCGCAAGTTGAACAAGAAAAGGGTAAACTGAGGTTTTCTTCCGATTTGAATGAACTCAAACAGATGCTGGAGGAATAGTTGTGGAAGTCAGTTTTAGTTCTTCGTTTAAACGTGCTTTTAAAAAGCGTGTTAAAGGTAGTATAGATTTAGAGACGAAGTTTTGGGGGAAATTAGAACAGTTTATTTTAGATGCTTATCATCCAAGTTTAAAAACGCACAAATTGTCAGGTAAACTCAAGAAACTTTGGAGTTTTAGTGTAGATTACGATAATAGAGTATTATTTTACTTTATGGAAGATGAAAAGGCTGTATTTGTAGATATTGGCAGCCATGATGAAGTATATTAAGTTGTAAAAGTTGGTTAGTATGGGAAAAAGTAGTATTACGATCGCGATTTTGAATAATTCAGATGATGCGAGGGTTAGATAACTTATGCTTCCAGCCTTATAACAATTAAAATCTATGAAAGTTCTGCAAATTATTCCTTCTATTTCCCTCGTTTATGGTGGTCCCAGTCAAATGGTACGAGGACTATCTGCCGCTTTGGTACAGGAAAATGTTGAAGTAACTATCTTAACAACCGATTCTAATGGCGATGTTGGACAACCGCCTTTAGATGTTCCCTTAGATTCTCCTGTCGAGGAAAATGGCTATCAGATTCGCTATTTTCACTGTTCTCCTTTTCGACGTTATAAGTTTTCTTTAGGATTGTTAAAATGGCTGGCTAAACATGGGAAAGAATACGATCTCGTGCATATTCATGCTTTATTTTCCCCCGTCACGACCGCCGCCGCAATCGTCGCCAGAAATCTTAATTTACCTTATATTTTGCGTCCTTTAGGAACTCTCGATCCGGCAGATTTACGCAAGAAAAAACAACTCAAGGAGATTTATGCTGTTCTTTGGGAAGCAACTAATTTAGCCAAAGCAGCAGGGGTTCATTTTACCAGTCAAGAAGAGGCGAGAATTTCCCGTCGCTTTGGCCGAAAAACTCGCGATATTATTGTTCCTTTGGGTGTGGAATTATCGGCATCTTTGCCAGAATCAGGTTTAGCGCGGGCAAAATGGAAAATTGATGAAAATATACCTTTGGTCTTGTTTATGTCCCGAATTGACCCGAAAAAAGGCTTTGATTTGCTCTTTCCTGCCTTGGCACAATTAGCAACAGAAGGAATTGATTTTCATTTTGTTTTAGCGGGGTCAAATGTTCAAGATCCCGAATACGAACAGTCGGTTTTTAAGATGGTGGAAGATGTAGGATTGCGATCGCGCACAACGATCGCGGGATTTGTCCAAGGAGAAGAGAAATTAGCCTTACTACGGGACGCAGATCTATTCGTTTTACCTTCTTATTATGAGAACTTTGGGATTGCTGTTGCAGAGGCAATGTTAGCCGGAATTCCAGTCTTAATTTCTCATAAAGTCTATATTTGGGATACCATTCAAGAAGCCGACGCAGGATGGGTGACGCAATGCGATCGCGAGGATATTACCGAAAAACTGCGATCGGCATTGCAAAATCCTGAACAACGACGGCAAAAAGGAGAAAATGCCCGCAATGCGGCGATCGCCAATTACAGTTGGGATGCGATCGCGCAACAAATGAAAGCAGAATATAGCAAAATTTTACAGATTTAAACCCCAGTTCTTTTAGATAAAAACTGGGGTATAATGAGGAAGTGGCAGCGAAATTTTTATGACGCTTTCACGACTTCTGATTGAGTGGCAGGAAAAGAGGCGATCGCACCTTCAGATGATTTCTTCTGTAAAGCATTACTCGCCTTTTCTAAGACCGTAACTTCGAGGTTAACTGCAATTAGATAAGAACCCGCTTGACTTCCCGTATTTTCTGCGATCGCCTCCAATAACTCCGGACGCTCTCCTGTAATCGGATCTCGCAGGACACAGCGATCCCAGGGGTGTTTCGCATTTGGATCGAGGCTAAGGATATAATGTTTAATCATGGCTTTAAGATTTAATTCGTTTATTGGTTTTTTAGTCAACAATTTTATTATAGAACACTTTTCTGGTTTAGGGGGATATTTACGCAAAATTCTTCCTAGATTATTTTGTGGGTTCCCAAGCCTTTTTAAGTGGAATCGCTAGAGACAAGGGCAGACTGGGAAGATTGCTCTTCATCGATTTCCCCCAATTCCCCCAAATAAATTGCGCGAATGTCCTCGGGTAAATTCGTTTCCAGCAAGCGACAGCCGCGATCGAGGTAATCTTGAACCACAACCGGAGAGAGCATTTCTCCTTCTGCTTGTAGATAAGCCGCGACGCGAGTAGAACTCCAGTGAAAGGTTTTGGACATCACCAGAATCAAACGAACGATAGGAGGAAGAAGATCAAGAGATTGTTCCAAGTAGCACCACAGGGGAGGAGAAGCCGCTTGGAGGCTGTAATTAATCGACTCTACCGGGGGGAGGTTGGCTTGATTAATGCAAATTGCCGTCATGTTAATCAGCCAATTTTGGAAAGAACTAGACTCCCTATTACTGCGATCGCGCAACTCCAACCCGCGCATCTCGTAAAAAATATGTCGCCAAGTCAAAGCAAAGAGATAATCCCCTTGAACCGGCGATCGCGCTGAATGAGCAATGAGGGTATAAACGATCGGACTGTAGCGGCAGAAAATAGCAACAAAATACTTTCCCTGTTCGGGATGATTCTGGAACAGAGTCAGTAAATCGCGATCGCTGTAGCGAAAGAGCGATTTAACAAGGGAGTGATTGCATTCAGGAAAACGCTGAGTTTGCACGATCAGTTACTGCACGCCATTTTTATATTTTCATTGTATTAGATAGTTCTCAAAGAATGCTGAAAGTTTTTGTTTATGGCACCTTAAAACCAGGAAAAAGCAATTACGATCGCTATTGTGCGGGCAAGGCGATCGCCGAAATTCCTGCGTTTGCGCGGGGAAACTTGTACGCGCTTCCCCTAGGCTATCCGGCGATGACCCTTGGAGCAAGCAAAGTTTGGGGCGTATTGCTAATATTTAACGACCCAGAGATTTTAACATCCTTGGATCGTTTAGAAGATTATGATCCAGATCGAGCCGTCGAAGAGAACGAATACCAGCGCCAAGAGATTTCCCTTTATAACCCTGCGGGGAAGCCTTTAGGACAGGCTTGGGCTTACCTCATGATGCCAGAGAGCGTCGAGGAACTCGGCGGTCGGTTTTTAGCCTCTGGATGCTGGATAGAGTGACAAGAATTAGTGATAAGAATTTTCGCCCATAATTTTTGCTTTGGCCTCTCTCACTATGGAGACTTTACGATCGCCGCTTTCGGAATAGCCACCACAGGACGATCAATAGGAATCATAAGAGTATTAGTAGCGACGGGAATAGCCACCGCCGGGCGATTGATGGCGATCGTTAAACTTTCCGTCGGCATCTCAGCAGAGAAAGAAGGCTCAGATTCTGGTGTGCGGGCAAAGCGAGGGGAAAAAGAAGAATTTCCAGGTAGGAAGAGAGATAACGCAGCGATCATTGTGGCTGCGATCGCGCCCCCACCCAAAACGGCAAACCGACGCAGGCGACGACGTTGGATAACTTTCCAGACATTAGCCGTTACTTCCTCCGTGGAATGCGCCCCCGCAGGAATCGGTAATCCTTGGATACCCTGACGCAGTTTGAGTAATTTACAATAGAGAGATTGAACCTCCGCATCACCATCCAACCATTGTTGAACTTGTTGGCGTTGTCCTGGCGTGACCTCCCCATCAAAATAAGCGCTGATGAGTTCAAAGCGATCGCGCTCTCTCCCAGTCATTTCCACCTTCATCTCAATTTTAGGTTCATCGACATTTTCTCGAGCAGATCGTGGAGTCCGGTCATTTTTATTAATCATTGTTTCCCTCCCCAAGCATTAATTTTTTTTGCGGTGGGTCATCAATTTTGGCAGATTCTATCATAAGGCTATCGGGCTAGAAATTGCACCCTCGAAATTAACCGGATTCTTCAAATCCCTTTAAGTATCGAGATAAGACTGTAATTGTTCTTGTAACTTGCCTCGAGCCCGAGCAATTCTCGATTTGACTGTTCCCAGAGAAACCCCCGTAATTTCGGCAATTTCCTCATAAGCCAGTCCTTGAATTTCCCGTAAAACGATCGTCGTGCGAAAGGCTTCCGGTAAATCCGCGATCGCCCCCTCTAACTGCTCGTAAAACTCTCGGGTGCTTAAATTATCGTTGGGACTAGGAGCATCTGAAGGAAGTTCCCAGTTCATTTCCCCATCTCCCGTATGGCGAGGAGCATCTAAAGATAAAGGCCTTGCCACCCGCTTGCGCTTGCGGAGTTCATCATAGAACAAATTCGTCGCAATACGACCCAACCATCCCTTAAACTTGAGAGGGTCTTTGAGACGGCCAATATTGCGATAGACTCGAATCCAAACCTCTTGAGCCAAGTCCGAGCGATCTTGCCAATCCGGGGCGAGATGATAGAGAATTTTCTCTACATGGGACTGATAGCGACGCAAAAGTTCCGTAAAAGCGGCGCGTTCTGGCTTCGCATCACTTTGACAGCGTAAAATTAAATCGTAGTTCGGTATTTTATCCAGAGACACCAGAGCTTCAGGGAGATCGGCCTCAATTTTTGACCAATGTTTTGACCAATGTTTTGAGCAATGTGCGGAAATTGATTGACTCATGGGCTTCTCAAAGGAACGCTAATTTACCCTTCCTTCTCTCAAGACCTCCTGTTTTCCGGAAAGTTCCCGCCCTTGAGAAGAGCCATTTATTTTTTGGACAAATCTTGTTCGTAGTTGGGGGCGTAGGCTCCGAGTAGGTTACTAACCTGTTTGAGAACCCCATCTCCTACGGAAGAATTTTTCAGTTCTTGTCGATCTTTGCCATATTCGGGTTTTTCCAAATAGCGGGAGATGGCCTCTTGAATTTTATCAGCGAGTAGGTCCTTCAATTCTTCTTTAGCTTTTTTGCGTTGAAAACTGGCTCCTTCCTCTGTGGTCGCATAGAGGGGAGGCAAGCGATTGAGGGCATAGGCCGCAATATCCCCTACATCTAAAGATGAATCGCTGCTGGCTTCGATTTCAGCAACGCGGGTAATCGTTTCGCTTAATACCAGTTCTTCCATAACATTAATAAACTGTTTGCGCGGAACCGCAACCACTTCTCCCGTCAGCAGAGATCCCATCAGGCGATCGAGAGCCATATATTCCTCGATCGATAATTCAGAGGCCGTATCGCAGATCCGGCCCACTTCTGCTTCCATTGTTGGTGTTAAATAACCATCTTTGAGAGCTTGTTCTACGATCTTTTCTATACTCATAACATCAGAGCCTCTAGCTTGGGTTTCCATCAAAGCGTCCCTATTTTCCTGGATTATTTCTGGTTTTTAGTAACTCATTCCGTTTGTAAGGTAACAAGTCACTGTCTCTCCCGGCGGATATTTATCCTATTCTAGTCCCTCAAATCGCCACGGAACGGGATCGATCGCCACGCCGTTGACATAGAGTCCCCAGTGAAGATGGGGACCTGTTGAGGAGCCGGTGGAACCGACACTGCCAATTCTCTGACCGGCTTTGACCATCTCTCCTTCGCGAACATCGATACGGTGAAGGTGGAGCATGATACTTAAAACACCCTGTCCGTGGTCGATACCAACGGTATTGCCGTGAACTTTGAATCCTTGGGATTCTCGTCCCACGAGGGCAATGCGTCCGGCGGCGGGGGCAATAACGGGGGTTCCCGTCCCTGCTGCATAGTCTACCCCGCGATGGTAGTAATCGTTGGCAAAAACACCATTGTAGTAGCGACGAAGGCCAAATACGCTAGAAACTCCCCCAGAAGTGGGTTTCAATAACGCACCGTTCCAGAATTTTTCGGGAGTGACCAAGGCTTTAAACGCCGCAACCCGATCGAGTTCTATTTGGGTTGCACCATTACCTCCCCCGCTTACTCGAATTCGCTGAGTATTGAAGGAGCGATCGCGCAGTGCCAAGGCGAGATTTCTGGTTTGGCCATCTCCCGATATTTGTATGTTCAATGAACCGGGGCGATCGAGGGGGGTGGTGGGAATAAAGGCGCGATAAAGATTGGCACGAAGGGGAAAAGCAGGGAAAGCGCGATCGCCCATCATCACTTGGGGGCGATCGCCGGGGTTATCAACTTCGATAAAAACAGAAATGGTATCGCCCAATTGGGGATTACTCGGATTTACCCGCACGTCTAAAGCAAGGACTGGGGCAGCACAAGCCAGAATTCCCGCAGTAATCCCAGAAAGCAAAGAACCGAGTCTGTGAAAGGAATTTTGAGTCATGGATAAATCGATAAAGGGGATAAGGAATAGCACTCTGTTCGGGAAGGCAAGGAAAATCTTTATCCTTCCTTAAGTTTGTAATAAACCATTGCTTTTCGCCAGAAGGTCACTTGTCCCGATTCAGTTTCAATACAGATACAATCGGCATCTTGCCAGAAAACTTTACCTATCAGGACATCTCCCGTTATCAATTTGAATTCAACGTTTTGTTTATCGCGGACAAAGCCTTGAATCTGACGAATGCTCGGCAATCCGGTATCAAATTCAGTCATACTTCTAACATGGGTCGCTAAGGAAACAATGGATTTCGATCGACACCGTGGGAATGCTCTTTTTTCTGCACCCATTCGGCAATTTAGGAACAATCTCCTTGACGACTCCTCTGCCTAAAGCGGTCGAGGCACGGAACAATTTAGTTCGCCAAGTGCCATCGACCAAGAGAGGCAGAGGATTCTTAAGAGATAAAAATCCTTAAAGGACTCGCCAAAAGCCCGCTAGACACTCTGGAAAAACCTTCGTGCTTACTTTTACGACCAATATTAATCGCACCATTACAGTCCGCATTAATTACAAGTCCAGCTTGAGAACGGTACAACCCACGCTTAACACGCCGACCACTAAAAGTATATTTGGTGGTGCTATTGGCTTGATAAGTCGGAATTGGGTCTCGATCGAGAGCGCTAGCCTTGCTAGTATAAGACTCTTCTTGTTCTCGATATTCAATCCCATATCGTTGACACAAAGCCGACAATTTTTGCCTCAAACTGTAATGAGGGATTTGAACGAAATTTTGATTATTTCGTTTTCCGATATTGATTTCTTGCTTCCATCCCGGGTTGACCCCAACAATCAAGACTCCGATTTTTTCGGTGATACACTTGTTGATAATCAATCGAGCTGATTTACTCAAGTAATCTCGAACTTGATTATTGCGATGACGAAGCAATCTACCTTGTCGTTGGGTCATGCCTTTAATCCCCTGCAAATCTTTTTGGCTTTGGTATTGAGAATTGAGCTTGTTAAACCACTGGTTAATACTTTTAATCTTTTTGCCATCCACGATGAAGGATGCCCCAGTTGTGGTCACACAAGTTGCTAAATTGTCAAGCCCCAAGTCAATTGCCATTGCTTTATCAAGACTTACCTCTTGAGGTTCTTCGGGTTCTTCAGTAATAAATTCAACCTCAAACCATTGAATCCCAAACTTAGGATGAATTCTGACTTCTTTGAGTTTTTTACCTTCCAGACGTTGAGGAAAAGGAATCCGAATAGAACCATACGAACCTCGGAACTCTCTGGACATAGGAACTTCAAAGAACCCGTCTTTAACCTTAATTCTGGGCATTATCAAAGGAAAGTAACCCTCTTTTTTTAAGTATCTCGGAATCGAGATTTGTTGAAAACGGTAATTTCCGTGTTGAGCCGCTTTTATAAGGTTAAAGAAGGAGCGAAACGCTCTATCTACAACTTTCAAGGTTTGTTGAGCAATATCGGTATGCAAAAGCCGATAATTCTCATTTCCTTTGCAAGTGTGATAGTTTGATTCGTAGCGAAGATACTTTTTTTCGGCAAAAAAGAATTGCCTTATAGAGTAAAGCCCTACATTGTAGAGGTTTTTGCTCAATCGGCAAAGGACACACAAGGCTGCATATTCTGCCTTGCTCAATCCTTTAATTTGATTCTTTTGAGTCAGGTACATTCGCCCAATCCTGTCGCTATATCGTAAAAGTATATCGATTTGTAGTCAATGTCAAGCCGTCCTTGTAGGACGGGGTTTCAGACCCAATTTTTGTGATGACCATTGAGTTTACCAAGTATCACGGTTTGGGCAACGATTTTATCTTAATTGATAATCGCGACACTCCCGAACCCCTGATTACACCCGATCGCGCCATCGCCCTCTGCGATCGCCATTTTGGCATTGGGGCGGATGGGGTAATTTTTGCCCTTCCAGGACAAGAAAACACGGATTATACCATGCGGATCTTTAATTCCGACGGTTCGGAACCGGAGATGTGTGGCAATGGCATTCGCTGTTTGGCGCGTTTTCTGGCGGAATTGGAGGGGGGAGAAACCCCAGGACATTCTTATCGCATTCACACCCTGGCTGGGACGATTTCCCCAGAAATTGAGGAAGAAGGACGGGTTAGGGTGGATATGGGGAAACCGCAACTCTTGGCGCAGGAAATTCCCACGACTTTAACCGATGCCAATGGCAAGGCGATCGCCCAACCCTTGGAAGTGGGGGGACAAATTTGGACGGTGACTTGCGTTAGTATGGGCAACCCCCACTGCATTACCTTTGTCGAAGATGCCGAGGCGATCGCCCTCGCCGATCTCGGTCCGCAATTCGAGCATCATCCCGTTTTTCCCCAACGAACCAATACCGAGTTTATTGAAATTGTTAAGCATAATTATCTAAAAATGCGGGTTTGGGAACGGGGTGCGGGGGCGACTCTCGCTTGCGGGACGGGCGCTTGTGCCACAGTAGTTGCAGGAGTTTTGAACGGGAAATGCGATCGGCAAACCACCGTCGAACTGCCAGGAGGATGTTTAGATATTCACTGGTCGGCGGAAAATGGGCGCGTTTACATGACCGGACCCGCAGAAGCAGTTTTTAGGGGCAAAATCTAAAGATCGGGAATAAATTTGACAGTTTCCTAAACCTAAAGCTAGAGAGTGAGGGTTAGCCATTGATTTTAATCAATGGACATCGAACGCAACGGGTTTTAACCCGTCTTGTGTTACAATAATTTCAATGTAAGTCCACAGCTATTTTTTAGCCAAGGGATGTAGGAGTCTGTTGACAGACTTGGAGAAAGCGCGGTTTTAACCCGCTTTCGGTGGATTAAC
>NZ_JACSWA010000278.1 GCF_016888125.1 Spirulina sp. CCY15215
CCTGACGCACAAAAATAGGGTCAAACCCAGACTAGAACTGAATTTGACCCCTGTTAAAATCCGAAGTCCAAAATGACACCCCCCGGTATCCGCAAAATTAAGACAAAGCTCGAAGATATAGCCATCCTTCCAGTTTACTCTGTTTGTTACATCTCTCAATCTCGAAGGCGATCGCCAAAGATATCTTTTCCGAAAGCCTCCATCTAAAGCTCATGCCATCGGAAATCTAAAATCAATCCCACAAAATTAGCAATTTGGCGATCGCTCGTCCAAAATACTCTAAAGAAAACCATCAATCCCCATTTATGGGGAAAAGAAAAAGAAAGTAGAATTTAAAGTTTCAATTCTGCTTCCGGTTTGATGATTAAGAGGAAAACAGAGATGGGAGAACCCAAACGCATTGGTATTCTCACAAGTGGCGGAGATTGTGCTGGCTTAAATGCCGTTATTCGGGCAGTGGTTAACCGTGCTATTGGAGATTATGGCTGGGAGGTATTGGGCATCAAAGGGTCAACAATGGGCTTATTAAGCCGACCTCCTAATGTTATGCCCCTCAAGCTGCATAAAGTCGATTCTCTTCTCACTCAAGGCGGGACGATTTTAGGAACTACTAACAAAGGCAACCCTTTTGCCTTTCCTATGCCCGATGGCAGCCTGAAAGATCGTTCCGAAGAAATCATTGAAGGCTATCATCAACTAGGGCTAGAAGCACTGATCGGCATTGGCGGCGATGGCAGTTTAGCTATTTTGCGACGCATTGCCCAACAAGGCGGCATTAAGCTCATCGGCATTCCCAAAACCATTGATAATGATGTGGGATATACCCAGCTTTCCATTGGCTTTAGTACCGCCGTTGATATTGCCACCGAAGCCCTCGATCGCCTTCACTTCACCGCCGCCAGTCACGATCGCGTCATGGTCTTGGAAGTGATGGGACGAGATGCGGGACATATTGCCCTCCGCGCGGGTATTGCTGGGGGCGCTCACGTAATTCTCATTCCCGAAATCCCCTATAATCTCGATCTAGTTTGCCAAAAAATCCGCGATCGGCAAAATGCGGGCTTTCATTTTTCCATTGTTGTTATCTCTGAAGCTGTCTGTACTGAAGAGGGAGACACGATTCAAAAACTACAACAATTTGGGGAATGTCGTTTGGGAGGAATCGGCCAATATGTTGCCGATAGTATCTCGAAATGTACGGGGGCAGAAACCCGCGTCACGGTTTTGGGTCACATTCAACGGGGAGGTCGCCCTTCTACCATCGATCGCATTTTAGCCTCGGCTTTTGGCATTGCGGCGGTAGACTTGATTTATCACGGAAAAGAGGACTTAATGGTAGCATGGCAGGACAGTCAAGTTATTAGTGTTCCCATTGCCGAAGCCATTCAAGATTATCGCACCGTTGATCCCGAGGATACCTTGGTCAAAACTGCTCGCGGTTTGGGCATTTGTTTGGGAAATTAAATAGTAGGGTGAGCAAAACTCACCCGAAAAAACTACACGATATCCTGTTAATCTAACTAATCTAACAGAGACTGCCCTCAAATGAAACTTTACCAATTTTGCCAGAAATTGCCTTATCGTTAACCGTGGCGCAAATACTAGCATGGTTGACATTCGGTTGATCTCGCCTTTGTTAAATTAAGTGCTAAAGCGAATTTTCAAATAATCTGACTCCATTTTTGCCCCAGACGGATTTAACGCAGCTAGGGCTTGGGGTAGAACTAAATTGCGGCGATGATTACCGATGCGAATATTTAATTCATCCCCAGTTTTATTTAACTGAATTTTATCTTTAGTCATGCGGGGTAAATATAGTTCTAAACTATAATATCCTCCTTCTTGTACAATACGCATAGTATTTTCTTGATAATAAACTTGTGATGGGTCTTCATCTGCATATAAAGTTTCTTTCAATCGTTCTAATGCCTCAAGCCCACACATTTCCTCAGAATATAAAGGAACTTCTTTTACGGGTAAAGGATGGAAATTTTCGTGAATTTCCTTTCTATAAATTTCCTGACTTTCCTTCCAACGTTTGAAAAAAGGATCGCTAACTTCTTCGGGAATAATACGATTGGCAATAATCAAATCTGTGGCCACATTATATAAACTTAAATAGGCATGAGCGCGTAAAGATTCCTTAATTACCATCTTCTCGGGATTCGTCACCAAACGCACTGAAGTTTGTGTATTATTGGTTAAAATCTTCTCTAATTCTTCAATTTGTTCGTAGAATTCGTAAGGAGCATCCATCACCTCTTTATCCGGTAGAGAAAATCCAGCAATGGGCTTAAAAATCGGTTCAACTAAAGGACGCAAAGCAACCGACATTGTTTGTAAGGGCTTATAAAATCTTCTCATATACCAACCCCCTACCTCTGGAATACTCAGCAGTCTTAATGCTGTTCCCGTCGGTGCAGAATCAATAATTAAAATATCGTATTTGCCCTCATCGTAGTGACGTTTCATTCGCACTAACCCAAATATCTCATCCATACCGGGGAGAATGGCTAATTCCTCCGCTTGTATGCCATCGAGTCCCCTAGCCTGTAAAACTTGGGTAATATAGCGTTTAACTGCCCCCCAATTGCCTTCTAACTCCATTAGTGCATCTAATTCCGCCCCCCAGAGGTTCGATCGCACGAGTTTGGCCTCGTGTCCCAGTTCCAGATCGAAACTATCAGCGAGGGAGTGGGCTGGATCGGTACTCAAGACGAGGGTTTTATAGCCCAATTCTGCACAGCGTAACCCCGTTGCTGCTGCAACCGATGTTTTTCCAACGCCGCCTTTTCCTGTCATCAAAATTACGCGCATGAGCCGATCTACCTAAGAAGTCCTTGCTATTCTAACTTAGGGCGCGGGAATCGAGACAAAATGCTGTTTGAGAACGTCAAGGCGAGAAATATGCCAGTAGTCTATGTGAGAAATAATCAGGTTTTCGGGGTTGAGTTGCAGTTCGCTGCGTCCAGGGATGGTGATGCGGGGTTGCCAAGGGAGGGGAGTTGTCCAGCTTAAGATCCATTGAGTCTGGATGGTATCGTGCGATCGCGTCATTTCGTGCAGTTCTAAGTTCATATTTTTGAACCAATGCGCCATAAAGGAAATCGTTTTGTGGTAGCGATCGCGCCCCCGAAATTCATTGATGGGGTCTTTGAAATAAACATCGGTCGCATAAATGCTATAAGTTTGATGACAAGGAAAGCGTTTATAGTCTTCTTTGAGAATTTCGAGAATATCCATAATGGAAAATAGGCAAGAGGTGGAGAGGGAAAAAAAGTTGGGAATTGCAACAATTTTCCGGCGCGATCGCTGGTTATTTCCACTTTTAATGGGGTTAACCAGTCGCAGTCTAATTGTTATCGCAATGGTGTTTATTGCGCCTTTACTGTCGGTTCCAGAAGGTGCTAGAAGCGTCCCTCAAGGTTGGGGTGTATTTTTTGCTTGGGATAGTGCAGCTTATCATGCGATCGCGGTGGAAGGCTACCATTATGTTAACGATGGCCAGGGCTATAATGTTGCTTTTTTTCCCTTACTTCCCTTGTTGACAAAACTGGTGATGTGTTTGGGATTACCATTTGATGTAGCCGCAACACTGGTGAATAGTTTTGCTTTTTTAGGGGCGTTATTTATTCTCTACAATTGGCTAGAAAGTTGTCAAGGAAAAAGTGTCGCGCGATGGTCAACGGTCGTTTTAGCATGGTGTCCATTTTCGCTTTTTGGGACAGTAATTTATACAGAAGGATTGTTTTTATTATGCAGTACGGCGGCCTTGGCTGCATTCCATCGCCAGCGTCATTTTTTAGCGGCTTTTTGGGGCATATTAGCAACGGCAACTCGCATCACAGGGTTAGCAATTGTTCCTACTTTTTTGCTGACTTCATGGCGAAAACGCCGTCCTTTTCGAGCTTATCTTGCTAGTTTTCTGGCCAGTGGTGGTTTAATTTTATATAGTTTATATTGTTGGCTGCAATTTAATGAACCATTAGCTTTTCTCAAAGTGCAGAAAGCCTGGCAACCCGAGCAAGATTTTTTTGGTCAAGGATGGCTAATTATGTTCGGTCAAATTCTGTTCGGTCATGCCAATATGAAAGCAGGAATATTAATCGATCCTTGGCATCCTTTAATGATTATTACGATTGGTATTTTGGGTTTCTTATTAGGGAAATTTCGCGATCGCCTTCCTGCTGTCGGGGTTGATATTGGCTTCAGTTTATTATTCTTGGCTTTATGGTTAATCGCTGGAGATCCTTTTCTCAATACTGTGATGGTTTTGGGGGGAATTTATGTGCTTTGGCATACCCGCAAAAAAATCCCCGCGATCGCGCTAATCTATGCTTTTTTTAGTTTCTGTATCATCTTTAGTTCGGGTCGAACGACTTCAGCAGAACGCTACGTTTACGGGATTATCTCTACCTCGATCGCCTTGGGAATCGTTTTCCAAAAATATCCACGTTGGGGTTATCTTGTCACAGTCTTTTTTGCCTTGTTACTGTTCTTATTTGGGTTGCGTTTTGCTCAACAGCAATGGGTCGCTTGATTCAGTAGAGAGTCTAGCCTTTATCAACAGAGAGTGCGCCAGTTACTGACGGATTGAAAGAGTATAGTTGAATTGGCTATTGGCACCCAGGCGATCGCCAACAATAATCGTATATTCTCCAGCCGGCCAATATCCAGTAATATTAGCTTCTCCATTGATGGCACGAGTACAAAAACGACCATCAGGACCTTCAATTAAAAGAGTAGGTTCGCCCCCTGCTACATTAATTTTAATTTCCATCGAATCAATATCCGTATCGAGGGTAATGACATGATTGGGGCTATTACTAATAAAACCGCAATCATTGGTGTTGACATTACCTCCCGATAGCCCGTTTAAGGTCTTGTTATAACCGGATTGAGGTCTAATGGCGATAGTTTCCGCAAGCGTTGCCCCAGCATGGAGAAAGCTAACCGCGATCGCCGTTGAAAATAGAGTTTTAAGCAATGATTTGATCTGTAGCATGATTTTTATCCTCAAAATTCGTCTCATACCTAATTATGACGCGGAAAGGCTTATTTTCCGGTTAGGATGGTACTGTCCTTCAATTGGCTAGATTGAGTACAAACTCGTCCAACTGCAATTTTTTATTTGATAATAAGTATAGTCGCTAATATTTTCCTGTAGCGATCGCCAAATTCGTAAACCTGATATTCCACTGATATTCCTATGAACTCTCCCAACAATCGCGATTTAGAACAAAAACTACAAGAACTAGAGAGAGAGCTAGATCGAGCCGCAAGTAAGACCGAAACGAATACGGCTGTCGAACCCGAAATTCAGCCAAATTACCCAACCTCGAATTCATTAAACTTCGATGGCGTAGCGACAACCCTCAAAAATGGCTTCAATGCCCTACCTCCTGCCGGAAAAATCGTCGTTGCCCTGGTGGCAAGCGGTTTTGCCTTGTCCGTCGTTAGCGGTGTTTTACACCTGTTGACTTCTTTGATTGTACTGGCGATCGTCGGCACTCTCGGCTACTGCGCTTACCAATGGTTTATCAAGGATTAATAAAACTGCACAAAAATCCTGCATTCAACCGCCCAAAACCGAATTCATTGTATCTAGAAATGACTTCAACCTTTAAGCGTCCCATCCAAACCGATCCCCCCTTGTCTCCCCGGCAAACCCTGCCGACTATGTACGATTTACCCAGTGAAAATCCGGAGGATCCTGGTTTGCCAGACGAATTTCATATTTGGCAGCCCCAAATGCTGCTTTTAACCTTTAAACCCCCCAATTGGGATGCGAACCGCGTTTTTTCAGCCACAGACCTTTATCTTTACTACGATCCCATCCAGCTACGTTGGTACAAGCGTCCAGATTGGTTTGGAGTCGTGGGTGTTCCCCGACTCTATGAAGAACGAGATTTGCGCCTGAGTTATGTCTGCTGGCAAGAAGAAGCCAATCCTTTTGTAGCCCTTGAACTCCTGTCTCCTGGTACAGAAAATGAAGACTTGGGACGCACTTCAAGGCGATCGAAAGCCCCTCCCACAAAATGGCAAGTTTACGAGCAAATTTTGCGAATTCCCTATTATTTCGTTTTCAGTCGTTATACCAGCGAATTGCAAGCGTTTCATTTGGTTGGCGGTCATTACGAACCTGTCTCCCTCACTAATGGGCGTTTAGCTATTCCCGAACTGGAGTTGAGTTTTGGTTTGTGGCAAGGCTCTTATCAAGGACTCGATCGCCTGTGGGTACGCTGGATGACCCTAGAAGGGGCGTTAATTCCCCTACCTGAAGAAATGGCCGCCGCCGCCGAAGAGAGGGCTAATTCGGCGGAGGAAAGGGCTAATTCGGCGGAAGAAAGGGCTAGTTTGGCGGAACAACGCGCCGAACAATTAGCAGCACAATTGCGGGAATTAGGAATCGATCCGGCGAATTTGTAGTTCACAACATTATTTTTTTATAAGGGCGATCGCATTCCTCTAAGCGATCGCCTTTTTAATCTCTTCTAATTTCTGGCTCACTTGTCCTGAAGTTAACAAAGATTCTGCTCTTCCTATTGCTGTCTCTAAATCTTCGCAGATTCCGCAACGCCAAAGATAAAACCCCCCATTCCAGAGAACTGCGGGCAATAACTCCAATGCTTGTCCTTGTAAAAGCCCCTGCATTTGGGCGAAAAGTTGCGTTTCGGAGGTCAAAGGCACCTCTTTTCCTCCCAAATTGTAATCTTTAGCGTTGAGTTTTAAACGCTGAATTTCCGGATTATCTGGGTTGTAAACAGAAATAATCGTCGTGCGATCGCGCGGTAGATCGCAACTCCCTTCCAAACCTTTAATTAAGGTGTAATTTTTCACCCCCCGCAACCCCAAAGCACCCTGCATAAACTGTTCCGTCGGAGGATGAACAAACCCCGCAGCCAGGTGAAATTCCCCTTGATAGGGCGGCCAAATTAGCTCTACTGTTGCAAAAGGAGGACGCTTGCCAATTTGATCGCGATAGGTCACTAATCCTTGAGCAAGGGGAAATTGTTGAGGAAGATAAAGAAAACCGATTCCCGTTTTTTCTAAGAGGTTTTGGACTTGTGGGAGGGAAAGTTGCGTAAAATCCGCACCTAATCCTTGCCAAATGTCTTTGAGGGGAATGCCGTATTTTGTCGGCATGACATCTCCTCCATGTTGAATGACGGGAACCCCGGCTGCTGACAAAATGAGGGCAGTGAGAACCGTTACCGGAGCATGACGCGATCGCCCATCGTAAGGCGTACCCATAATCGTCACGGTGGGAGCATTCGGCCAAGATTTTAAGCGCATTCCCAATTGATCATAAGTATCAAGCATCCCGGCTAATTCTTCGCTAGTGGGGCGTTTGATACGATGGGCGATTAAAAATGCGCCAATTTGAGCCGGAGTTGCCTCTTGGGTCAAAATTGCCTCAGTCGCTTGGGCGGCTTCTGCTCGGGTTAAATCTTTACCCGTATGGGGACCGCTACCTATTTTTTTCAGCAGTTCTCGAAAGGCATTACTCATAAGGGAATAGGAAACAAGAAATAGAGAATAGGGAACAGTATTTTCCCATTTTCTCCTGCTTTTTACGATTCAGGAGAATTAAGCAATATATTCTTCTTTTTTCTGGGGTTCTTTTTGTAGGGTTTGACGGACTAAGTTGCAAAAATGTTGGATGGGAGGGATGAGAAGGCGATCGCAGGTGGTAACGAGAACGACTTGACGGGTTAAATTGCTATCTTCAACACTACCACCGAGGGCATTAGAAGCAGCAATACTACGGATGGCAAGGGAGGGATCGTTTTTGGCTTCGACGAGTGCGCCCTGGGGAAGTAGCGCGATCGCGTCTCCTTGTCGGACAACACCGCGAAAAGCATCGAGGGTGTTCAGTTCCATCATGACTTGCAGGGTTGCACCCAATTTCTCGAAACGCTCTTGAACTAAGCGCTGCATCCCATACCCGTCCTTAAAAACCACTTGAGGATAGCCGATTAATTTTGACCAAGGGACGCGATCGTATTGGGAAAGGGGATGATGGGCGGCCATTAAGATTTGTACGGGTTCTTGATACAGATGCTCTACAATCGTTTCTGGGGAAGCTGTTAAAAATTGATTGTTCATCACGATCGCTACGTCAACCAAATTATCCCGCAAAACCTTCAGGGCGCGATCGCTACCCAAAGCCGTAACTCGCAACTGCACTTCAGGATAGTCTCGGCAAAATTGTTGCAGGATCGGCGGTAAATAATGGCCGCAAGCGGAATGAATAGCGGCGACACAAAGTTCCGGTTGTTTGCCATCTCGCAATTCTCCCAGTTCTCGGTTGATATTATTCCACTCCAAACAGATCCGTTTAGCCCTCGATAGTAATTGGTCCCCTGCGATCGTCAATTTAACGCGGGCGGTACGATGAAACAGAGGCAAACCTAATTCGCTTTCAAGAGCCTGTATTTGGCGACTGATAGTGGATTGGGTGATACCGCACTGTTTCGCTGCTTGTCCGAAGTTTCCGGCCTCCGCTACGGCTAAAAATGCCTGCAATTGCTCAATCCGCATAGAGTCTATCGTAAAATCGCATTATTCCATTCCCCCAAGACTCTAGCGGATTTAGGCGATCGGTTTGGTAGAAAGGGATACATCCAAGCGGCGTAATTCGCTCAACTTAATTAACTCGTTTTTACCCAAATAGAATCACCCTCCTCCTTAATTTCATAACTGGCGAGAGCAGTTTCTGCGGGACCCTCAATCACTTTTCCATCTGTGGCAAATTTAGAGCCGTGACAAGGACAGGCTAAATTAGCATCACTGGCTCTCCACTCAACATCACATTGTTTGTGAGTACATTTTATATTCACGGCAGAGAGAGTCTCATCTGGATTACGAACAACGATCGCCTCCAATTTTTTATCGGTAATATAGCCATCTTGATTGAGTGCGGCGACTGTTCCCACCAGCACAAATCCATCTGCATCGGGTTGACTTTGACTCGCTGTTTCTGAACTTGTTTCACTGCTTGAAGAAGAACTCTCTTCTGAAGAATCCTCAGAAAAACAAGCCGCGATCGCCACAGGCAAAGAGGTTGCCAGTATTCCAGTACCAAACCAGCGCAAAAATATACGACGTTCCATATTAAAATTCCTTGAATGGTGTTCTTTAAATTTAGTGGGTGACAAACTAACAAAAGTAATTAAAATTCAGTGAGACTAACTTTAATCTTCGTGTTCGTCAAAGGGATCGAGTAATTCCGCCGAAGGTGCGCCAAAAGACATATAGATCGAATATGCCGTCACAGCCAGCAATAAAATACCAATGCCAATAATAAAAACTGTTGCGGGTTCCATTTTTTAAGTTTGAAGATGAGACCGATAGCTCTATAATATTACGAGACATTAACAAAATGTCACTTTCATTCATTTTTGACTATTCATTTTTGAGATTATGGCACAGCGCACGTGGTTGGGCGATCGGCTAAGGCCCTTAAACGCCGAGTACGGAAAAGTTGCTCCCGGTTGGGGAACAACTTCCCTTATGGCAGTTTTCATGCTGTTATTTTTCGTGTTCTTGTTAATTATTTTGCAGATTTACAACTCCGATCTCGTTCTCAATGGCGTGAATGTTGATTGGAGAAGTTTAGGTAGCTAGAATGGGACGCTAGAGTTAAGCAGAGGCTTCTCTTCTTGTGATTTTTCCAGTTAGAGCGATCGCACCCGGTTCGCCGGGTTTTTTATTGTGTAAAAATTAAAGACGCAAACTTGAGGAACGGGAGTTTTATCATGAATGTTTTTGGCATTGGTTTACCGGAAATGGTACTAATTTTGGTTGTTGCCCTACTCATTTTCGGGCCGAAGAAATTACCAGAAATCGGGCGCAGTCTCGGCAAAGCGATTCGCGGATTCCAAGAAGCATCCAATGAATTTCAAAATGAATTTAAGCGAGAAGCACAACAAATTGAAGATACCGTAAAAATGAATGCTCAGTTAGAACCCCAAGAATCAAACGAGATGAATCCCAAGGTAGAAGCGACTACCCAGCATCCAGAATCCGAATCTCCTCAAGTTTAAGTGAGATTTACTGGCGATCGCCCAGAAATGCGATCGGCAAGCAAGTTACAATTCTGGCAGTTCAAAACGATAGCCATAACCGCGAATCGTCTTAATCAGAGAAGGCTGGGCAGAATCGTTTTCGATTTTTTTGCGAATTTGTCCGATGTGTACGTCCACCACCCTTTGATCTCCCACCATATCGTCATAATCCCAAACATCTTTAATTAAAGTTGGGCGACTTAAGGCTTCATTGGGATGAGACGCAAGGTAATAGAGCAGATCGAACTCTAGTGAAGTAAATGAGACCAGTTGGCCGCTCACTTTAACTTCTCTGCGCTGAGGATCGATCGCTAAATAACCAAACTCAATAATTTCTTTTTCCGGCGGGGTTGCCACCACGCGCTTGCGCTTGAGGATCGCCCCGACCCGAAATTCGAGTTCTTGCAAATCAAACGGTTTTGTTAAATAGTCATCGGCTCCTTTCCTAAAGCCGATCGCCTTATCTTCCGTATCATTACGACTGGTAAGCATTAAAACAAAGACATCCGTTCGGCTTTGCATTTGCTCGCAGAGATTATAGCCGAGAGCATCGGGCAAATTCACATCGAGAATCACCAGATCGGGGTTAAAGCTGTCAAACGCGACCAAGGCAGACTTGCCATCAGCCGCCGATTCCACTTGATACTTTTTTTGAGAGAGAAATCGCTCAACGAGGTTTCGGATAGCTGGGTCATCATCCACAACAAGAATTTTGGCAGAGTCCGTAGCCATAGTTTTTCTTTGAAAAAATTAAAAAACTAGATATTATGACTTAATTTAAGGTCGATTAACCCAAGAGTGTCCTTGGTATTCTAGACAACAGCATTCTAGACAACAATAGGACTTACTCATTAACGGGCAAGATGCCCGCACTACCATAGCAAGAGAATACCGTAGTGGGAGCGTCTCGCTCCCTAGCTGCGTAAGTCCTGAACAATAGAGACACTGATAGATTACTCTAAATAGATTAGGTCATGCTCGATATATTGACATCCAATCGGCAATTGACTGGTTGGAACTGGCGAGCCAGTTTACCACCCTCTCGATGTCAAGCTACACTAGCTTTATGAGGGAGTGCAGCAAAGGGTTAACTCTGAAACACTTATTAACCAGTGTAGAATTTGCAGCAACCAAAGGCAAAGATGGGACTATTGTGGAGGTTGTTTGATGAGCGAACAAAATGCCTATGAAACTCTAGGGTTAACGCGGGACGCGTCTTTTGAAGAAATTCAAGAGGCTAGAAGTCGTTTGGGTCAGCAATACGAAAATGACAGCAAACAAGTGCAAACCATTGAGGCTGCTTATGATGCGATTATCATGGATCGCTTGAAAATGCGTCAAGAGGGCAAAATTAAGGTACCCGAGCGCATTCGCTTTCCGGAGCGGAAGGTAGAAGCTCCATCCCCTGTCGCGTTGAATACGCCAACGGCTTCTACGGGTTGGATGCAGCAATTTATCGATACGCCATCGCGATCGGATATTCTTTGGCCGGCTCTGATATTTTTGGGTTTGGCGATTTTGACCTTGTTAAACTCGAATGAGAATTCGACCTTAAGCCCTCTAGTCCTTGGATTAGGGTTTTGTGTCAATCTTTATTTTCTCAATCGCAAGGAAAATCGCTTTGGCCGTGCTTTCTTGATGACATTGGCTGGATTCTTCATGGGATTGATTATTGGGGGGCTTCTATCGGGCTTGGTGAGTTCTCCTGTTGACAATGGGGGTAGTTCTCCGGTGGAGTTTGCCCAATTACTAACTTTCCTAATTTTCTGGCTAATGAGTAGTTTTCTACGCTAATTCGTTTTCTAGACACTAAAACTCAATTAATCCTCAATGAGTTCTCTGGATTTGGGGGATTAATTGAGCAGGAGGGTAAATTTTTGTTAATTTTTATGAAAAATAGTGAAAAATAGACCAGAGAAAGTCTTTTTCTCATCTCTTTTTCTCATCTCTTTTTCTCATTTATGGTTTTTTCTTCAACGATCTGAGGATTCCAAAAGGGTTTGTACTGAACCATCTGTTTCCAAAACCAAACGCATTTGTAGGGTTTGAAGATTTGAGGAGGGGGCAACAAAGGGTTTGCCCAGTTGGGGCATAGGGGTGCGGTTGAGATAGCTTCGTGCGGCTTCTCCTAGGGGGATAATGCGTTCGAGAGAACCATCTCTGTCCAAGTACAGGCGATATTCTAAGGTTTCGCTTAGGTTTTCTGGGGGTTGCCACCGTTGTTGGAAATAGCCTTGGACTTGAGAGACTTGGGGGGGCGCAATTTGCTCTGGATTACTGGTTCTGCCTTCTAAGGATTCAAAGGGAGAGGGGGCGCGATCGCGGCTGCTGTTTGGACTAGGAACAGAACGAGCAACAACAGGAGGGGGAGAGGCTGCTGCTGGGGTTTCTGATTGATTGGGCGATCGCGACGGTTCGACAGGAGTAGTGGGGGAATTATCGGCAAAGGGGTTGTTTTCTAAAGAGGAGTTGTTCTGAGATCGTTCTGAGGTGATGGCGGGTAGATCCGGCAGGGTTGGCGTGGCTTTGGGCGGTACTAGGGGGAAATCATTGTTTTCCTTTTCCTTTGGGGAGGGTGGAGGTGAGGAGGAACTTGAGGAATTGCTTCTATTGGGAGGGGGGGCGGGTCTGGGGATAACAAAGGGGGCTTCTGAGGGGATGGGGGTAGTTACAGACGGGGGAGGAGTCACTTGACCGCGTTGGGAGAGATCGTTAGGAAAGGTAGGATTGGGAGGGAGTAAGGGTTCTGGGAGGGACGGTAAAGGTTCTAGGGGAGAGGTGGCGAGGGAATCTTGCTTTGGAGATGAAGTTGAGGCAATTTGACTTTGCGGTTGTTGGCTGAGTCGGGCGATCGCCGTTGCCAGTCCCAGGGTAATCACCAGTCCGGCGGCAACTTTTACCCAAACTGGAATCATCGGAGTTGCAGACTGACGAGCCAATTGAGGGAGGCGATCGATCTCCGCACTGTACTCGTCAAGGGCTGTGGCCAGATCGAAAAGTTGGCTTGCACTCAACGGCACGATCGCCTCTGCATTCGACTCAGCCAATTCCCCGAGGGTGAGTTCGTGGAAGAGTAGTCCTTTGGGTTGAAGATAAGGCAAAGAAGGTGCAGGAGAGGCATTATCCTCGGGGGGAAGAGGGGACTTTTCGGCGGTCAAAGTGTCAACGGCGAGAAGGGGAAAATTGCGAGTCGAAGATAGGAGTAAAAAATCTTGAACGTAGGTGGTGACTAAATCGCACAAAAGATCTAACTGTTGGCGATCGCCACAAGCGATGGGAGAGTCTTTCTGAATATTTCTGGGATCGTCGAAGCGCAATTCAAAACGTAACTCGTTAACGAGGGAATTCCCCCAAAAACGAGCCAGAGGCGATCGCTTGGCAAAAATCTCTAAAGTACAAGTCGGGGGAGTATAGCGGCGGGTAATCATGGTAGAGATGAATGATGGGGGATGAAAATAATTAATAATTGTTAACTGATAAGGGCTAACCATAAGCGGCGATGACCATTTGCCCCACTGTAGAAGAGCAAATCGATTAAAAATTTGCAGGCAAGATTCTCAAGTTCTTCGCTAGAAACTGCTGCATTTTCTCTCATGCGTTCTTGATAAGCATTAGAAAAATTGTCTAAATAATCTCCTAAAAGTGCGGCTTGATAGGGAGGGCGTTCGTCCTGTACCATTTGCTCGAGCAAAGTCACGGCACGACGAACCAACTCTTGATGCTGTTGTGCCAGACGACAGATAATTAAAACCAACGATCGCGCTTCTTCTACATCTAACTTTTTTCGTCCCCCCGAACTTTTTCGTAAAGGATTAGATTGACGCAAACGCCATAAACCGACGCGATCGCCGATGTCAGATTCCAAGCCCAATTCTTGGGCCGTTTTGAGCATAGCATCAGAACCAATGCCTAGGAGGGCTTCTAACGCCAGTAAAACCAGATCGAGGTGGGTTTTAATATTGTCGAGTTGACCGACCTTGGGGGATGCCGCAAGGGTTAAATCTTGCCACAAAGTTTGTTGGTGTCGGTGGAGTTGGGGACTGCGGGACTGCATAAATTTAGCTTACAGAAGCGATCGGGGTGGGAGTCGTGTCGTTACCATTCTGGCAACATCGGCGCAAAAGCATTCTGGAATTTTAGGATATATACGATAAAATTGTGGGAATTGGCTGCTTCATCTCTTGAGAGTAGGGAGTGTCAAAAGATTGGTAGGGAAAAATAAGCATCTGAATTACAGATATGAATCACATTCGAGTCGTCTTGATTGAAGACCACGATCTTACCCGCATGGCTTTGAAAACAGCATTACAAGAACGCAGTGAAGTCGATTGTATCGGGGAAGCCACCAAGGGGAAGGAGGGCTTGCAGTTGGTGCAGAATCTTGTCCCCGATGTGGCGATCGTTGATATTGGTCTACCGGATCTCGATGGTATTGAACTGACCCGTCAGTTAAAAGCTACGCCGATCGCGACTAAAATCCTGATTTTGACCCTACAGGATAACGAAGAAGCTGTCATGACTGCCTTTGCAGCAGGAGCAGATTCCTATTGTATGAAAGATACAAAACTAGAATGGCTTCTCGATGCCATTAAAACAACTCATCAAGGTAATGCTTGGATAGATCCGGCGATCGCCAGAATTGTCCTCTCCTGCGCCCGCAATTCTAATTCTGTGAGGTCACATTTTGCGTCACATTCTGCCTCAAACTCCTCTCGGACCGAGAATTATTATCTCACCGAACGCGAACTTGAAGTTCTGCAACTGATCGTGGAAGGCTACAGCAATGCCGAAATTGCCAAAGCCCTCTATATTACCGTTGGCACCGTGAAAACTCACGTTCGCAATATCCTCAATAAACTTTGTGCTAACGATCGCACCCAAGCCGCCGTACAAGCCTTGCGTTCTGGTATTGTTAAACTATAAACGATTCATGAATTGTTTGTGGCTAATTGTTCATTGTTCGAGAGAGGTGCAAAAGATGGTATAGTCTGAAAAGTATGGGGTGTTCATCAAGTGTCTTCCCAGTATCAAGGAGACGGTTCGATCTCGATAAGGATTACAAAGAATTAATTCCTATCACCAAAACCAACCGGATAGTAACTCTTTTAGTAACTCCCCCCAGAATCTCCAATTTCCTTTTTCTTTTTCCCTTCTTTTTATAATCCAACCGGAGAAAGTTAATGAGTCAGGTAAGTTCCCAGAAACTGAAACTGATGGTGGTGGACGATGAACCCGACAATCTAGACTTACTATATCGTACATTCCGGCGGGACTTTAAAGTTTTCAAAGCAGATGGCGCTTTAAGCGCTCTAGAAACTTTGGAAAAAGAGGGGGAAATGGCCATTATTATCTCTGACCAGCGAATGCCAATCATGAACGGGACGGAATTTTTAAGTAAAACCGTCGATCGCTTTCCCGAAACCATTCGCATTCTCCTGACGGGTTATACCGATGTAGAAGATTTAGTCGATGCCATTAACTCTGGCAAGGTATTTAAGTACATCACCAAACCTTGGAATCCAGAAAATCTCAAAATCGTCGTCCAACAAGCCTCCGAGACCTATAAAGTTCTCAAGAAAAGAACAAACGAACTGCGCCGCGCCCTGAGACGAGAAGAAATTCTCAACGTCGTTACGCGGACTATTCGCGAATCTTTGGATTACAAAGATATGTTACAGGCGATCGTCAAAACGATTGCGGAAAATTTTGAGGCCGCAGCCGGGGTTCTCAGACCCGTTGAAGGCGATCACTTCAGTGTCGATTCTTTCCCTTATCAAATCCCGGAAGGCGATCGCAGTGTGGAATCAAAGGTGGAATTCAGTTTCCCCCCCGAGATGCCATCATTACTTGATCGCGTCCTCGAAACTCGTAATACTCAAGTACAGGTTTCATCAGAGGAAGATGCCGCCCTGCAATTAGCAGTTCCTCTCACGGTTCAACAAGACCTCCTTGCCGTCCTTTATCTCACTCAAGATCGAGAGGCAACCCCTTGGATTGAAGATGATATCAATCTCTTGAAATCCGTCGTCGAACAGGCAGCTTTAGCGGTTTCCCAAGCCAAACTCTATCAACGCACTCAACAACAAGCCGAGAAAATGCGGGCTGAGTTAGAAGTCGCCAGACAAATTCAGCACAATTTGTTGCGTCAGAGTTGGGGAGATACAGGAAACGTAAAAGTTCAGGCCAGTTGCTATCCAGCTCGAGAAGTAGGAGGAGATTTCTTTGAGGTTTACGTTCATCCTCAAGGAGATATTTGGTTAGCGGTGGGAGATGTTTCCGGAAAAGGAGTTCCGGCTGCATTGTTTATGACCAGTGCCATTTCAATTTTGCGTCGGGAACTCTCCCAAGAAGCCTCTCCCGATCCTCATGTGGTGTAGGAAATCTCAACCAAACCATGAATGACGATTTATTTAGCACGAATTGTTTTATTACGATGGTGATCGCCCGCTATAGTCCAGAAACAAGGTGCTTGAATTATGCCAATTCTGGTCATATCTACCCGATGGTTTGGAATCATCAAACCAGCATTCAACAAGCAGAAGCGGGACAGGCTAATGGTCTTGAACCCAATTATTTAAAAGCGAGAGGCGTGCCTGTCGGTATTTTGCCCGTTTGGAAAGGACAAGCCGGTGAGATAACCTTAAGCTCAGGAGATATTTTTTTGTTAACCAGTGATGGTATTACAGAAGCAACCGTGACGCGAGAGGATTCCCCGAGCGCGTCAGAAACGAATACAATGCTCAATCAGGACGGTCTTTGGCAATTGATTCTGGAAGAATCGTCAGCTTTCGATCTCACCAGCTTGTTAGAGCGCTTTCGTCAATGTACCACCCAAGTTCAGGAAGACGATCAAACCATGCTATCTTTGGAGGTTTTGTAGTTAATGAAGACGGAACTACAAATTCCGAGCGATCTTAAGTTTTTAACAGTAGTCGAGCGCTGGTTGCTTGACTGTTTGGAACTGGAACTCGGTGATTCAGTGGATTGGCCGCGCCAGTCCAGCCGCCTGCGCCTAGCGTTGGTGGAGGCATATTCTAATGTCGTGCGCCACGCTCATAAAGAACAAGCGCAAATTCCTATTTTGCTGCGCCTCGAACTGAAAAATCGAGACTTGGCTTTGGAAATTTGGGATGTTGGTAATGGCTACGATCTTGATACCTATTCGGCTCCAGTTCCCGAACGAAAGCAGGAGGGTGGTTATGGTTGGTTAATTATGAAAAGGCTCATGGATAAGGTTGAATACCAATTGCAGGTCAATGGCGAACGAAATTGCCTAAAACTACAAACTAATTTGCCGGAGACTGTATCTTGAACGGTTTCTGAATCACTATGAACTATCCCACCGTGTAGACGGATGGGATTTCAGTTACTCGAAATCCTTAACGATGCTCGAGTATTCCATTCGCTTGCTCTTGCATTACTTGAAATTCAACAAAGTGCCAGTTCCTCTTTAAACATTAGGCATTCTCCAACGCCAAAAAATACTAGAGCGTGTCAATTATGAATACTTCAGAGATTATTCAGCGACTCCAACAAGAACAAAAGATATTACAAAATATGGGGGCGCGATCGCTTTCTTTGTTTGGTTCAGTTGCTCGGAATGAGGCTCATGCAAATAGCGATCTAGATTTGTTGGTAGACTTATCTGAAAATTGCGGTTTATTTGAGTTGTTTCGCCTCCGTCGCTATCTCGAAGAACAACTGAATTGTTCAATCGATCTGGGAACAGTAGAAGCACTCCGGGAACATCTTCGCCAACCGATTCTTGAGGAAGCAATTCATGTCTTCTAGAGATTGGAAATTACGGGTTTGGGATATTCTCAATGCGATCGCAGAAATCCAAGAGCAGACAGAAGCCTGTAGCTATGAAGAATTTCGCCAGAACTCATTACTGCAAAAAGCAGTGCTGTACAACTTCATTATTATAGGTGAAGCTGCTAACAGTATTCCAAACTCAATTCAAGCTCTTGCCCCCGATCTACCTTGGCGAGATATGTCTGATATGCGTAATGTAATCGCTCATGAGTATTTCCAAATTAATCTCCGTCTGGTTTGGAAAACTATTCAGCTTAACCTTCCTCCTCTCGTTGAATTTCTCCAGAGATTACTTGATGAATCCTAAAAAGTTGTTCCTTTCCAGCCCCACAGATGGCGTTCTGCATCGGCAAATTCAATGTAAATACGATCGCCTGGAACACCTAAATCTTGACTAATAGTATGACAAAAATCTTGGCTCATGGCTTTGGTTTGTTCCGGCTTCATGGTGCCAATGCTTTTGATTTCTAGAAAACAGACGCGATCGGGACTCCCCGCAAAAGTCATAGGAACATTTCCTTCAAAAGCCGTCATGACATAACTTTCTGGTTTGCCCAAATGTTGTGCTAATTTCTCCGACAAACTTTTGAGCAAAATTTTAACTTTTTCAGCATCGGGAGATTCAGTAGATTGAACTTTTATTAAGGGCATAATTTCCAAAGATAAATTTATAACGAGTGACTGGCGATCGGTAACTGTAGATCATCCTCCATATTGCCAACCTGTATTTTCAAGCAATAAAGGTTTACCATCGCGATAAATTCCCGCACCGATCGCCTCTCCGACAAAAACAGTATGATCTCCTTCATCAACGCTACCGATGACGCGGCATTCTAGATATCCTAATGAATCTGTGATGATGGGACATCCGGTTTTCTCACCGAGAGTAAAATCAATATCTGCTAATTTATTGCCAACACGACTTTGGGGTTTAAAAAATTTCGCGGCTAAGTCTTTTTGTCCTTCGTCAAGAAAGCTCAATGTGAATACACCGCTCTTTTTCAGCATGGCATGAGAACCGGAATCTTGCCGCACGCAATTAATCACTAAAGGCGGTTTGAAAGAGCCTTGCATTACCCAACTGGCTGTAAATCCGTTGAGTTCTTCTCCATCTTTAACCCCACAGATGTATAGCGCGTGGGGAATTTTTAGTAACATGGTTTTCTTGGCGTTTTCGTCTAACATTGTTTTTCTTTCCGCGAACAAAATTTTTCTTTTGTTTTAGTTTATCAAATAAACCAAAATAAATTCCCTGTCAGAATTTTTGATTTTGACAGGGGATTTTTAACGTATCGAAGAATTAACCTTTCATCAGAAAAAATGGGTAGAAACCCCGTCCTTATAGGACGGCTTTATATTAGTTTCGCTACCGCCTTGGAGTTGTTCAATTAGGGTGCCTTTGTATTGCACTTTTAACAGGACAATTACTGTATCTAACTAAACAACCCTGTACGCATAGCGTTTTTGCTCTTTCGAGCCTCCT
>NZ_JACSWA010000279.1 GCF_016888125.1 Spirulina sp. CCY15215
GCTTCATCGACACCGGGAGGAATGCGATCGCGCAATAACATTAGTAATTCTTCTTTTTCCGCTTCGGGGGGATTTTTCAGCATTTCGCAAAGTTCTGAAGTTTGCGCGGCATTTAAGGGTAAGGGAGGAATGCCCAGTTTAGCGCGGTCTGCGGCCTGTTGACGATAGTTTTGTAGCATAAGTTTTACTCCTTAGTTTGGCTCTAGGTTAACTATGATAATCTCTTGGGGCAAGGTGCGACTGTTCCGAGAGA
>NZ_JACSWA010000028.1 GCF_016888125.1 Spirulina sp. CCY15215
GAACTTGACTTTTACCTGGAATAGCGGCGAGGGTGATGTTACCGTTTTCGGTGGCTACGGTTCCTGTTGAGATGATTCCCCCTCCTACCATCCAGAGACTTTCTCCAGTGGGTACCGCTAGATCGGCTTCGTTGACGATCCAACTGGGGTTATTCTGGTCAAATATTAAACTTGTCGGGCTACCGATTAAGGTGCTGTAGTTGTTGTCTCCGT
>NZ_JACSWA010000280.1 GCF_016888125.1 Spirulina sp. CCY15215
GAGTCTGTTGACAGGCTTGGAGCAAGCGCGGTTTTAACCCGCTTTCGGTGGATTAACCACAGAATCCCCGTCTTTTTAAAGCGGGGAGATGTCAAATGACTTAAATAAATCCCGATCGCCATTGGCGATCGGGATTTAAAAATGTTGAAAGCTACTTTCTAAAGTCAAAATCAAAGCTGGCTCGATGCCTTGGGGCGCGATCGCCTGCACTACTAATTCTGAGGTAATTTTACCAATAATTCTCGCTTCTCCTCCTAATTGATGCACCAGAGAGCTTGCCAAAGGTGGAGGCAAACACAAGACTAACTCAAAATCTTCTCCTCCAAAGAAAACCCAATCTCGGGCTTTGTCTGGAGAAACGAGAAGATTCAACCCTAGGGGAATGGGTAAAGCTGCTAGATCGATCGCAGCACCCACCCCACTCTCGCGACAAATCTGCACGATCGCATCGGCCAGTCCATCGCTACTATCCATCCCCGCAACAGGAATTGCAGCAGAGATAGTTTGCAGGTGCGGCAATACGTCCAAACGCGGCAGAGGACGCTGGTGTGCCTGAATTAAATTTTCGCGCATTTCTAGGGGCAGAGAATGCCCGATCGCCGGATCGAGCAGCAGTGCTAAACCAGCCCTCGATTTACCGTGTTCTCCCGTAATAACAATGGCATCTCCCGATCGCGCTACAGAGCGGCGAATTGCCCTGGGGGGGGAGACTTGACCGAGCGCCGTGACTGCAACAGTCAGCACCGGAGAGCGACAGAGATCGCCGCCAATAATAGAAGTTTCGTAAGGCTGAAGACAAGCGGTAAACCCCTGATAAAACCCTTCAACCCAAGCAACCGGGGTTTGGGGAGGCAAACTCAAACCAATAGTTAAACCGAGAGGAGAAGCCCCCATCGCCGCCAAATCCGATAAATTTGCCGCCGCCGATCGCCAACCCACATCAAAAGGGGAAGTAGTGCGATCGCTAAAATGGACCCCATCGACAAGAACATCCGTTGTTACCACCAGATCGCGATCGCCCAGGAGAGAGACAATTGCGCCATCGTCTCCCACGACATCAGAATTGCAGAACCCCTGCACCAATTGCAAGAGTTTCTGTTCTCCCAAATTTCCCACCGCGATCGAGGCAGAAGTCATGAAATCTTGATAATTAAGAGGGTTGCTGTAAATTTTCCCTGCCGGCGGTAACAGTTGCCGAAATAATGCGATCGCCCGCTTTTAAGCCTTCCAACACCTCTTTTCCTTTGACGACATAGCCAAAGACCGAATAGCGTCCATCGAGAAGATTAAAACCTGGAGGAGTAAGTTCGCTATCGTAGAGGAAAAAGAAAATTTGCGACGAACCCCCATTAGAATCGTCCGCCGGATGACCCAAGGCGATCGCGCCGTAGGCATTAAAAGGCAGCACGGGAGGCGTTAAATACAAGCCAAGGGCTTCTAGGGTAAACTCATAAATCGGCGTGGCTTCCTCGGCAATTTTCACCTCTAAAGGAATAGCGCGATATTCTCCTGTTGTCGGATCGATGAAACCCGCTTCTTCCCCAGGAGGATCGCCAATTTGCACGATATAATCCTGAGTTTGAAAGAACTCCAAACCATCGTAAAAACCGCGATCGACCAGATCGACAAAATTTCCGGCATTAACAGGGGCATTGTAGCCATCGACGATCGCTTCCATCTGCCCTTTATTCGTTTCGATCGTTATTTTGGCACGCCCTTTCAATTGCGGTAAATTGGCATAGTCTTCGGGAACCTCAAACGGAAAACCCGTAACCATCATGGCTTCTAATTGGCCGACGCGATCGAGGAGATCTCCTTGTAAGAAAGTTGTTACTTCCTTATCCTGTTTTTCCGTCGCTGCGATCAATTGGGGCAGACCTTCTTGTAATTCACTCAATAAGGTTTCTGCTTCGCTCTTACATTTAGCAGGAATATCTTGCAAGATTTTATCATCATCGTATTTAACGACTAAATTAGCGGCTTTAGCTGCCTTTACCGCCGAATTCCAGCGACGGCGACGAATTTCTAACGAGATTGCCTCCAAACTTCCTTGCAAGCGCCGAACTTCTTCATTCTGGATGGGTAGGGCATAACGAAGAATAGCATAAGGATCGGTAATGGCATCCCCTTGAGCAAGTCCGGCGATCGCCTTGTCGGGATACACCCAAATGGTAGAGAAAATAATGAGAGTGGCGATCGCGCTCCAAGATAGTAAGCGCTGACCCCAAGATGGTTTGAAAAAGTTCATAAATTCTTTTGTGGCTTTTAATAAATGATGATCTGATGAGGTCAATAATTTCTATTTCCTGTTCTTTTTTTAGCAAAACAAGGTTAAATCGCAAAATCTCAAGGTTGAGAGAACCTTCTCAAGGTAGAATGGATCGCGGATATTTTGACCTGCATTAGGGCAACTGGTCAGGAACCTCAGCCTAAAGGCGTGAGGCTTGAAAGAGAAATCTAACAGGCCATTCTGACCAGACTAAGTACCCCGCGTACTACGTTATTTGGG
>NZ_JACSWA010000281.1 GCF_016888125.1 Spirulina sp. CCY15215
TTCTAGCTTCTTGTCAATCCAAAGTCGCCCACAGCGAAGCTAAAGCGCTTGGGGGATGCTGAGGTTTCCTCAGCATATCCAACCAAGTAAGAGAGGACGGGGTTTTAAACCCAGTTTTTTTGATAAAATCATCCTGATTGGATTGATCTCTCTTCCCTAAATTCCCCATTTCTTGCTATCGTAACAATCATTTAAAGAAATTTATCCTTCATTTATCCCCCATTTCCCCACCTTCCGCAATTCTCTAAATGCTTGATATCGAACCGAGTCAACCTAAAACACAACCTTCCTCATTGTCTCAATGGCTCTATCAAGCGATTCAAGAGCCTAGGGTTCGGCTGCGGATTCGACTGCGGGGGAATAATCTCCATATTCTCTGCGAAGGCTCCGAAACACCAGAACAAGAGCTTTTACATTCTCGTCTCGTTAGCGCTCTCAAAACCAAAGCGGTGAGTTTTCAGTGCTTTTTTAGCAATACGGAAGATCCCATCTATAAAATTGTCCTCTATGGTAGGAGCATTGGCAAACAGCGCCCAGATTGGATCGAATCGATTGTTTTAGATCGCGTGCAAACCCCCTCCCCTACTCCAGATTTACCACTCCCTGAGATTGACTCCCCAGGAAGTGACTCCCCAAAGCCCCAACTCCCCATTTCCAATGAAGACTTAGCAAGGGGTGGAACCCCCGAGGCGATCGCCCGCTATCTCAGTGAATCTCTTTCTCATCTCGGTGTCGCGGTTAAAGTGCTGATCCAAAAACTTCCCGATGAGGGCGATCGCTTTTCTTGCAAGCGCCTCTGGGTCATTTGTAGCTGTCACTATAGTCCCGATGCCTCTCTGATTGCCGAACCCATTGCCCAGCAGTTACGAGATTTAGAACTGGAAGGGTTTAAAGAAGCAATTATTCGCGCTCAAGTCCGAGGGGAAGAAACCCCAGATTGGATGTTACAAGTCGATCTGACCCGCAGATCGGTGATGTTGCGAGAGTGGGCGCGATGGGGGGATATTCAATCCCTTGAATGCTTGCTGGAAAATTGCTTTCAGCATCGAGACATTAGCATTAACACGATCCTCAAAGACAAGACTCTACATATCTTTTCCCGTTGGCGGGGAGATTTACTGGCTTTGGAAGTAGCCCCTTCTCGAGAGGAAGTGGTTAGCGCGATCGCCCCCCTACTTAAAGAAGTATCACCCCAAGGGATCGAAACCGCAGAAATTTACGGACTGAAAACGCCGGAATCAGAGGATTTTATCCCAGAAAATGCAGCACTTTTAAACTTGGAGGAACTACCCGATCGCCCTATTTGGGTGCATTGGTTGGAATTACCCGCCGCAAAGGACCCAGAATTAGCTCTATCTACTTTCCTTCTCGCCCAACAAAAACATCCTGAAGCCTTAAATTTCCTGCTGCAACGCTTACTCAACCCCAATGTGGAAGGACGTTTGGCAACGGGAGGCATTCGCATCAAACTCTGTTTTAAGGATCGCTTACTGCATATTATGACCGAGGCGGTGGTTTGTCCGCGCCAAACCCTCGTGGCTCCTAAAATTGAAGAATTACTGGAAAAGTTGAAAATTGACGATCTTGCGGGGGCGAGAATTTACGGACGGCGATCGGGGCAATCTTCCCCTCTCTGGAGTTATGGCATTGATTTTGAGGAGGCCAAATGTTTCGAGGCAGGAAAATGGCAGCAAACGCCCGGTAGGGGTTTGGTCTCCAAACCCTCCTCCAAACCCTCCTCCAAACCCTCCTCCAAACCCTCCTCCAAACCCTCCTCCAAACCCTCCTCCAAGCCCCTATTTTTCCCCATTTCTCCGGTTGCGGATGATTCTCCGGTTGCGGATGATTTTCCCGTCTCTGTTGCGCCTCTACAAGGATGGCAAGTTTGGCGATCGCGCTTACAGGGGATTTTCAATGCGACGCAGTTTTTTGCACCCCTTCCCTCTCAAGACGCGCAATCTTCTCTCACACAAACTCCTGTATCTTATCCTGCCAAGACCAGTTTTCCTGCTGCCCTAACCTGGCTGGCGATCGGCTGTTTTCTTGCCATACAGATTGATTGGGGTTTAATGCGCTGGTTGATGCAATATAATGCAATTTCGGGGTCGATCGCTAATGTTGAAGGGTTAGGCGATCGCGAGAATTTATCCCTGGATACGGGTTTAGTTGAAGGGTTAGGCGATCGCGAGAATTTATCCCTAGATACGGGTTTGATCACCAAACCCCTACCTAACGAATCTGAAGAAAAGGAAGCGCAAAAGGCGGCTATGCTTGCCGTGGCGCGGCTGTCGAGTTCATCCTTTAACAATACGCTATTAGACGAAAAACTGGCTTTATATCGAGAACGAGTCAAGCGATGGGGTGCGCCGGATATTCTAATTGTGGGGAGTTCTCGGGCGTTGCGCGGTATTGATCCGACGGTGTTACAAAAGGAATTAGGCAAGAGGGAATTAGGCAACGGGGAAGAGGCAATAGGCAACAGTGATGACAGCCCAGTAATACCTAGCGATCGCATCGATATTTTTAACTTTGGAATTAATGGGGCGACGGCGCAAGTGGTACATTTGCTACTGGCAGAGATTTTAAATGCGGAGGAACTGCCCAAACGCATTATTTGGGCAGATGGTGCGAGGGCGTTTAATAGTGGTAGACAGGATTTAACTTATGAGGCGATCGCCAGTTCTCGAGGGTTTCGCCAATTAAAACAGGGGAAATTTCCCGGTTCGGAAACGCCGATGGAAGAATCCTCGGAATTTTACCTCGCTCATCTCAGTGAGAACTTAACAACAGATTATCAAAATCTCAATCATTGGTTTGGGGAAGCATTGGGAGAATTTTCTGGAGTCTATGCCCAACGCGATCGCCTCAAAGATGCCTTAAGCGTCCAATTTACTGCCCGCATTCCTTCTGTGGAAGATTTAAACCTTGACCTAGATATATGGGAAACAACCCCTTCTGTTTTCGCCCGAGAACCGATCGACACCGATGGTTTTCTCCCGCTTTCTGTCCGTTTCGATCCAGAAACTTATTATTTATCTCATCCCAAAGTTGCCGGAATCCACGATCGCGACTACAGTTCTTTTAACATATTTGGCAGTCAATACGATGCGTTTCATAAGTTAATGTCTTATCTGGCACGCCAACAAGTTCAAGTGGTTTTTGTTAATCTTCCCCTCACCCATGAATATTTACAAGACCCAGTTCGCAGTAAATACGAAGAAGAATTTCAAGAACAGATGCAAATTGCCACAGAACAATACGATTTTGATTTTCTCAATCTAGCCCAGCGCTGGCAAAGTGACTATGATTATTTTTCCGATCCCAGCCATCTCAATCGCTACGGTGCTTATCAAGTTTCGGTTTTCCTAGCCCGAGAGAATATTTTTGACGATCTATAATTGTAATTATGAACTTATTAGATCCGCTTTATGGTGTATTTTTATTAACTTTAGTTGGGATTTATTGGTACTATGGTCGATTTCGTCCTGCTGTTAAATTAGATTTTTCCCAAGCTGGATCGGGTTCTCAATTGTCTGACGATCGCCCTTCAGAATCGACTCAAGATCTACGCCTTTGGATTCTCTGCTTTGCCAGTTTAATCTTCTATAGCTTACTCCAAATTGAATATATCCCCTTTCTTCTCTTCATGACCTTTCTCAATTTTCAATTGGGCAAAATTATGGAAGTGCGATCGCGGGGAAGTTTTCAGCCGCAATATTCTCGACTTTCCAATCAAGAATGGGAACAAATGCAGCAAGTTTGGAATAACCGTGCCACCCAACTACTTATTTTTGGCGTGGGTCTCAATGTGATTTTATTATTAGGCTTTAAATACCTTCCTTTTTTGCTCGATACGATTGCCATTGTACTTAACTTTCCTGTTGCCAGTCAAAGTGCAGATTGGATTGGCGATCGCCTAATTGCACCCCTCGGAATTTCCTTTTTTACCTTTGAATGTATTGCCTATCTAATTGATATTTATCGCGGTGCGCCAGCCACCAAAAGTTTTCTCAAATTTGCCAGCTATAAACTCTTTTTTCCCAAACTAATTTCCGGCCCCATAACCCGCTTTCATCAATTCATCAATCAGTTTAGAGAAATTAAATATCCCTCCCCAGAACAGTTTTCAGAAGGAGCCTGGTTAATTGCTCAAGGAGCAATTAAAAAGGCATTAATTGCCGATCGCCTAGGCATTTTTGTCGATCTCTGTTTTGGCAGTTTAGAACGAGCAGGAAGTGGCGATCTCTGGTTAGCTGTTTTAACTTATGGCTTACAACTTTACTTTGATTTTAGCGGCTATGTAGACATTGCTCGAGGCAGTGCCATGTTTCTCGGCTTTAATCTACCGCAAAACTTTGATTTTCCTTATTTTACCACCAGTATTGCCAGCTTTTGGCGCAGATGGCATATTACCCTCGGAGATTGGTTGCGAAACTATTTATATTTTCCTCTCGGTGGTTCGAGAAAGAGCTTAAAACGAACTTGTTTGAATCTTTTCATAATTATGTTAATTGCAGGAATTTGGCACGGTGCAGCATGGGGATTTATTGTGTGGGGATGCTTGCATGGACTGGCTTTAATGATTCATCGTTTAGTGGAATCCTATAGTAAAAATAACCCCGATTTAAAAGCATGGTGGCAAACGATTCCCGGTACAATTTTCGCTTGGTTTTCCACACAATTATTTGTATTTTTAGCATGGATTTTCTTCCGACTTCCCAATGTTCAAGATGCGTTTTTTGTTTTCAGTCATTTTTTTGGGTACGTGGGAGATATACAATTCACGACAAAAGTATATTCTGATGTTTTAGGCATGGGACGTTCCGATCTTATTTTATTACTAACAGCACTCCTTTCTGGCATGGGAATTGCTTATTTTATCCAACGAGGATTAAAATTACAGTTAAACTGGAATCTGAAATTAATTTTAGTTCCTGTCTGTTTATTTTCAGTTTGGATCTTAGCACCAGAAGGCGGATTGCGCTATATTTACTTTGATTTTTAATGAGGTATCTTATGGATATACGAAAATATGAGGGTTTGGCGACCAAACCCCTACTTATTATTTATGGATATACGAAAATACGAGACAACAGATGCAGAGGCGATCGCGGCAGTTTATCGCAATGCCGTTATTAATATTGGTTGCGATTTTTATAATGCCAAACAAGTTGAAATTTGGTCATCTTTCTCTAATAATATTGAGGAATTTCGACAAAGATTAAATCTAGGATTAACATTAATTGCTGTTGTCGATCGCAAGATCGTTTCTTTTGGTCAATTGTATCCAGAGGATCGTATTGCATTTTTGTACACCTCTCAACAATATGCTAGACAGGGCTATGCGAGAGCAATTTATCAGCAATTGGCAGAATACGCGATCGAACAAAATGCAAAATATTTAACCACAGAAGCAAGTCGAGTCTCTCAATTCTTCTTTCTCAAACAGGGATTTCAGATTGTTGAAACCGAAATAGTTATTCGTCAAGGAATAGAATTCGAGAGATTTAAAATGCGGAAAGAAATTGCCTAAAAATATGAGAAAAGTATCAGATATAACATCTTTAACCTACCGAGGAATGGTAAAATAGAAAGTAGAGCCTTTCCTTAATTCTGACTCAAACCAAATGCTCCCCTCATGACGTTCGATAATTTTTTTACAAAGTGCTAAACCGATTCCTGTTCCAGGATATTCATCGCGAGAGTGTAAACGCTGAAAAATGGTAAAAATGCGATCGGAAAATTGTAATTCAATGCCGATACCATTATCTCGAACCGAGAATAAATAATGGTCTTCATTTTCCTCTACTCTAATCTGAATGTGGGGTTTTTCTTCTTTACGAAACTTAATAGCATTGCCAATTAAATTTTGAAAAACTTGTATGAGTTGAGTGCGATCGCCAAAAATAGAGGGCAAGAGATCGCGCATAATTGTTACTTCATTCGTTTGGATTTTCTCTTGTAAATTGGTACAAGCGCGATTTATAACATCTTCTACCTCAATTTTCACAAACTTCTTATCCTGTGTACCCACTCGCGAATAAGTCAGCAGATCGTCAATTAAAGTTTGCATATGCGTTACCCCATCTACCGCAAAATTAATAAACTCTTTGGCATCTTCATCGAGGCGATCGCGATAGCGCATTTCCAATAACTGCACGTAACTAGAAACCAAGTTTAAAGGTTCTTGTAAGTCGTGAGAAGCAACATAAGCAAACTTTTCCAAATCTTCATTAGAACGTTCTAATTCTTGTGTTAGTTTAGCTTGTTCATCCGCTTGACGCAATGCAATATTAACGATCGCACTTCTCAAGTCTTTCGCTGCTTCAATTTCGCAAGATTTCCACGCTAAAGAGTTGAGACGGACAATTTCTTTCCAAACAGCAAAAGAGCCTCGAGGCGATAATCGTACAACTCCTTCAGAATCTATCTTTTTCACAACAGTATTATGAGGATTTCCCGCCCATTTTACAGTTTGAATAAATTCGGGTCGAAACCAACAAATATAATTTTTGGGTAAGATAGAAATCGCTAATAAACCACTCGCAATATTTTTATATTTTTCTGCCTCTGGATACAAAAATGGAAGAGATTTCGTCTCAAAAACTGCTGCTTGAATATTATTTTTTAACCATTCAATTAATCCTTTGAGATGGGGATTTTGGGGAACATTACCAATAGTAGTAAAATCTCCTTGCCAATAAATAGCAGCCCCTTGAGCATTTACCAAATCGAGCAAATTAGGACTATCTGCGATCAAACCATCGATAAAATTATTTTTTATCGATATATATTCAGTTAATTTAGTGTGAATGGATTTTAATTTAATTTTATAATCATAGTCTTCTGCTTCTTCTTTTGCAATGAGTTCACTAGAAATAATTTGGCTTAAAAACTCGCAGGCTTGACGCAATTCATAAGAGACTTTTTTAGGAGTATAATGATGACAGGAAATGAGTCCCCATAACTGTCCACTTCGTTTTAAAGGCATGACTAAAGTGGAGCAAATCCCCATATTTTGTAAATATTCGCGATGGCATGGAGAAAGGCCGCGTAAAACAGAATTACCTAAATCGAGAGGAAGATTAGTTTCGGGGTAATTGACAGGTAAAAGATCGGCAGATTCGGCATTAACATCAACAATTAATCTCAGCCAATGCTCAGAATAAAAATTTCGACAAGGTTTAGTATCTGCATCGGGATAATGTAACCCCAGAAAAGATTCAATATCTTCTCGTTTATCCTCAGCAACAACTTCTCCATTCCAATTCTTATCGAACTTGTAAACCATAACGCGATCGCATTTCACCATGTTTCTAATTTCTTGTACTATCGCTTGATACATTTCCGACAAACTTGAAGTTTTTTGGATGTTCGCTGCTGCACTTTTGAGAGAGTGGTAAAAACCAATAAAATCAAGATCGTCTCGATAAATAGATTGTTCTAACTCAATAATCAAAACCCCATCATTGTTGCGATGTAAAACTCCATCAATAAATAAGTATTCCCCATCTTTTTTTATTTTTAGTTTTACTAAGTTTACTGTTTCAAACTCATTTCGATCGATTATTTTTTTAAGATTCCTAATTTGGGTACGCGGAAAAAACTTGCTTAATGAATAATTTAATAGTTTTTCTGGGGGAATTCCCAAAAAACTCTCAGTATTATTGCTTACTTGAACGATCTTTAATCGCGGTTCTTCCAAAACCAAGAGAACACCATGAGGTTGAATGAAACCTGGAAGATGAATTGGCTCGAGATTGAAATAGTCTAATTTTTCTTCCGTAGAATCAATATCGACTGTTTGTAAGGGACTAGAATTGTTTTGGCTCATCGTACTTGGGAAAATGGGGGGAATTTAACAGGGAGATTGGGAAGGGTGATCGCAATTATTCCACTTTTTGCATCTTATTCTGATTTTCTCAAGTCCCTCGCAATCAATACTTAAATTTATATATAAATCCATGAAGTTTTGCTAATTTTTTGTTAGAGTATAAATACAGCTTCTGAGAAAACTGAATCGAAAACGAGAGTCTTGTCCGAATTTCACTGAAATCCTCTGAAAAAAACTCTAAGATTAAGAGATTTTCAGATTAAGAAAGCTCGGGAGGATATTCATGAAAATTGCTCAGATTGCACCCTTGTGGGAAAGCGTACCGCCTGTAGGCTACGGTGGTATTGAATTAGTTGTCAGCCTTCTCACGGATGAATTAGTGCGTCGGGGTCACGAAGTCACCCTTTTTGCATCGGGGGACTCTCAAACCCTTGCCCACCTCGAACCAGGTTGCGATCGCGCTTTACGACCGATGGGCATTACCCATAAGGACTTTGCCATTTACGAACAGATGCAATTGGGTAAAATTGTAGCGCGATCGCACCAATTCGATCTGATTCATTCTCATTTAATCTATGCTGCCGTACCTTATGCCAACTTAATTAAAACTCCCATCATCCATACGCTGCATTGGATTATGGAGCCAGTGATGGAAATGTTTTTCCAGCAACACCAACAGCAAAATTATATCAGCATCTCCAATTCCCAACGACGACCGGAATTAGGCTTAAACTACATCGATACGGTGTATAATTCCATTCCTATCGATCGCTTTACCTTTCACCCCGAGCCAGAAAATCCCCCCTATCTAGCCTTTTTAGGGCGAATGTCAGAAAGCAAAGGTCCTCATCTCGCCATTGAAATCGCCAAGCGAACGGGACTCCCTTTGAAAATGGCGGGTAAAGTAGACTTGTTCAACCAGGAATTTTACGAAACGAAAGTCGAACCCTTAATTGATAACGACCAAATTCAATGCGTGGGGGAAATTACCTCCCAAGAGAAAAACGACCTCCTCGGGGGGGCGATCGCAACTCTCTTCCCGATCCAATGGCGAGAACCCTTTGGCTTAGTCATGACAGAGTCTATGGCTTGTGGAACCCCAGTTATTGCCACCAATTTTGGGGCCGCCCCCGAAGTCGTCGCCGATGGCGAAACAGGCTTTATCTGCGAAGATATTGATAGCTGTGTCGCGGCGATCGACAAACTCCCCAGCCTCAGTCGCCAAGCCTGTCGAGAACGAGTGCAAAACCATTTCTCTGTTAGCCGCATGGTGGACAACTACGAAGCCGTGTATCGTCGAATTCTAGCAGAAGGTTTTGCTAAAAATGGTCGCAGTTTAGAGTCTGAATTCGCAGGCAACTAAAACCCAACCAACTCAATGTAATTTTTCAAAAAACGGCGATCGCATTTACTTTTTTTTCAGAGCATAATTACCGCTAATATTGGCAGCCTCTAAGGGCTATCAAGATTAGTTGTCCTGAAAAATAAGTCCAAAATTGTTCGCTGTTTTCTATTTGATAGGAAAAGATCAAGGAAAATCAAGAATCAATTTAGATAGGAAAATCTATGTCCAATTCTGTGACCCTAGATAATGACACGATCGAGCTTGACGGCAAAACCTTTGTCCCCGCAGAACAAGTGCCGATTCCTGAATGGCCTTGTATGGAAGCAAGACGACTACAACCCACTCTCACCCTAAAAGATAATGACCTATTTCTCATCACTAATACCGTAGGCAACATTTCCGAATCTGCCGGAGATGACTTCGATACCAGTTTAGGATTATTTTGCCAAGATACTCGTTTTCTCAGTCGTCTGGAATTGCAGATTGAAGGACACGCGCCCACTTTACTCAGCAACAACGCAGGACAAGGTTTTGCCCTGTCCGTCCTCTGCGCCAACCCCTACATCAAGGGAGGTATTCCCGCCGAAACTATTGGTATTCAGCGCAATATCGCCTTGCAGGGGGGACTGTTTGAAGAATTGATCGTGACGAACTACAACACCCAGGCCGTTAGTTGTGAAATCAGTTTGAGCTTTGATGCAGATTTTGTCGATCTGTTTCAAATTCGCGGTTTCGCCCGTTATTATCAGGGAACCTTAATGCGGCAGGTGCAAAAAGAGTCCAACGATCATGAATCTTGGCATATTCCCTCCACAGTTAAGGAAACTGAAGAATTAATTTTGGCTTATCGCGGCCTGGATAAAATTTTGCGGGAATCTCGCATTCAATTCTATCAGCGACCCCCCGATCGCCTTGAAGGATATACTGCTTTATGGCAATTGTTCCTTGCTCCCCATGAAACGCAAATCATCGGCTATCGCTTGCAGGCGATCGCGGACAATCGTTCTGCCTCAGTCAACCCGACTCCGATTAATCTCTCCCAAGCGATCGCCCTCGAGGAACGAGAGGAAAATCAATGGCGAGAAACTATTTCCCGCATTCGCACTAATAATAGCGAACTCAATCAAATTATCGAACGCGCCGAGCAAGATATTTATCTTTTGAACCAAACTTTCGATCGAGAGAAAGTTTTAGTAGCGGGAGTTCCTTGGTTTTCGGCTTTATTCGGACGAGATTCGATTATTGCGGCACAGCAAACCCTGATTTTCGACCCAGATATTGCCCGTCAAACCTTGATCCTGTTGGCGCGATACCAAGGCAAAGTTGAGGATGAATCTCGGGAGGAAGAACCAGGCAAAATCCTCCACGAATTGCGCTTGGGAGAGATGGCCAACTGTGGCGAAATTCCCCATACCCCCTATTACGGGACCGCCGACGCAACGGCGTTATGGTTGATCCTCTATGCCGACTATTACGCTTGGACCGGCGATCGCAAAACCTGTGAGAAATTATGGAAGAATGCGATCGCGGCCATGGATTGGCTCGATCGCAGTTGCCGAGAAACGGGCTATATTCGTTACGAGTGCAAGTCTCCTGGGGGGCTTCGCAATCAGGGTTGGAAGGACTCGGATAATTGTATTGTTGACGCACAGGGTAATTTAGCAGTAGGGGCGATCGCCCTAGCAGAGATTCAAGGCTATGTTTACGCAGCCAAAATGCGCCTATCGGAACTAGCCCGCCAGAAAAAGTGTATGGATCTGGCACGTCGGTGGCATCAGGAAGCACAAAATTTGAAGATTCGCTTCAATCGAGATTTTTGGCTCAAGGATCGGGGCTATATTGCTTTAGCCTTAGATGGTGAAGGTAAACCCGTAGACAGCATTACCTCCAATCCCGGTCATTGTTTGGGTTTAGATATTCTCTTCCCCGAATATGCCGAGAAGGTGGCGGAACGATTGCAAGCACCGGATCTGTTTAGCGGTTGGGGAATTCGGACTCTCAGCAGTGATTCTCCCGCTTATAATCCCATGAGTTATCATATCGGTTCGATTTGGCCTCACGATAATGGCATGATTGCCGCCGGATTGCGAGTTATGGGACGGGTAGACCAGTCCCTCGGGATTGCGCGAAGCATTCTCGACATGACCGCCCAACAGCCTTATTATCGTCCGCCAGAACTCTTTTGCGGTTACGATCGCCTTCCCAAAAGCAAACCAGTACGCTATCCAGTGGCTTGTACTCCCCAGGCTTGGGCTACGGGAACGATTTTCCAAATCTTACAAATCATGGTCAATCTCGTCCCAGATGTCCCCAATAACCGTCTCCATATTATCCATCCCGTCCTCCCAGAATCTATTCGCCGTTTATCTTTGGAAAATTTGCGAATCGGTCAAACCTTGTTAGACCTAGAATTTGAGCGGGCGAAGGGTGTTACGGCTTGTCGCGTTGTTCGCAAACAGGGCAATTTACGCATTGCGATCGAAGCCTAGGAGAGGCAAGAGGCAAGAGGGAGAGGGGGAGAGGAGAAATTAACTAATCACTCTCCACTCCCCTCACTCCCAAGCACCTATTAAGGAAAAAGCGGCCCAATCTGAGGGGCCAAAATACTGTTCTCGCGTCTTTAACATGGCTTGGCGTAAGGCTTTGGCCTTATTGGGGTCTTGTTGCAGTTGGCGGTAAAATTCCGTCATTAATATTGCTGTCGGTTCGTCCCCCACTTTCCACAAGGAAACGGCAACACTAGCAGCCCCTGCCGTCAGGAACGATCGCGATAATCCCAGGACTCCATCCCCAGTAATCTCTCCCCGTCCCGTATCGCAAGCGCTGAGGACGATCAAATCGGCATTGAGGCGCAGGCGACCAATTTCCCAAGAGGTTAAAAAGCCGTCGGTTTCAGCATCGACGGTGAAGGCTAATGCCCCAGGCGATCGCCCCAAGGCTTTGACTTCATCGAGGAGGCCGTGGGTGGCAAAATGGGCGATCGCGGCTTGGGGGAGTTGGGTGGCGATCGCGCTTTCTGTGGCAGTTTGACCGATTAGGGCAGAAGTATCGAGGATTTGAGCAATATTTTTCGCTTCGGTTTCTGAACCTGGAAGAGGAGGGAGAGGTTCGGGAGAACCGGGTATCGTCGGCATGGTGGGATTACCAGCAATTAAAATATTTTGAGGGGAGAGGCGATCGATCTGAATTTTCCTTTGTTGAGTGAGTTGCAGGACTTGGATAGCTGGGGCAATGATGAGGAGGTGGCGATCGACGAGATAGGATTCTGCGGCATCTTGTAGGGCGGGGAAGGGGAGTAAAAAGAGCAGGCGATGGGGGATGATAATCAGGGGTTCATCGGGGCGATCGGGCAGTAAATCGGCAATTGGATCGATGAGAATTTGATGGATTTCTTGCAGTTTAACTTTGGCACGTTGAGGACGGCGAGAAAAAATAACGGCGCGGGTATCTCTGACTAGGCGATCGAGGTTTCCCTGGGCGGCGATCGCCAGAGTTTCTGAGGATGCAAGGTTAAAGTCCACTTGGCGGAAGTGAATGTTTCCGGTGGGTTGAATCACCCAAATGAAGAGTTTTGAGGCTTTTCCGGTTAATTTCCCCTGACCGATGAAACTGTCATCGGGAATAATGGAATACTCGACGAGGGTAGCATGGCGATCGCGGGCAATTTTGCGGATATCTGCAATGGTGGGGGGAGGAATTTCTTCTTCTCCAGACAGTCTTAAGGATAACTGTTCGGCGTAAGCCCTCCCCCGTCCTCGTTCGGAGATTTCTAGGGCTTCTTCAAAGCGTTCTTGTTCCACCAGAACGGCTTGTAACCAACTGTAAGAGGTGGTTTGGGTATCGAAGAGGGATACCTTCTGGGCATCCTCTAAGTCCGTTCTCAGGGCTTCTCGCAGGGCGATCGCTTCTTTTAATTTCGCTTCTGCTGCGTCGAGATTACCCATTTTCCAGAGAGTATGCCCCCAATTCCCTAAAACAATACTTTGTAGGGGAGTATCCCTGGCATCTCCGGCTATAGCGCGGCTTTGCTGATAATAATCGAGGGCGCGATCGTATTCTTCTAAGTTAGCATGGGCGAGTCCTAAACCCGAGAGTGCTGTGGCAATTAGGCGAATATCTCCTATTTTCCGGGCAAAGGTGAGGAACTCTTGATATTTGGCGATCGCCAGGGAGAATTCTTTCTCGATATGATACAAAGATGCCAAATTGTTTAAGGCGTTGGCTTCGGCGGCAGGAAAGTTACGGGCTTGAGAGAGAGTTAAACTTTGTCGGTAATAATCTCGGGCGCGATCGTATTCTTCTCGGGTAGCAGCGAGGGCTCCCAAACTGTTGAGAATGCGGGCGATCTCTCCTTCGTTTTGGCTGGCTTTGGCGATGGACAAACTCTCTTGGTATAAAGGTTCGGCGCGTTCGTAATCGCCGATATTCAAGTAAACATTAGCAAGGTTACTTAAAACAATTCCTTCGGCATTGCGATCGCCTAAGATTCGCTGCAATTGTAAGGCTTTTTGATTGGCGGAAATAGCTTGAGAATAGTCTCCCATGAGGCGATAAACATTGGCCAAATTACCCCAAGCGTTGCCTCTAGCGGTGGTATCTTGGCGGGCGTTGGCGAGGTTGAGGTGTTCTTGATAAACTGCGATCGCCTTGCTCAATTCTCCCTGTTGTTTATAAGCGAGTCCCAACTGTTCTAATACTGCCATTTCTCGACTTTGCTGTTGCAATTCCCGGTATCTCCCCAAGGCGTTTTGCCAAGATTGAATCGCGGCTTCAAATTCATGACGGCGATAGAGATCAATTCCTGCTTGAAAGAGGCGATCGGCTTCTTGAAGAGGGGTCAATTGTTGTTTTGTAGAAGATTGAGAATTGATTGGAAAAGAAGCGGCAAAAGTTAAAGAAGTGGCATTTACAGACAATGCCAAAATAGCCGATAAAATAGCAGCAGGACGAAGTTTAAAAGCGTTCATCAATTTCGCAATTTTTAATCTATTGCCTGAAAAAAAAGAGGGATATTTCCCTCTTTTATAGTTTTTACTCACTAATTTGGTCACTAATCGCTACCAACAGGAACAGGTTCTACCACATTTTCTGGTTCAGATTCTGATTCAAGTTCTGATTCTAATTCAAGTTCAGATTCAAGTTCAGATTCAGGTTCAGATTTAGGTTCAGGTTCAGGTTCAAGTTCAGGTTCAGGTGCTGCGATCGCCTCGGGTTGAACCATTTCCTCCACAGTTTCTTCTACTTCTTCTACACTAGCCTCTATAACTTCCACAGCTTCTTGTGCAGCTTCTTCCACAGTAGCCGCTATTACTTCTACAACTTCTTCGACAACAGCCACCACTTCGTCATCCGTTGCAGCAGGAATATCCGATTCTTCTTTCTCCTCTAAAGCAGGTTCATCTCGACCCGTTTCTCCTCGTTCTTGTTGCAAGAGTTTTTGGCGATATTTTTCAGCCATTTCCTCTGCTTTCTCGAAAACCAAATCTCGATTTTTCAACATATCCCCAGGTTCTGGTTCAAGTTGTTTGGTCGAAAGTGAAATACGACCGCGTTCCGCATCTAGATCAATGATCATGACCTTCAATTCATCATTGACAGCAAAAACACTGTGAGGTGTGTCGATATGATCGTGGGAAATTTCTGAAATGTGAAGTAAGCCGCTCACACCACCAATATCGATAAATGCACCATAGGGTTTTATTCCTCGTACCGTACCGATAGTAACTTCTCCAACTTGCAATCCGTTCATCTTCCGCTCCACTAAAGCGCGACGATGACTCAAAACAAGACGGTTGCGATCTTCATCGACTTCTAAGAATTTTAGGGGTAAGTCTTGACCCACTAAATCTTCTTTGGCTTGACGAGTACTGATGTGAGAACCAGGAATGAAACCTCGTAATCCTTCAATGCGAACTAAAGCACCCCCTCGGTTGGTAGCAAAAACGTTAGAACGCACCGTGGCATCTTCAGCTTGCAATTGACGCACTCGTTCCCAAGCTCGTAAATATTCGATACGACGAATGGAGAGGGTTAATTGTCCGTCTTCATTTTCATCGGTCAGAATGAAAAACTCCCGCGTTTCCTCTGCCTGCAAGACTTCGCTGGGATCGTCCACTCGGTTGATGGACATTTCTTGAATGGGGATAAAAGCCGCCGTTTTTGCCCCGATGTCGATCAATGCTCCCCTGGGTTCCATACTGAAAACCGTTCCAGGTACTATATCTCCAGGACTAAAATGATAGTCGTACTTGTCCAGGAGAGCAGCAAAATCTTCGTGAGTAAAGCCAATGTCTTTGTTTCTACTAGCGGTTGTTTTCTGACTGACCATATGTGTATTTTTTCCTAGGTTTTTAGCTCCGTATGTATTTACTGTGAATGAGCGATCGCACCCCGAGAAAAATTCCCCAGTGTTGGGCGCGATCGCAATAGTTCGATCGCAATATACAGTTCCGGTATTTTGTTAAGGCATTCTGCTAATTTGAATAACAGATATATTTACCCGAACTGCATTCTAGCATTAGCCAGTAAAAATTATCAATTTTTAATCTAAATTAACATAATAGTTTTAACGTTTTAACATTAACGGATCGGGGAGGTGGCACGGTAATTTAGATCTTGCCATTCTTCAGTTTTTTCCGATTCCTGCTGCTGGGATTGTAGTTGATTCAGGGTTTCGACAAAATCTGTAATGCCTTGGAATTGGCGATAAACTGAGGCAAAACGAACGTAAGCAACCTCATTCTCTTGGCGTAAATAGCCGAGGACGAGTTCCCCAATTTCCCGAGTGGTGACTTCTCGCAGAGAACGTTGTTGGAGTTGTTCCTGAATTTCATCGATAAAAGTGTCTAGACGTTGGTGGGAAATTTCTGTTTTTTCGCAAGCGCGAATGAGTCCTCGTAGCAGTTTTGAGCGATCGAAAGATTCTCGGCTACCGTCTCTTTTAATGACACTAATAGGAACAAATTCAATACGTTCGTAGGTGGTAAAACGGTTTTTGCAATTCAAGCATTCTCGCCGTCTTCGGACGCTTTTGCCTCCTTCTGTGGAACGAGATTCTAAGACGCGACTCTCTTTATGCTGACAAGCCGGACATTGCATGATTCAGTCCAAAATAATTGTCCAAAATAACGATGCGATCGAGATCGATAAAACCCGTTCGAGGGGAACAAGGTCGTGTAAAAAGCAATTTGAGCCGCATCATCTTGATTTTCCACCATTTAGCAATAGTGAAAGAAATAAGATAGTGCGGCTGAGAAGTTTCTCAAAGAAACAGAAAACTTGCTGGCAATGGGTTTGCTATTTTTAGGAAGTTCTGTTTCGATCCTTTATTTTTCGATCCGGGGAGGTTCCCGAAACGCGATCGCAAAAAAGAGAATTCCTATCCCAACAGCAAGAACGAGAATGTAGGCAACGCTTTCCATGATAACTTTGCTTAAAAAACATTAACAACCTAGGTGTGTGGAAAAATACGCAATCGGATCGGCAAATCCCACACAATACTATTCTACTAGATTGGTCGCTAATTGAAGCGATCATGAAAAAACAACTTAGGACTCTTTGAGATATCCTCTTTCTAGGGTTAGGGAGAAATTCCTCGCTGCCATCACAGTTAACTTGATTCACTTGCCATTGAACCCCGATCGCAAGATTCTCTTATATAGAGCTTTATTCGTTGTTGTCAATTTTTTGTTATTTTAAGCATTCTTTGGTTATCTTGAGATTTTACGTTTGAGATATGCCCGTAATCCTTCAAATACCCTAGATCGGACATTGCTAGATAATTTTTCGTACAAGCGTTACTGTAAAATTCAAAGGTTCTTGCTACAACGGGAAACTCCAGCCAATTACCTTCTTTCCATTCTCCAATATATACATTTGCATAGAAAGCTCCTGTGTTCGACAAGTGATCACTCACAAAGGCAAGAGTGTCATTGAGGATTTCATCGCTCATATGAAGAAGTACTGAAAATGCCCAAATATAATCAAATTTCTGCTCAATCGAAAGTTTTGAAATATCAGAAGACACTAGGAGTGTTGGCTTTTTTTCTTCTAGACCTGCCTCATTTAATTCCTTTCGACCTTCATCTAGTGCATCTTCTCTTACTTCTACTCCAAAGTAATGACCATTTTGGAGGTAAGCTATTAAAGGGATTCCACCTCTGAGAGTCCCACAGCCAATGTCAAGAAGATAGTGTTCTGGTTTCAAATTCTCCTTTTTCAAGAAATGAATTTGAAAGTCTCGTTTCATTTTCCAAAGATGAGCGGGACCAACCATCGAATGGCGATTTTCCTCTTTGGTTTGCGCTAGGGATTGGATGAAGCGTTTTAAAGCTCGCATAATCGATTACTGGTACTGAATCTTGTTCTCTTTTGTATTGTTCAATCATAATCAGCCAGTAAGAATTTAACAACTCAACATCTAACATTGTCTCAATCCAATACAAAAAAATGAGGAGAGAAATTTCTCTCCTCATTTGTTGATTTTTTTTGCATTTAAGCAAAAATAGGCGATCTCTTATGGATTAAGTCGAGTGGTTTTATCACCCACCTTCGCAAAGAGACCCCATTCGACTTGTTCTTCCAAGTCTGCTTCCACACCCGCAAAAACATCCCGGTACAATGTCCGAGAGCCGTGCCAAATGTGACCGAAGAAGAAGAGCAAGGCAAATACAGCATGGCCAAAGGTAAACCAACCACGGGTAGAAGTCCGGAAGACCCCATCAGAGCCTAAAGTTTCGCGATCGAAATCAAAAGGTTCTCCCAATTGAGACTTACGCGCAATTTCTTTGACTTGTTTGGGATCGCTGAAGGTTTGACCATCCAACGCACCGCCGTAGAAACTGACTTTTACGCCATTTTGCTCGAAACTGTATTTAGATTCCGCACGACGGAAAGGAATATCCGCTCGAACAATTCCCTCAGAGTCGGTTAAGACCACGGGGAAGGTTTCAAAGAAGTTAGGCATCCGGCGCACGCTCAGTTCCCGGCCTTCAGCATCTGTAAACACGGGATGACCTAACCAATATTCGGGAATGCCATCACCGTTAATCATTGGACCGACACGGAATAAACCGCCTTTCGCGGGACTATTGCCGATGTAGTCATAAAATGCCAGTCTTTCGGGAATTTTAGACCAGGCCTCGGAAGCCGTATCTCCTGCGGCAACATTAGCATCAACCCGCCGTTGAATTTCGGTTTGGAAGTACCCTTGATCCCACTGATAGCGGGTGGGTCCAAAGAGTTCGATGGGGGTTGCTGCGTTGCCGTACCACATGGTTCCCGCCACAACAAAAGCGGCAAAGAAGACGGCGGCAATACTGCTGGAGAGTACCGTTTCGATGTTCCCCATCCGTAAGGCTTTATACAAGCGTTCTGGTGGACGAACCGTTAGGTGAAATAGTCCGGCAATAATTCCCACCAGTCCGGCGGCAATATGGTGAGCCACAATCCCCCCTGGGTTAAAGGGGTTAAACCCGGCAGGTCCCCATTCTGGGGCAACGGGTTGGATGTGACCTGTTAGGCCAAAGCCGTCGGATACCCACATTCCTGGCCCGAAAACGCCACTCAGGTGAAACGCGCCAAAGCCAAAGCAAAGTAAACCGGATAAGAACAGGTGAATGCCAAACATTTTGGGCAAGTCGAGAGCGGAGTCTCCCGTGCGGGGGTCTCTGAATAGTTCGAGATCCCAATAAACCCAATGCCAACAAGCTGCTAAAAAGAGCAGTCCAGAGAGAATGATGTGGGCGATCGCAACGCCTTCAAAAGACCAGTACCCAGGGTCGTTATAGGGTTGTCCGGTGACGTTCCAGCCCGCCCAAGAAGAATCTACTCCTAAGCGTGCCATGAAAGGCAGAACAAACATCCCTTGTCGCCACATGGGGTTTAAAACGACATCGCTGGGATTGAAAATAGCGAGTTCGTAAAGTGCCATCGATCCCGCCCAACCTGCAACTAATGCGGTGTGCATGAGGTGGACGGCAATCAAGCGTCCGGGGTCATTTAATACAACTGTATGGACTCGATACCAAGGTAGTCCCATTGACTACGGTCCTCCTAATTGAAAATATTGAATCTATAAAATTAGATTTTGTTAAAGAAGTGTAAACGATTGCGAGAGTTCAATGCAAGAGGAAAAAATCGGTAACGGGGAATAGCAACTCTTGTAACTATTGCTTTTCCTGCAATACGGTTTCGGCTGTGGCTAATTTTTGCACGGCTTGCTCGGCATCAATGAGACGTTTGAGAATGACTTGGGCGATCGCCCCTCGCTCTGAGATTTCTGAGGGTTTGACTTCTAACATGAGAACGGCATCTTCAACTTGATAGAGCCATAAAGTTTCCCCCTGTTCGACAATCCCTAAAGATAATCGGCGAATTTGCGGTCTGCGTCGCCAAGCAATCTCGTTCCAAATTCCCCCTAGTTCCCAAACGCGACCGACTTGCCAGCCTGCTGATAAAAAAAAGTATTTCACGATATCCGGACACTCCTCAAATCGTTAAAAAATTAGGACTTACGCATTAACGGGCAAGATGCCCGCACTACCATAGCCAGAGAATACAGTACAGGGCAAAGGCTTGCGCCCAGCGTCTCGCTCCCTAGCTGCGTCAGAAAGGGAAAAATAGGTTGAACCCCTCTAGCCTTTGAGAGATTTTCTCACCTACAATGGCAAAAATGGCGATCGCGTTGGGGAATTTTGTTTTTTCAAAAGAATAAAAACTTTTGCAAAGAAACCCAAAACTAGGGCGGAATGGTCAGAAAAATCGTAAGATACCCAGTAACGCGATCGAGCTTTTAATATTACAGAGTATTTCGATCTACCGGCAATAGAGGTTAAACGCAAATGGGGCAACTGGAAAAGCAACCGGAATTCAATCCCGACGCACCTGAAGCAGCACAAAAGAGCCTAAGAGAAATTACAGAGGAACTAGAACACCTCAAACATAGTGTCATTCTCCAGTTATCTCGAGAAATTGAGCAACTCCAAGAGCGGAAAACCCGCTTGCTGGCAGAAAATGAAGATTTAGAGTTGCAACGTCGAGAGCAATTGGATCAACAACACGAATTGGCTAAACAGATTGCTCCGGCTTTGGTTGAGCAGATTGTGGAGTTGTTGCAACAGCGTGCGAGGCAGGTTGAGGGTAGTAGAGATGGGGAATTCAATCGCGATCGCCTGAGCGGTTACAACGATAATGCCCATCGCTTAATTTCTTCTCTCGATACAACTTTAAGGACGACGTTTAGAACCTTACAACAAGACCTGAATAGCTATCAAAGCACTCTCTCTCAACAGTTAGGGCAAATGTTCACTCTCGAACAGCAGGGAGAGGCAATTTTGGAGGCGTTGGTGGGTCGTTTGAAGGAAGAACTTCAAACCGATGGAGGTTCTCGATCGCTCCCTTCAGACCCCCAAGAGGAGCCAAGGGACACCTTACCAATCCCCACGGAACCTCAAAGCGTCAAACTCCCGTTTGTCGCACCGCCAAGGTCCATCAAACCTGCCCCTCCCCAAGAAATTTCGCCACCGGTGAAGCCAAAAGCAAGGAAGGTGACAGCAACTCAAATGCAGTTGGGTTTCATCTTGGTGCTTTTTTCGTCTTTTGCCTTGTCCCTACAAAATGTAGTCATTTCGATTATTCTCAATCCGTCTTCTGTCTTTAGGACTTGGAATACGGGGGGATTTATTTCTTCGAGTGTTGGCAATTCTTTGCTCATACTTTGCTTTCGCATGGTGGTCGTGGTACCTCTGATGGCGGCGATCGCGCAAGTTCTTTATCCTTCAAGCTGGCCAGATATTGGTCGTTTCTTGAAATCTAAAGATTGGTTAACATTTTTTAATGTTACGGTTTGTGGTTTCTTCCTTTTTGCCTCTTCTGCCTTTATGTATATGGCTTTAGGTGCATTAACGCCGGGAGTTGCTCTGACATTATTCTTTGTTTTCCCCATCGTGACGGTTTTGATGTCGTGGCTTCTCTTTGGAGAGCGCCCTTCTGTCGTTCGCAGTCTGTCAACTTTAACAGTATTTGCCGGGGTAGTTCTCATTGCTTTCCCCGATCAAAGTTCTCCGATTCGGTTGTCTCCTTTAGGTATTACTTATGCTCTTGCGGCAGGCATTACCTTTGCTTTTCACGTTCTTCTCATTCAAGCCTGTACGAAAAAGTTACATCCTATTCCTTTTAGTGTTGTTAATTTTGCCATCATTCTCATTTTTGCAGCATTAAGTTTATTAATTCCCCTGCCAGAAAGTATGCAGGTTAATGTTGTTCCGGAAATGTGGACGAATGTTTTAGTGAGTAGTTTGGTTTTGGGTGGATTAACGTTGTTAAGCTATCTTGCTAATAATGTTGGAATTAGTTATATTGGTGCGGCTCGTGCTTCGATTTTTGGGGCAACGGGACCGGCATTAACATCGCTTTTAGCATGGTTGATTATTGCTAAGGCTTTAGCTTTCAAACAATTGTTAGGGATGTTAGTTGTGACGATTGGGGTTGCGGGTCAGAATTTAGAGCGAATGTTTACTAAGAAACCAAAAGCGATGAAAGAGAAAGGTAAATAAAGGCACAATGCTGAGAATGTTTACTTTACACTAAAAAAAACGGGCTTTCGAGGGGTGAAAAAAGGTTGATGGACGATTCTGATTTTGCGGAAACATTACATTGGACTGCTGAAGCGACGGCTAAGTTCAAAAATATTCCTTTTTTCGTTCGTACCCAGGCTCGTCAGCGTATTGAAGAGTTAGCAAGGGAGGTTGAGTCGGATACGGTAACTGTGGAGATTGTGGAACAAGCGAGGGATGAATTTGGACAATAATTATCCCTTTCGGATTTGAGAAAGTGGCGATCGCCTTCTACTCATTTGTTATTTCTTCTACTCATTTGTTATTTGAGGAGGCGATCGCTTCTCCTCGGATTTTACCAATAATTAACAATTATCCCCCAATTTGGGACATGGTTCTAGTATACATTCCCTGTTCCGTACCGGAGTCGCGCTGTTTAAAGTTTATTTCAGGCTTTAAAGATAATAACTCTCTAACTTGTTCTCTTAATTGACGAGTTGAGATTCCGTTTCTCAAACCTGTTTTTAAATCAATTTGTCCGGTTTCATTCAGCAAACAAGGACGCAACCAACCATCAGCAGAAAGACGCATTCGGTTGCAGCGATCGCAGAAACATTCGGACATCTGAGAAATAAATCCTAATGTGCCTTTTGCACCGGGTATTTTAAACACATCAGCAGGTCCATTGCCTTGAATTTCTGCACTTTCTAATCCCCATTTTTCGCGAATATTGTGCCGCAATTCTTCTGAAGGAATCCAAGCGCGATCGCCAAACAATTCCGCATTACCAATTGGCATAAATTCAATAAATCTGACGTGCCAATGGCGATCGCGGGTTAAGGCAGCTAGATCGGCAACCTCGCGATCGTTGACTCCTGGTATAACGACAACGTTCAATTTTAAGGGGTCAAACCCAACACGATATGCTTCTTGTATACCCTCCCAGGTCTTCTGCCAGCGACTTTTCCCTCGATTGCCGATTATTTTGTCAAAAGTATCGCGATCGAGGGAATCTAGGCTAATATTGATGCGGCGCAATCCTGCATCATATAAATCCTGTGCCATTTTCGCGAGATAAAAAGCATTGGTGGTCATTGCAAGGTCTTCTGTTTCTGGGAGTGCCGCGATATCCCTCACCAGATCGACAATTTCCGGACGTAAAAGGGGTTCTCCCCCCGTGAGGCGAAACTTGGTAAAGCCGAGGGGAATAAACACTTCTCGCAGCAAAACAAGGATTTCCCCGCGAGTTAGCCATTCTTGACGCAAGAGGTATTCCAGTTCGCTTCCTTCTGGCATACAGTACTGACAGCGAAAGTTACAGCGATCGATGAGACTGATGCGAAGATAGTCAATTGAGTTCATGCGGGTTCTAACTGGGAATATTTTCTCTCGCCTCTTGAGTTTAACAATTTTTTTGTTGTTAATGAAAGCGCGATCGCCTCCAACTCATGAGCAAATTATCCCGATCTACTCAAATAAGCTCAATATAGCCCTAGACATATTCTCGTAAATTGTGTATTATATTTGTAGTATTATTTTTACAAATAATTACCCATTCATAATTGATAATTGAAACAATGCCCTACGAACAACTGAATTTATCCGTTCCCAAACCCATTCTTTCTTGGGCAAATCATCCCCTTGCACCGAAAGAAACGCAAATGGCAAAAAATGTCGCCTCTTTACCTTTTGTTTTTAAGCACGTCGCTTTAATGCCAGATGTGCATTTAGGAAAAGGTGCTTTAGTCGGTTCTGTTTTAGCCACCAAAGATGCAGTTATTCCCGCCGCCGTCGGAGTTGATATTGGCTGTGGAATGGCAGCCTTAAAACTTCCCTTTTCTGGCGATATTATTGAAGGCAAACTGAAGAGAATTCGCTTGGATATTGAAGCTGCAATTCCTGTGGGTCGCGGTGCCAATAAAGAAGTCGAAAAAGATGCGAGTAATTGGCAGGGTTGGAATGATTTTAAACATCTTCATTCCGGTGTACAAGACCTCAACAAAAAAGCAAATCAACAATTAGGTTCTCTCGGTGGTGGTAATCATTTTATCGAGTTATGTCTTGACACGGAAAATAATATTTGGCTGATGCTTCATTCTGGGTCAAGAAATATTGGTAATAAGTTGGCTCAGTGTCATATTAGCACGGCAAAAGAGTTATTAAAACTCTCCGATCGCAAACTCCCCGATCCGGATTTGGCTTATTTTGTCGCAGGTACAGAAGAGTTTAGAGCATATTGGTACGATTTACAATGGGCGCAAAATTATGCTCGTTATAATCGGGATATTATGATGGCACGATTCAAGAAAATTATTGAGAAACATTTAACGGGAGGTAAACCAATAAAGCCTTTAATCTCGGTAAATTGTCATCACAATTATGCTGAAAAAGAGGTGCATTTTGGCGAAGATGTTTACGTGACGCGCAAGGGTGCAGTCAGGGCGCAAAAGGAGGATTATGGAATCATTCCTGGGTCGATGGGAACGAAATCTTTTATCGTCAAAGGGAAAGGAAATTTAGAGAGTTATTGCAGTTGCAGTCATGGTGCAGGGCGAAAAATGTCTCGTACAAAAGCCAAAGATATGTTTACTCTTGACGATCTAATCGAGCAAACTGAGGGGGTTGAATGCCGCAAAGATAAGCGCGTTCTCGATGAAATTCCAGGGGCTTATAAGTCTATTGATGAAGTGATGAATCAACAATTAGATTTAGTGGAAATTGTGGCAACTCTCAAACAAGTCGTTTGTGTTAAAGGGTAAAAATGGAGGTGTTTGTTGATTTTTAAGTTTCAATGCGATCGCCTTCAATAGGGTGCATCTCATCATTGTTGAATCAGCGTTTTCTAAATGAGTTTTTTAATCCTCGGCGCGATCGCTATCCGATTTATCCGTTTTTTGTTCAATTTTTGCCAACCAAGTGATTAAATTATCTAAATTTTCAAAAGCCAGCATTTCCAATCCCAAAACTTCCAATTGAGAGGCATCTAAACTCGAAACTCGTTCCTCTATATCGGGTGTTAATTGGCCAAATCGCCACGCAAGTTGACGTAAAATTAACTGTACCAAACTTTCTTGGCGACCTTCTTGGCGACCTTCTTGGCGACCTATCTCGATTCCTTCTTCCATCCAACTGGTGACAATTTGCATAACTTCCTCCTTTTCTTCTGGTTTAATTGTAGCAATTTGTTCGACAAATCGGCGATTTTCGGACTCGTTTAATTTTAAATAACTGTCCACAAAACCGGAAATCAGTTGCATTCGTGCTGGATCGAGGCGTAATGTTGCTAACAGTCGCA
>NZ_JACSWA010000282.1 GCF_016888125.1 Spirulina sp. CCY15215
ATTGGATGCTTTTATCAGAATCTTTGGGTTTGGAGACCAAACCCCTACAATTGGATGCTTTTATCAGAATCTTTGGGTTTGGAGACCAAACCCCTACTTTTTAAAACTTCCTCTCCAATGGCTTGAACAACCTGCGGCACAACAGCATTACCAAATTGCCGATAGGCTTGATTGTCGGAAACTGGGATTTTGAAATTATCGGGAAATCCCATTAATCTTGCACATTCTCGAGGAGTTAAACGGCGCGGATTTTTGCCTGCTTGGGGAATTAAAATTTCTGCACCATCTTTATAGTATCTTGCACTGAGTGTTCGCGAAATTCCTTCTAGATCGGCTAAACCATAACCAAAACCATTGCCTTTTATGCGATGTTTTTCTGCATAATTTTGTAAATATTCCCAGAGGCGATCGGATAATGTATATTTTTCTGCTACTTCGGTTTCTAAAATATCTTTTACTTTGGGGTTAAGATTGGACAATTCAGGAAAATTAAACTCAGTCGGTTCAGAGAAACCCACAATAAAAATGCGCTTGCGGTTTTGCGGTACAACTGAACGCGCATCTAAAACTTGATGGTAAATTTGATAACCTAATTCTGCTTCTAAGGTTTTTGTAATTATTCCAAATGTCTCGCCTTTATTATGACTTTGCAAGTTTTTGACGTTTTCTAAAATGAAACATTTGGGTCTTTTTTCTTTCAGAATGCGAACAATTTCAAAAAATAATGTTCCTTGGGTTTTGTGTTCAAATCCATGTTTTGAACCAAGGGCATTATGTTTGGTAACGCCAGCAATACTAAAGGGTTGACAGGGAAAACCAGCCGTTAAAATATCGCAATCGGGAATATCTTGTTCTGGGATTTTGCTAATATCTCCAAAAATCTCTCCCTCAAAATTCTCTTTGTAAGTTTGTTGAGAAAACTTGTTCCATTCTGATGAAAAAACGCTTTGACAGCCGAGATTATCTAGAGCGATTCTAAAGCCTCCAATACCTGCAAAAAGTTCGATAAATGTATAGAATTTTGATGTCATCTTCTCAGATTAATATTGAATCTTTTATTATAGCACGATTGTTGTAATTTTCTGCCAATTAATTTGGCGATCGCCTTTCCTGAATTTTGCCAAAATTGTTATTTATTGAAAGGGGATAGTTATTAAAAATTCTGTTCCTGTTCCGAAAGTTGAAATACATTCTAAAGTACCGCCGTGTTTTTCCGTGACAATTTGATAGCTAATGGATAAACCTAAACCGGTTCCTTTGCCGATTTCCTTGGTCGTAAAAAAGGGATCGAACAAGCGTTGTTGAATCTCTTCTGGTATTCCAGAACCATTGTCAGCAATGCTAATTTCTAACTTTTTACTGTCAATAATTTGCGTGCGAATGCGAATGGTACTGGGTTGATTTTGAACTCCCTCATCAGTGCGATCGCATTCCTCCAAAGCATCGAGAGCATTACTGAGAATATTCATAAACACTTGATTTAATTGTCCGGCATAACATTCAATTTTTGGCAAGTCGCCATACTCCCGTATAATTTCAATAGCTTGGCGATCGCTTTTGGCCTTCAAGCGGCTTTGTAAAATGGTTAATGTACTTTCAATTCCAGCGTGAATATCGACGGATTTTTTCTCAGATTCATCCATGCGAGAGAAAGTGCGGAGAGAAATCACAATTTCCCGAATGCGATCGGCTCCCGTTTGCATAGAAGTAAATAATTTGGGCAAATCTTCTAATAAAAAAGTTAGCTCGATCGCCTCCATTTCTTCGACAATTTCTGGGACGGGTTGAGGATAGTGAGTTTGGTAGAGATCGAGCAAACCGATAACATCGCGCAAGTAATTATCGGCATGATTGAGATTACCATAAATAAAATTCACGGGATTATTAATTTCGTGGGCAACTCCCGCGACCAACTGCCCTAAACTGGACATTTTTTCGGTTTGAATGAGTTGAGTTTGGGTGCGACGCAATTCCTTTAAAGTTGTTTCTAGTTCCTCCGCTTTAGCCCGAGCGATCGCGGCGGATTCTGTCGCTTTGGCAAATAATTGAGACTGGTTTATGGCGATCGCCAATTGACCGATCGCCGCAACCAAAAGTTCAACTTCAGGATCACTCCAAGAACGAATGGAACGATTTTGGTTGCAGCCAATAATAGCAATAGTATCCGCAGAAATACGCATGGGAATATTGAGGATCGATTTAATATTTAATTCTTCAAGAAGTTGGCGAAAGATCGGCTCTTCAACCCAAGTCACATCCGGTTCGCGAATTATTTCCATTTGGAAGATTCTCTCGGCCAAAGAGCCGATACTGGAGACAGGATAGCGACCAATAATGCTAGAAACATCTTCACTGCGAGATTCCGCGACAACATCCCAATATTCCCCTTCCTCTGTTATCGAATGCAAAACAAAATAAACGCGATCGATGTTCAAAAAATGACGAATTTCCTGGAGTGCTAATTCAATGATGTCCTGTTCCGGTGTGGCCAGGGAACTGCGAATTTGATTGGAGAGGGAATTGAGGAGTCTTTCCCGTTCGACTTGTTCTTGTAAGCGCTGTTTGGACTCGATTAGGGCAATTTCCGATCGCTTGCGATCGCTAATATCCGTAGCAATGGTTACTAAACCGACAATCTCTTGATGTCTGTCCAGAATAGCATTTGCCCGCAAAAAGACTTGCAAAACATCTCCCGTTAAAGACTGTTGTTCAACTTCATGGCTCCAAGTCCTCCCACTCATTACTGTAGTAAACAGACCTTGGATCGCCGAAGGGTCGTTAAACAAACTGGAAATTCCCCCCCAACGTCGCAATTGAGAGACAGTTTCGCAGCCATAGAGTTGACAAAAAGCGCGGTTGATATACAGGATCGAACCACTGGCATCGGCAATGGCGATCGCGTCGCTGGCACTGTCTACGGCTTGTTTATAGCGGGTGAGTTCTGTGGAAACCCGCACGCGATCGCTGAGATCTCGGGTCACACTGGCAAAAGCCAAGGGTTCTCCGGTGCGAGAAGAGCGAATCGTAAACAGCGTACTATCCACAGGAATGATTTGTTGGGTCGCAAAATTGCGGAAGCGAAATTCTCCTCGCCAAGACCCTCTTTCGAGGAGTTTCGGTAAAATTTCCCGCTCAAATAGCCCCCGATCTTCAATGGGAAGATAGTCGGCTAGGCTATATTTTTGGGCTGCTTCGAGGGATTCGAGTCCCACTAATTCCAGTCCGGCCGCATTGAGAAAAATACTCTGTCCTTCTAGGCTAGTTATACCGATAAAATCCGAGCTATTTTCCACCAAAGCCGCTAATTTTTGCATTTCCTTCTCGGCTTTTTTCCGTTCGGTAATATCGCGAACGGTAGCGAGGATAACGGTTTGATCGTGGAGGATAATGCGCCGCAAGCGCACTTCTACATCAAGTTTGGTTTCCTCTTTGGGGCTTTTTGCTTGCCATTCAAATTGCAATTCTTCCCCTTCTCGGGCGCGATGCCAAATTTCGGGGAGTTGTTCGATGTCGGCTTCGCAAGCAGTATAATCGGCGATCGCATATTGGCTGGCTTCTTGGTGAGTTACGCCAAATAAAGATAGGGTGCGATCGTTAACCTCAAGGATATTCCCCTCGAGGTCGTGGATAAAAATAGCATCATAAACCCCATTAAAAATGGTGCGGAGGTCTTGTTCGGAGGTTTGCAGGGCATTTTCCACCTGTTTGCGATCGGTAATATCGGTGCAGGTGCCAACATAGCCGGTAATGTTCGTGCGATCGTGGGCATCGCTGATGGCACAGGCTTGGGCGTAAACCCACCGAATCGAGCCATCAGAACGCAGAAAACGAAATTCTGATTGAAATAACTGACGTTCCTCTAGGAGGGTGGCTGAGGCTTCTGTGTCCATGAGATGCCATTCCCGCAAGACTCGCCGACGATCCTTTGGGTGAATGGCATTGAACCAACCCATCCCTAAAATGGCTTGAGGGGTCAATCCTGTTAAAATACAGGCTTGTTGGTTGCCGTAAATGCAATGTCCTTGGCGATCGGTATGAAAAATCCCCACGGGGGAGGTTTCCGCGAGGACTTGGTAACGACGTTCACTTTGACGTAGGGCTTGTTCGATTTTCTTGCGCTGGGTAACGTCAGTAATGGAGATGAGAACGTGAGGTGCAGTATCTCCAGGTAAAAATAAGGGACGCTTAATGGTTTCTGTCCAAAAGGTTTTTCCTTTGATGGCGATCGCGCGATCTTCAGAAATGATTTTTTCTTGCAGGGTCGTTAAAACTTCTAAATTTTCTTGTTGGAAGCGTTCGATCTGGGGGGTTGGAGCAAATAAATCTTCATCTTTTTTACCAATAATTTCCTCAGCATTCACGTCTAAGGCTTCTGCTAAAGCGCGATTGGCGAGGATATACACCCCTTCGCTATCTTTAACAAAGAGCCAATTGGGGGTGGTATCGAGAACCTGTTGTAATAAGTCTTGGTGGTGTTGCAGTTGAGCTTCGGCGTGTTTGCGATCGGTAACATCCCGAGCAACAGCATAGATTTTATCCTGTTCTAATAGTGCGGTACAAGTCCAAGCAAGCCATTTATAAGTACCATCTTGACAAAGATAGCGATTTTCAAAACTGACGATTTTCTTGCCTGCAGCGAGGTCGTTTGCGATTTTAACGGTGGCTTCGCGATCGCTAGGATGGACAAATTCGAGAAAGGGTTTACTGGTCAGTTCTTCCTCACTCCAGCCGAGGGTTGCTTCCCAAGCGGGGTTAAGATGCTGGAAATAACCATCAAATCCTGCGAGGCAAATCATAGAGGGATAATTTTGGAAAATCTCAACCCAAGAAATTTCGGCTTTGAGGCGATCGCCAGCGAAGCGAGAATGCAATATTACACCGCCAATTTCTCCTGTATCCCTGTGCCACGGTTTCACCTCCCATTCAACCCATTCGGTTCGGCCATCCAACAATTGTAAGGGTTCAGCTTGTCCTCGTTCTGTTGCTCCTGCTAAACAGCGTTGATGAATATCCTGCCAATGGGAGGGTAGATGAGGAAAAGTATGGTAATAGGATTGACCGATAATATCGTGCTTTAAGCCATAATCCTCCAACCAACACTGGCTCACCAAAAGATAACGCATTTCGCGATCGCACAAGGCTAGAGCAACAGGAGATTGTTCGATAACAACTTGCAATAAATCTTGCATCGGACTTGATAGGGTTTGTTGATTCTTAGGTGATTATTCATCGTTCATCGTTCATCATTCATCATTTCCCCTCAACGCTTGCTCATATTTTTGACCGGCTCCTTTCCAAGTATAATTTTGTTCGATGAGTTGGCGACCATTTTGAGAGAGGGTTTGGCGTAAATCGGGGTCGCTAAAAAGACGAGCGATCGCCCCTATATATTCTTCGACGGTATTTGTTCTTAAAGCCCTTAAGGGAATCTTATCCCCTTCTATTTCTAAACCTTCTAGCCCGCGATCGCTACCAATAACGGGAACTCCTGCGGCCATTGCTTCGATGGTTTTATTTTTGATTCCGAAGCCAGTTTGTAGGGAAACGACGCAAACTGTGGCTTGATGGAGGCACTCTACCATTGAGGGAACTCTTCCGGTGACAATAACCCCAGGATATTCGGCTAAAGCTAAAACTTCTGGGGTGGGACGATTACCGATGATGCTATAAGTAACATCGGGGTATTTTTCTCGCAGTTGAGGTAAAACCTTAAGGACGAAAAAACGGGCAGCATCGATGTTGTGAGTTAAGTCCATCGAGCCGACAAAAATTAAATTTTGTCCCCCTGGATCTGTGCTGCGATAGGGGAATAATTCCAGATCAACTCCATTGGGAATTGCTTCAATTTTGGCGTTGGGACTGAGTTGCTGCAATTGTCGTGCATCGTCCTCGGTTGTCACAACAACACGATCGCAGGTGTCGCAGTAGTGTTTTTCGTAACGATAGAGAATGGGAAGATAGAGGCGATCGCGTTGGGGATTTTCCGATGCTCCCATTTTGATATAGTTAATTGTTCCCCAGTACATGGAACTGTGGACGTTAACAAGGGTTCTTACGCGATCGCGAAATTGGGGGCGAATATACACCGCATTGGCACTATGCTCGCAGGTAATGGCATCGCATTTCCCCTCTTTAACATAGCGATCGACCAAGGCTTGTATTTCGGGGGAATAACGGTGTAAAACGTTGGGGGGAATACCTTTAATCAAAGACTCCAGAAAACGCCTGCCTTTTGCCCATATTCCGGCAATTCCTTGAAGCGGGATTTCATCGGGAGGGAGGGGAAATATAATTAAATCCTCGACCAAGTTTTTGAGTTCTTCGATGTCGCGATCGCTCACATCGGGCGATCGTTGGGCGACCAGAGTAATAGAATGATTGTGCTGCAAGGCTTTGACCAGATTAAAGGTTCTAACTTCCGTTCCCGAGCGACTGGGTGGATAGGGAAAGGTGGAAGAAATCATTAAAATATTCATCAATCTAGGGGTAAATGTATTGAACTCTTTTTTATCATAGGCAAATTTTGACTCGCTATTTTTTTCCTGTTATTCTTCAATTATGAAAAAAGTCACCATTCCCGCAAATGCCCCTGTAAGCTGGCAAGAGGTCAATTATTACGACCAACTGGAAATTTATGGCGATCGCCGCATTCTCGGTCATACCTATGCTTACAATAATCGCCGCAAAGTAGTCATTGATTTAATTCAAAAAGTTGCTGCACCTCCTGCTAAAATTCTCGATGTGGCTGCATCCCAAGGAAATTACACTCTTTGGCTGGCAGAGTTGGGTTACGAGGTAACATGGAACGATTTACGAGCAGATTTAATCGATTATGTCAAACTTAAACATGAAAAAGGTATTGTTCATTATGCCCCAGGTAACTTATTTGAGTTAGGCTTTGATGCTTGTTTTGATGTAGTCGTGATTACAGAAATTATCGAACACGTTGCCCATCCCGATGAGTTTCTCCAGAAGATTTCCCAATTGGTAAAACCTGGAGGTTATATTGTTATGACCACACCCAATGGCGAATATATTCGTCACAATCTTCCCAAGTTTTCTGACTGTCCCGATCCGTCGCAATACGAAGAATTACAGTTTAATCCTAATTCCGATGGTCATATTTTCTTACTCCATTCTGATGAAATTCCTCCCTTAGTCGAACAAGCAGGACTAAAAATTGTTGAATTTTGTTTATTTACCAATTCTTTGACAAACGGACATATTAAACTAGAATTTTTGCTCAAAATTCTCCCTAAATCAATGGTCGATGCTACAGAGTCTTTTACCCAATCATTACCTGCACCCTTACAGCGAAAACTTCATAAAGGAATGGCTGTTTTAATGACCCGTCCAGCCTAATCAATGCAAAATGGAGAAATCTTTTATCTGTAAGGGGTAAATCATGCCAGAAAAATCTTTTCTTTCCATTGTTACACCAACCCGAGGCAATTTTTCTGATTATTGGTTAGAACAATTATTAAATGTTCGTGGCGATCTTGAATTTGTTTTAGTTTATTATCCTGGTGTCCCGATCAAGGCGATCGCCGATACAAGAGTTAAAACAATTGTCAGTCCCTACAAAGGGGAAATGATGCAAAGATTTCTGGGCTTTTTAAATGCAACGGGAGAGTATGTATTAGCTCTCGATGATGATGATTTTGTCCATCCCAATATCTTAGAGTTAGCCAAGGGTTATTTTCAAAAGTTTCCCGAAAGTTGGGTTTTACGTCTTAAAAGTAATAAAATTGACCAGAATGAACCAGAAAAAGTTAAAGCAGAATGGCCGCCTATTCCCGATCTCAACTCTTTAAAAGTTTTGGATAGAAGTACCCCAGAAACCCGCTCTATTACCCTACAAACCATTACTATCGCTCCCTTAGAAAATGCTTTAGACTGGCGTTTATTGATTCCTTTCATCGGTTTATTTATTGTTTTTTTAGATCGACGAGATGCCGAAGGAAATCCTATTACTAAGCGACGGGATGCTCGCGGACCTCATATTGAGAACTTTAATAATAAGATTTGGAATAATTCTATGTTACAACAGATATTGCCAGAAATATCGCGATCGACGAAAATTTTAGGCAGTTTAACTTGGGTTCCTAGTTCCGCTTTCGATCGCCTTGTGGGTTTATTTTTCCAAGCATATTTTTACCAAAAAGAGAGCGCGATCGGTCATTGGATGCCAGATCCAGAACAAATTCGTTTTGTTGATAAAGATCCGAAGTTGAAACCCCCTCGGTTTCATGTTGCTTCAGATTTTTTACTGATCAAATACTTTCCACAATATGGCTATTTTTGGAATTTATTTCTGTTTTCATTTTATGGTTCTTTTCGCGCTTTGGGAAAACTGATGAAGTGGAAATTAACAAAGAAAAAAGTTGGAACTCAGAAGATAAATTTAATTTAAAGGAGTATGTGCGTGAAAGAATCTATTAAAGAAAGTATTTGGGATATTATTTCCTTTTATCAACGCTTGAAACTGGGTAAACTGGGAAAAGGGTCAAAACTCAGTCTTCAATCTCGAATTCATGGGATAACCAAAAACATTTTCATTGGTAATAATGTTATGGTGGGTAGATCTGCAACTATTTTTTGTGAATCATCTACAACATCCCTCAAAATTGGCGATCGCACTAATGTTGGTATTTCTGTTATTATTAAATGTTATGGAGGAAATATCAAAATCGGCAATGATTGTAGTATCAATCCCTTTTGTGTTTTATATGGTCAAGGTGGTTTAACAATCGGAAATTGTGTCAGAATTTCACCTCATACAGTAATTGTCCCATCCAATCACAAGTTTGACGATCCAGATATACCAATTTTCAAACAAGGCTTAACAAAGAAAGGAATTACCATTGAAGATGATGTTTGGATTGGAGCAGGAGCTAAAATTTTAGATGGTTGTATAATCGGTAAAGGTTCAGTAATTGGTGCAGGTACAGTCCTGACAAAAAGCGTAAAACCTTATTCTATTGTCGTTGGTGTCCCCGGTAAAGTAGTGGGTCAAAGAGGAGAGAGTAAAACGAAATAGAGGTTTGTTTTTACATCCATGTTCTCAATTCTCTACGATCGCAACCATCAGAAAATGTCAAAAAATGACACAAAAGCTGATAGAGTGATAGCTTGTGACGAAAATATAGGAACGAGGGATTAATGCAAGCTATAGACGACAAAACCATCGTTAAAGATTACTTTAATAGCAAAGGATTCGATCGCTGGCGCAGAATTTATGGCGATGGCGATGATATCAGCAAAGTTCAACTGGATATCCGCAATGGACACCAGAAAACCATCGATCGCGTTCTCTCCTGGTTGCGAGAAGATGGTAATATTGCCGAATTGTCGGTTTTTGATGCAGGATGTGGGGTAGGAAGTTTGAGCATTCCCCTTGCTAAAGCTGGGGCGACGGTATATGCCAGCGATATCTCAGAAAAAATGGTGGGAGAAGCGAAAGAAAGAGCCGAAAAAAGTCTTCCTGATACAAGTAAACTGATTTTGGAAACCCACGATCTAGAAACAGTTGAGGGAAAATATCACACGGTTATTTGTTTGGATGTTCTCATTCATTATCCCCCCAAGGAACTCGAACAAATGTTAGGGCATTTAGCCAGTTTAGCAGAATCTCGTCTCATTTTAAGTTTTGCACCGTTTACAGTTTGTTTAATGCTATTGAAAAAGGTTGGCGAATTGTTTCCAGGACCGAGTAAAACGACCCGCGCTTATATGCACCATAAGTTTGATATTATAGATATATTGGAACAGAAAGGTTTTATAATTAAGCGCAAAGAGATGATAGGAACTCGTTTTTATTTCTCCTATTTACTTGAAGCGGTGCGGAAAAACAGTTAAATGATAACAGTTAAATGTTATCATTTGAATCCAGTCTTCTCTCTAAATATAGTTCTCGCTGAGTTGATAATTTTTCGTTGATTTTGAACCCTCTATCTTGTAATTGAGAACACACAAATTTGATTTTCTCAGTCCCGATTACTTCTTTGTGAACCTCCATAATGACTTTCTCGATGTTGTAGAGATCGGCATATTGCATGAGGTTATATTCTCCACCTTCAATATCAACAATTAGAACATTGGGGTTATTTTTTTTAATTTCTTTATTGAAGGGTTTAACAGGAACTTGAATCAGGCGATCGGTTTTGCGAACTTGAATTAATGAAGAAGACCAAAACCGTTTTGAAACATAAAAATCTTGTTCTCCAGCTTGTTCTCCTAAAAGGCAAAAATTGACTTGGGGAGAAACCTGGTTGAGTTCATAAACTTGACGAATATACAGTTCTAAGGCAGGATTTGCTTCATAGGTAAAAACATTATCAGAACCGACTATTTGGGCGCAATAGGTGGAGAGAAATCCCCATCCTGTACCAAGTTCCATAACGCGATCGCCTTCTTGCAATATTGCTTTGACAATTTTCAATTCTTCCCGTTCATAAGAATACTGCCAATGTAATATTTCTAAAGGTTTCCTCTGTAACTCTGGTGGAATTGGCATTTTTATGCCAGAAATATTAACGATTTTGTTGGTTTTGCCTAACTTGCTGTACTCTGAAGCAATAGATATGTTCATCAACGCGATCGAACTTTTTATGTTTCTTTGTACCATTTCGATCGCCTCGGCGGCCTTAAATTTTACTTGTTGCATTTTGAGTTTTTTATGCTATGGTAATTTACTGTTCAGAGATCGTGCTACTTTGATACAAGTTACCATATCTGCATCGGTTTTAATCGCTTCTGGGTTAATGTGAGTAATGGTAGCGCGATCGCCTCTATTTTTTAAGGCTTCAATGAGACGCGATCGCGGGGGAATATCCATTTTTCCGCGTCGCCCTATTTCCCCTAATGTATAAAAATAAGGCGGAAAATCTGCTTCTCCTATCATAATTTCCAACAATTTTACACAAGCATTCCAACCCCATTCTCTCGCTAAATCTTGCATTTTTTTGAGGGTAAGGCGATCGTGTAAAACCCCCAACCACATTGCACCAGTTAGAGTTAAAGGAGTACGATCGCACGAACAAATACATTGTCCCAATTTGCGCCAAGAAATAGTCTTATATTCCCCACAAGCGTGACAATAGCCCAAAAAACCATAGTTTTCAGGGGTGATTTGTTGTTGAGACAATAAACGCACCATTATCCGATAAGTTTCCCCTATATAAAAGGAAAAAATAGGTTCAATTCCTCTTCCTTGACTCGCTGCTTGTTGCTGCATTGCGCCAATAATTAAGCGTAAAGATTGTTCTTGGGCGGCGGGATGAGAACGGGCATAAGCGCCATAATTGGCTAAACTATTTTGGGGGAGGTGTCCGGTTCCGGTGCGTCCGTCTGTACTGGTGATATAAATTAGACCCCCAATTTTGGTCGCCCAAAGTGCCGTACTTAAATAAGGTGCAGCAGACCCAAAACCATCAACATCGACGAGATCGTAATAGTCTTTGCGATCGAAACAGCGAAAAAAGAGACGGTGGACATTTTCACAGGTGACTTGACATTGTTGGGAGGCGATCGCTGCGTGTAAATTTGCTTCCAGTAGCGATCGGCGATCGGGGTTTCCTTCGTTGGTTAAAAGCCAATTAGCCCCACTTTCTAACCAATAGCGCAAACTCCGTACTCCACAACCCGCCATTGCTTCTAATACTCGTAATTGTCCCATTTCTTGTCGATAAATTGCCGCCGCTAAAACCCCTAAATCTCGAACAATACGGCTTTCTGGGCGAAAAAATGCCTTTCCTATGCTAAATTGTGCTTTTCCTTCTTCCTGTATCATAAAAAAACATCAATTAAACATCAATTATCTACAGGAATTTCAATGATAAATTCTGTCCCTTCTCCTAGGGTAGAATGACACTTTAATTTTCCCTGATGCCGTTCTACAATGATTTTATAACTGACAGATAATCCCAAACCCGTTCCTTGACCGACAGGTTTTGTCGTAAAGAAAGGCTCAAAAATACGATGTTGCGTCTCTTCATTAATTCCCATGCCATTATCAGCAATTTTAATATAAATATAGGTTGAATTTTTTACAGATGTTTCGATTTTAATATATTTTAACTCTTTTTCTGATTCCTGTAAAGTGTCGATCGCATTACTAATGATATTTAAAAAGGCTTGATTAAGTTGACCTGCATAACATTCAACTAAAGGTAACTCCCCATAATTGCGACGAACTTCAATAGTTTCTTGGGTTGCTGGGAGATAGAGACGATTTTCCAAAATAGTTAGGGTACTTTCAATTCCTTGATGGATATTCACTCGTTTTTTATCTGATTCATCAAGTCGGGAAAAATTACGCAATGAAACAACAATTTCCCGAATGCGATCGGCACCAACTTCCATTGAATCAATAAGTTTAGGTAAATCTGCCTCTAAAAATTCTAAATCAATTTCGTATTGCTGTTCCTTGATTTTAGAAGTCGGATTTGGATATTCTTGTTGATAGAGATCGATACATTTTAATAAATCCTCAGCATAATTCCTAACATAAGCCAAGTTGCCGTAAATAAAATTAACAGGATTGTTTATTTCATGGGCAATTCCTGCAACAAGTTGTCCCAAGCTAGACATTTTTTCTTGTTGGACTAACTCTGCTGTCATTTGTTGGTTTTCTTGAAAAATATGCGAAATTGTTTCAAACCAAAGCAACCAATCTCGAGTAATATTTTCAGGGATTTCTGGATTTTTATTCTGGCTAGATTGCTCAATATACCGAATGAGTTGGTTAGCTGGGATAATAAATTCTCCTGCAATAATTTGATTGGCGATCGCCAGCATTAAAGTTAAACCAATTAAGAGAAGACCCCAACCTAATCCCAGTTGAGTTAAAATGGGCATTAAAATATCGACTTTTTGAGCAAAAAAGACTAAAGACCAAGGAGCTTGATGTAAATTAGAATGCAGAAATAAATATTGTCCGAATTCTTGACTATCTAAGTTTTCTCCTTGTAGAAACTGATACACTTTTTCTCTTAAATTTACAGAAATAAGATTCCACAAGGATTGAATTTCAAGAGTAGGATTGTTGAGATTTTCAGGAGAAGCTAAGACTTGTCCACCATTATTAATCAAAAATAATCTTCCCTGGCTAAACTTTGATTTTTCTAAAATTTTACTCAATTCATCTAGAGTAACATCAAGAGCAATTGTTCCGCGAAATTCGTTCTCTTCATAAACAGGAGCAGCACAAGTCACGCTAATATTATTATTCTCTGGATCGAGATAAGCTGTTGTCCAAAATTGTTCGCGATCGGGATTATTTTTCGGCAGCGATCGCTCATACATTTCCGATGCTAATAAATCAGTGTGGAACTGAAAATCTTGCGAATTAACCCAAGGAAAACGGTTAATAAACTTTTCTTGAGAGAGATAATAAGCACGAATATCATTAGGAATAACCTTTAACGCAGTCTGAAATAAAGGATTGAGGGCAAATGCCATCCCAATTTCTCGATAAAAATTGTAGTCGCGATCGCGCAGAGTTCCCAATCCCGTTAAATTGCCAATTAAGCGATCGGTATAAGGTGGTGGAATCCTGTTTAAATTATAGGATATTTGTCCTTTTTCTTCCGTTTCTTTTAAATTATCAAAGAGAAGAGATTCGGCGATTCCAATTTGACCAATTTCGTAAAAAGAATTCGCTCTTACCTGCATTTGTTCGACATAATCTGCCGTCGTTTTAATCGATTCATCAACTTGAATTGCTGCTTCTTGAACTCGTTCTCGAACTAAATTAATTTCAGCATAGTATTGAAATTGAAGTTGCCAATAAAAAAGAATTGAGACAACGATCGCAAAAATAACGATAGTGAGACGAATAATAAAATTATAGCGAGAAAAAATCATTCAAGTAATTTTTTTGTGTATATATTAAGATGCACAAAAATGAGTATCTTTAAAACAGATGCACTTTGCTGATGCAATGCTCCGGAAAGAAACTCAGACTAGATGTTAGCTATTTTACAGAACTGTGGCACGCGATCGGGAGAGAAAACTAAAGGAATGGGAAAAAGATGCGATTTCGCGATCGCGAATTGATCGCACTGGGAACAGATTACCCGACTACAAACGTCCTGAAAGAAAATATTGTTTTGTTTGGGAAGGAGAAAAAACGTGAGCGATCGCATTAAAACACTGGTCTTGACTTTAACGACAGCAACTCTAATCATGGGTGCTATTCCTCCCTTACCCACTTTCGCCCAAAATGAAGTTTTATACGATTGTATCGTTGAAACCGGTCGTGGACGACAACGAGAACGCCAAGGGATGAACCGGGCGATGGCTTGGGGGTATTTAGGGAATGATGTAGAGGAAAATTCGCGAGGGGTTCTTAGCAGTTGGCGAGGAAAATGCACTCCTCGCAATGCACCAAGTTCTACTCCTGAACGGACAATTCCTCCTTCTTCTTCTAGACCTTCTTCTCCTAGGCCTTCTTCTCCTCAACCTTCTTCTCCACAGCCTTCAACTTCCTCTCAACCGTCCACATCAACGGGACTCCTCAATAGTTGCCAAAATGAGGTTGCTGCAAGGTTAGCAGGGACACAAGCTAATAACGTCAATGTGGAATCTTCTTCTGTTGATGCAGGGGGAAATGCGATCGTTAATTGGAATAGTCCTGCGGGACAATCGGGGTTTTGTCGAGTCGATCCTTTTGGTAATATCATTGAGTTTCGTCAAAATTAATGGCAAAAGAATGAGAAATAAAATCAGTTAGAAAACTTTACAGAAGGGGTGTTAAATTTAGCACCCTTTTCTGTCGATCGCAGGAAAAATAAGCTAGAATCGCGATCGTTAATCGTCTTAAATTCAGGGAAAACGAAAATTATGGCAATGATTATTGGCTTTCTTGTTACGGCTTTAGTGACGGCGGTAAGTTTGCTCATTATTTCTCGCTTACCGCTAGGAATTGAAATAGATAGTACGGAAAAAGCAATTTGGGCGGGAGTTATCCTAGGACTTCTTAATGGCTTAGTCAAGCCTGTTTTGTTTGTTTTGACACTACCTATTACTATTCTGACTCTTGGCATTTTTACACTATTTTTGAATGCCTTTATTTTTGGAATTACTGCTAAATTAGTCGAAGGATTTCGGCTCAATTGGGGGATATGGAGTGCTTTATTAGGCGCGATCGCTTTGGGAATTATTAATTCAATTCTCAACTCGATCTTGCTCCGAATCTTTCCTACTTTCGGTTAAAGTCTTATAGGGTAGGTATAGGTATTGCCTGCCCTAGTGGTCTGTCAAGGATTTTTTGGCGGGTAAGGGCGATCGCTATAACCCTAATCCATTTCAATGGATTTTTTGTATGAGACAGGGATTTTCAATCCCTGGCGGATCGGGCTATAAGGCTATTCTCTCAATAGTAAAACAGAAAATATCTTCTGAAAAATATTTGTTGATTAGCAATTTTTGCTCTATTTGAGGAAAAGAACAGCCATTAAAATTGCTGCGATCGCGCCAATTAAGGTGTTAATAATATTTACAACTTCATTGGTTAAGAAAGTAAATTTTTCTTGTATAGTTGCCCCGATAACACTTTCTAAATTGGTAGCAATAAAGGCAGCAAGAATACACCAAAGAATCCCGAAAGGAGAAATGGTATTCAACCCCCAGGCGAGAAAGGCGATCGCAGCAGAAGCGACAATTCCAGCTAGAGTTCCTTCTAAACTTACTGCTCCTTCTGTACCGCGAGGAACGGGTTTTAAGGTAGTAATTAAAAAAGTTCGTTTTCCATAAGCCTTGCCAATTTCGGACGCACAAGTATCGGAAAGTTTGGTACAAAAACTGGCAATATAACCTAATATAAATAATCCTTGCCAAGGTTCGCTAACAAGAAGAGTTCCTAAAGCGCATAGGGTGCCAATTAACGCCGATCCCCAAACATTTTCCGGACCCCGCAAACCCGATCGCCCTTCGGCAATTCCTGCGGCTTCTTTTTCTGCTTTACCGATGCGCGTTACTCCCGATCCAACGAGAAAATAAAACATTACTACGAGATACCCTTGCCAAGCAAGAGTTCCCCAAATAATAACCCCAAGAATCCATGCGTGCAAATAGCCCCAAGGAGTCAAGAGTTTTTTAGGCGAAATAAAGGCAAAACCTAGTAAAATTGTGTTGAGGGCGATCGCGACAACCCAAGGGTTAAACCAATCAATATTCATAGGTTTGAGAATTGATAGGACACGCTTCTAATATACGCCCCAAAGGAACAAACCTCAAGTTTTGGTTAAAGCAGGTTAATTTCAGATTAAAATTATAAGGTACGCGATCGCCAACATTCTCGAAATTGTGGAACAACAAAATAAAGTCACTTCTAGCAAACTGATTCCCCAAGCCTTTATTCCTTTTTCTGCCCGTCTTATGGCTGCTTTGAGGGCAAAAGAAACAGCGAGAAAAGATCGACTTTTTAGCGATCCTTTTGCTGCACAATTAGCAGGAGAAGATGCTTTTAATTTTGCCAATACAAAATCCCTCCCTCGCGATATAGCTTATCTCGCTATTCGCACAAAATTATTTGACGATTTTTTTCAAGAAGCCATGACAAATATTTCCCAAGTTGTTATATTAGCAGCAGGAATGGATACGCGAGCATATCGTCTTTCTTGGCCAGAGAATACTTGTCTTTACGAACTAGATTTTGCTGGTATTTTAGAGTATAAAGAGAATATTATCGGCAGGGTTTCTCCTAATTGCCAGCGCATCGCGATCGCCGCCGATTTAACGCAACCTTGGACGCATTTACTGCTAGAACAAGGCTATCAACGCGATCGCCCTTCGATTTGGCTCTTAGAAGGATTATTAATGTATCTTGAAGCATCTCAATGCGATCGATTGATGCAGGATATACTCGACTTAACAGCACCAGGGAGTCAATTGGGTTTAGATTTGATCGATCGCCAAGCAGTCAATTGCGAACCTTTTAATGGTTACTTTCAGTTTGGAGTTGACGATCCAGAAGGATTTCTCAAACAGTATGGTTGGACTGCTCAAATCATCGATCCTGCTGAACTAGCAGTCAATTTCGGACGCTTTAAAAATGTATTACCTCCCCACAATAGTAACAATTCCGCACGAGCTTTTCTGATTCAGGCTCATAAATAATTTAATATTTAATGATCGGCGATCGCGCTAAAGTGGAATAACTCTACTATTATTAGTCAGAGTAATTCACAGGGTATTAACCAAATTGGCACAATCGAGACGTTCAAACATTGCTTTTCTAGCTTGCAAGGCAAGAGAGTCGTCAAGTTTGCTTAAAGAAATTGCCTCTTGATACTTGTGACGCAAGGCTGTTTGAATTAGCCAGTCAGCAATAAAAGGATTTTTGGGCAACAAAGGACCGTGGGAATAGGTGGCGATCGCATTGCCGTAAAATGCCCCTTCCCAGCCATCCTCGCCGTTATTGCCATAGCCTTTAATCACCTTGCCCAGGGGGGCAACATTGCCCAAATAAGTTCGCCCTCCGTGGTTTTCAAAGCCGATAGCGATGGGAGTTTCTCCCAATATTGCCCGCAACTCTTCCGCAAGAGGAGAAGCTGTAATTTCTAAAACTACATTGCCAATACAGCGAGGGGCATCAATACCAGGGTGCTTGGTAACGAGATCGAAAACCCCCAACCCGTCGATGCGTTGCCCGAGGGCAGGTTCGTAATATTTGCCCAAAAGTTGCGGGGAACCGCAGGTAAATACTCCTGGTGTGCCTCCGTCAATTTTGCCGCGAAATTTCTCTGCCTTTGCCCCTTGTAGGTCCCGCATGACAATTTCTTGCTGGCGATCTTGCGCCCCACCGCCGACAATAACATCAACGAGATCGAATTGACTGGCCTCGCTTTGGCGATCGAGAGGCACGATCGCCGCGTCAATACCTCGCCACTGACAGCGCTGTTGCAAGCAAATCACGTTACCGCGATCGCCATAGGTACTCATTAGTTTGGGATACAACCAGCCGATTTTTAATTCCATTGCCAATCTTTTCTTGAAAGTTTGCGGGATTTCTTTGCAATTCTAGGGCTTTAAGGGGCGATCGGCAATTTATGACGTTACGAATGCGATCGCATTTTTTCGCTTATAATAATTTTGGTTATTGTTTTACACAAAGAATTATGTCACGTCCAATAGAAATGGAAGAGTTAAATTTAGAACTTGCTGAAATAATTACCAAACTGGAAAGCGATCGCCAACAGCAACGATTAAAAAGAGTTCGCTATTCTTTGAATAATTTATCAGTTTGAAGGGAAAGTTTTAAACTATAGCGATCGAGCTAAGTTGTAAAGCAAAGATTAAAAGGCACTCTCTGCGATCGTTTTTCTGTTTTCCTCGATCATATCGCACTTTTAATAAGGTAAGTTATTTATGGAATTGCGTTGGATTCAGCTTATTTTAGCACGTGAGAATACAAGATACAATTTCTTTTGCGATCGCATTACTCGAGCGTGTTGATTGTTGTAGAGTTAATGTACAATTGTATGAGCGATCGTAGAACAATCAAACAATTAAAGAGCAGATTGCACTTTTAATTGGGTGAGTTATTGGAGGATACTACAACACCACTGTAGCAGCAGAATCTCGTCGTTTAATTACTGCAATTAATAATGGGCAGTTTATTATGCTTTTGAGCGATCTGGTACTCGCAGAACTTGCTAATGCTCCCCAAGACGTTCAAAATGTTTTGATGACCATTCCAGACCAACAGATTGAGTATTTTCCTTTGACGGCTGAAGTTTTGATGCTGCGCGATGCTTATATTGCTGCAGGAGTAGTGAAGGAAAAATCGATTAACGATGCAGGTCATGTAGCTGCTGCTACAGTTGCTCGTGCTAGTGCAATTGTCTCATGGAATTTTACACATATTGTTAGATTAGGTAAAATTCGGGGTTATAATCAAGTTAATTTAGCAAATGGTTACGGTATTTTAACCATTATTTCACCTCAAGGAGTCGGATACGATGAAAACAACTGAGTTAGATTTCGATTTTATGGCTCATCGAGAGCATTGTCAGGAGAAGATATACAAAGATATTCATTCACTCACGTATCAAGAACAGATTAAGTATTATCAATCGCTGATCGCTAAAAGTTCTTTGGGGAAATTATGGCAGTCTCTACAGGAGAAAGATAATCAAATTTAATGAGATGAGTTATTCATCGAGGTGCAGATTCTTTCGATATTCCTTTGCTTTTCTGTAATAATATAAAGATTTATCAAGGTCTTCCAAATATTGAAAAATTTTTCCCAAATGGTAAAAACGATATGCTGTACTACGAACTCCTAATTCAACATAATTAATTTCAGACTCAAGTTTTACAGCTAATTTACTGGCTTCTTTTGATTTTCCTGTAGAAGCAAACAAAGATGCTAAATTAAGTAATGCTCTTACATTGTAACTATATAACAAATCTGATTTTTCGGTTTTGAAAATAACTTCTTGTAAATATTTAATTCCTTCTTCAAATTCTCCAATATCGATTTTACATATTCCAATATTATACAAATACAATATATTTAATACTTTTATTTCAAGCACATATTTATTTGTTTTTTCAAGATTATCGCAATAATTTTTAATTATTTGCAGGGTTGTTTTTCCCTGTCCCCCCGCACTTAGATTTTTGCACAAACTGAGATTTGTATTCTTCACCCTCTGTGCAAGAGTGTGCAAGATTGGCGTGTCAATATCAAGATAACTCAAGTTAGAGCAAAAGGAGACAGAACCATGAGTTCCTTTGAACGTCGTTATCTGGTTATCGCGATCGCCAGTTTAATCTTACAGATCGCAGGTTTGCTAACCGAGTTTTACCAACCCCGCGAAACGATTCTCGCAACACCTGCGGTAATTCGAGTCGATCGATAAAACTCGGCGATCGAATGGACGCAAATATTAAGGGCGCAAGCAAATATTAAGGGCGCAAGCAAATATTAAGGGCGCAAGCAAATATTAAGGGCGCAAGCAAATATTAAGGGCGCAAGC
>NZ_JACSWA010000283.1 GCF_016888125.1 Spirulina sp. CCY15215
GCGAAGAGATAGCTGCGATCGCCTCCGAGGGCGTATTCGAGGAGGAGGGTATCATCGTCGAGGATATTTGCTTGGATTTGTTGCAGGGTGAGGGGTTGAGGATATTTTAAGTTGGCGTAGGCAGGGTTTTCCCGGCGAATTTGGGCTTCGAGGGTTTGCAAATCGTCGAGAATTGTTTCGATCTTGCTTTTGATGGCTTCGAGATCGGCGTTAGCATAACCTTTGGGGTTCTGGAGGAGTTGCACGCGCTGTTCTTCGGCGGTGCTGAGTGCCTGGTT
>NZ_JACSWA010000284.1 GCF_016888125.1 Spirulina sp. CCY15215
AGAGGGAGCAACAGAGGGTCAACGTTGATGAGGTTGTTGGTAGAAGTGGTAATGGTTGCCCCTGTGGTGTTGCCGATGAGACTGGATTGGATGGTATTGAAGGTACCGCTTAAATCCGGTGCTTGTCCGCCGAGGTCTTGGTTTTGGGCGATGATGCTATTGTTAATGGTAGCGGTACCGGTGCCAGACTTGAAAATGCCACCACCATCACCCGTGCCATTGTTATCGGCATCGGCGACGTTGAAGGCGATCGTGCTGTTCGTTAATGTGATGTCGTTGAGCGCAAGCAAACCACCACCATTATCACCAGCACTATTACCACTCACTGTACTGTTCGTTAATGTGATGTTGCTCGCACGCAAACCACCACCATCATCACCAGCACTATTCCCACTTACTGTACTGTTCGTTAATGTGATGTTGCTCGCACCCAAGCCACCACCATCATCACCAGCACTATTCCCACTTACTGTACTGTTCGTTAATGTGATGTTGTTGTTCGCCCTCAAACCACCACCACTACCACCCGTACTCCCCCCTGAAATCGTCAGGTTTTGAATCGTCGTGGTTCCTGCGCCTGCCACACTACTAAAAATTCGGAACGTATTGTTGCCCTGAACCGTTGACCCATTGCCATCAATTGTCAGATCGGCTTGTCCCCAGGTAATCGTTTCAAATCCTACTCCTGCTGCCAAGGTGACAGTCCTTGCTGAATCAAACAGAATTGTGTCCCCAGTCGCCGCCGCTCCAATCTCGAACCGGAGGGTTCCCGCCGTATTATCATCTGCGGAACTCGTCACTGTCCGGGTTGCCAATTTCCCATCCCAAACACTGAGGGTCAGGTCACTAAAGGTTGTGAGGACTTCAATGTTTCCCGTGCTGCTTTCTAAGACCCAATCCCCCCCATAGTTGGCACTTCCTGTCGCATTGGTTGAAGCCGCTACATCCGCCCCCGTTAAATGCGCTAAATCCCCAATGAGGGCTTGTCCCGCTTCTCCTAATGCCGTAAAACAACTGTAGAGCAAGATATCTGCCCCTTCATCCAGGGATTTTGCCCAAGTTGCCAACTGTCCGGCA
>NZ_JACSWA010000285.1 GCF_016888125.1 Spirulina sp. CCY15215
CGGTCAGACCCCGCGTCGCCGAAAGGCGCAAGGGAATGCTGACCAAGACAGTCGAAGCTAACATTACCCTAGAAATAGGAGGCTCGAAAGAGCAAAACCGCTATGCGTACAGGGTTGTTTAGTTAGATACAGTAATTGTCCTGTTAAAAGTGCAATACAAAAGCACCCTAATTAAACAACTCCAAGGCGGTAGCGAAACTAATATAAAGCAGTCCTATAAGGACGGGGTTTCTACCCAATTTTTCTGATGAAAAAATATTTGCTCTTCCTAATTTCCTTCCTACTTGTTTTCTCACCCATAACGGGGATAGCTCAACCGCTAAACCGCCCTATTCTTCGTATTGGCAGTCAGGGAGAGGTAGTGCGGGAGTTACAAGCTGCTTTACAGTTATTGGGCTTTTATACGGGAGATGTAGACGGACTTTATTCTGAAAGTACGGTGATTGCAGTTTCCCGCTTCCAAGAAGCTGCACAGTTATCAATAGATGGCATTATGGGCGCAGAAACGTGGAATCAACTTTTTCCCTCCTCCCGTGAACCTCTTCCCGCCCTTCCCGCCCTTGAACTTCCCGCCCGTCCCGTCCGTCCCGCCCTTGAACTTCCCGCCCTTCCCGCCCTTCCCTCATCTCCCGCCCTTGAACCTCCTCCTGCACCGGAATTTGCGCCAGAATCTTCATCTGAGGAAGGCGATCGCGAAGAACTAAATTTAGCTATTTTGCGATCGGGTATGCAAGGAGAAGCCGTCAAACGCTTACAAGAACGGCTTCGGATTTTGGGACTCTTTTCTGGTGAAGTCGATGGGATTTTTGGCGCACAAACCTTGGAAGCAGTAAAAAAATTTCAACAGCGAAATAATATGACTGTAGATGGAATTGTTGGCAGAAAAACTTGGGAAATTTTGCTTCGTTAAGTAGTTGATAGATAGTAATGCACTAAGTTTGTCGAAGTGCTGTTTATTGAAACTGCTGGGCTTTCTTTTTTCCCTTATACCAGCGATACCATTCTCCCGAACTGCGAACTGAAAACCATAATAAAAACATGGCAATTAAACCGCCTTGTTCGGGGGCATTAAAGGCAAATAATACCAAAAAAATACATAACGCATCTTCAAGGAAAACAATCCAAATTGGTAAACCCTGTAAGCGAAAAAACCAACCCACCTGAACTAATTTAAGGACAAATGCTAAGAGTCCTCCTACCATTGCTACAATCCACAAGGGTTGAAACTCAACGGAACTAATTTTTGTGGCGGCGATCGCCATCATTCCCCCCACAAAAGGACTCAATATTAATTGTAAAACTTGATTAACTCGCTGTCCTAAAAGTTTTTTAGAACCAAAGAGTTCAAAAAGCGACCAACTCGTAAGGATTCCTAATAAAACTTGGGGATGAATGTCAGACAGAAATGGCACATTATGCCAAAGAAGATCGCTTTGAAACAACCCGATCGCTAACAGGGGAAGTGCAATTCTCATTCCGGCGGCGGCGGCGGCGGAAAGTGCGGCTAAGATTCCAACAAACACGATGGTCATACCTACAACATAATGAAAAGACCCGCACCCTATTTGAACTATTTTAGGCGGTTTTGTTCCGGCGATCGGATCATTCCTCTTTAACTATTCTGCCTCTTTTTTGCCGAAAATAGAGCAGTATCATGCAGGGACAGAAACATTACAATCTATTTCTAAAAATAACTTTTTGTTAAAAAGTAATAATTTATACTGTTTTATGTGTTTATATAATATAGAGAACAAAACAATTGAGGTCGAATATGACGATCGCCACCCCAACAAACCAATTATCGCTTTCCTTGTTGTCTGATGCCAGCAGCCGCCTCGAAGAAGTATTAAAGTATGTTTCTATCTCTGAGGATGCCTTGGGTCGCTTAAAGTACCCCAAGGCTAGTTTGAGTGTTTCTATTCCCGTGCGAATGGATAATGGCTCTTTGCGAATATTTCAAGGCTATCGAGTACGTTACGACGACACACGAGGACCAGGGAAAGGGGGAGTTCGCTACCATCCCAATGTTACTTTAGATGAAGTTCAGTCTCTCGCTTTTTGGATGACCTTTAAATCAGCCGTAATGAATTTGCCTTTTGGCGGTGCAAAAGGAGGAATTGCTTTAAATCCCAAAGAATTATCCCGTCAGGAATTAGAACGCTTGAGTCGGGGATATATCGATGCGATCGCCGATTTCATCGGTCCCGATGTGGATATTCTCGCACCGGATATGTACACAAATGCGATGATCATGGGCTGGATGATGGATCAATATTCGATTATCAAGCGCAAGGTCAGTCCGGCGGTGGTAACGGGTAAACCTATTATGATGGGGGGATCTCAGGGTCGAAATACGGCCACAGCTACGGGGGCATTTTACGTTATCAGTACACTTTTACCTCACTTTGATCTCATTCCCGAACAGACAACGGTGGCTATTCAAGGATTTGGTAAAGTGGGGGCTGCTTTGGCCGAGTTATTGGCACAAGCAGGTTATAAAGTCGTCGCTGTCAGTGATTCTCAAGGGGGGATCTACTGCGATCGCGGCCTGGATATTCCTAGCATTCGCCAATATAAAAACGAAAGTCGCAGTATTAAAGCGGTTTATTGTGAGGATACCGTTTGCAGTATTGTCGAACATGAAGTGCTAACTAACGAGGAATTACTGGCTTTAGATGTGGATGTTTTAATTCCTGCGGCTTTAGAGAATCAAATCACGGCAGCCAATGCCCATGATATCTCTGCAAAGTATATTTTTGAAGTGGCAAACGGTCCGATTACTTCTGCTGCTGATAAGATTTTAGAAGCAAAAGGGATTTATGTCTTCCCGGATATTCTCGTCAATGCAGGAGGCGTTACCGTGAGTTACTTTGAATGGGTGCAAAATCGTAGCGGGATGTATTGGACCTTAGAAGAAGTTCAGCAACACCTCAAACCGAAAATGGTCGAAGAGGCAAAGGCAATTTGGAAACTCGCCCGAGAATACGATATACCAATGCGAACGGCGGCCTATATTCACGCCCTCAAACGTCTGGGAGAGGCATTGGATGCCAAGGGAACACGAGATTATTATACCAATGGTAAAAATTAATCTCAGTACTTCTAAAAACGACTCGTAACTTTACCCAAAATGCGATCGCTTGGCACAAAACCAAATGTTCGGCTGTCGGTACTTTCTCTCAGATTATCCCCTTGGAGAAAACAATTCCCGTTGTCTAAAACTACCGTAACTCTTTTAATAATTTTCAACTGCGATCGCTGAGGATGTCTCGCAATAACAATATCGCCGACACGGGGAAAAGCGTTTTCATAAGCCTTTAAATCGGTTACAACTTCATCACCGGGTTTTAATAATGGCAACATAGAGTTACCTGCAATGCGAAATCTTCCCCGTTTTCTTAATAGCAAGAGCAAGAATTCTCGAGGCGATCGCGCTAATTCTGGATGATTTACTGAGGACATAAAAAAGAAAAAAGGCGCTGAAATCAACGCCTCTAGTAACATAAATTAAAACTGAAAAAATTGGCGACAAAACCAATTAAGAAGGCTTCGCCAAGTACCAAGAAACGTCGCGTCCCTTGCTTTTCCAAAACATATCGTGAATCTTCTTGACCATTTCAACTAACTCTTTTGCATGAGTTTCGCTTACTTCTACCTTACAAGAAGAACAAAGTTTTGTTGCTTTCCAGAAAGTATCGTGGAGATCGGGGAAATCTTGTAAATGAACGGGTTTGAAATAATCCGTCCAAAGCACTAATAATTCCTCTTTGGTTTTATGTGCTTGTTCTTCCTTAATCGCAACATACCGAGAGAAAGTATTGTTGTAAGCAATGACTGCATTTTTATCGTTGGGGTTGGGGAGTTCCAACGCAATCAATTTTTGGGTCATTGATAGTACAGCTTCTGCTGTAATCCTTGAAGTAGAAGGATCGTAAACACCACAGGGACCATCGCAGTGCGCTTGAACTTCCTCTGCGGGAAACCAATTTTTGAGCTTGGAAATTAGAGTATTAAGCATGAGATTACCGTGTACTTGTTGATTTAAACTGCTTTGAGCAATGTTTTTGATCGGGTTGGGTTCTTTGCTGCTGAAGCTAGATAATGCTAAAGTTGCAGCCATTTATCCCCCCGTACCCCATCTAGCTTAGTGCTATTCGGGATGCGATGCAAGATGGACTTAGGCGTTTACAATGGAGATTGAGTCTAAGGGCGTAAGTAAATCTGCTCATTAGACCAATTCGGAATCTTGATTCAATGCGATCGCCAAACCTATGAATGCAAAAGAACTAGCACAATACATCGAACAAACAAACGGAGAGTCCAAACCGTGGTTGCTGGTACAACTGCGCTTGAAAAAGTTACAGGAAAACCGCGATCGCCTTTCTCCCACGGAATATATTTGCTGTCTTGAAGATATTCACCAAGATATGATGAATTTGGGTGAATGGTGGATTGGGAGAGAAAAAGAAGTATTTGAAGAAGGGCGATAAGTAATGGTTACATGATGATCATTTCTTTGTTAATACTTTATTGATAAGTGATAAAATTAAAATGTCTGTAGAACTACAAAGCGAATTGAATGAAGCGGTTAGTATGCGCCGCAATTTTGCCATTATTTCCCATCCAGATGCGGGAAAAACAACTTTGACAGAAAAGCTGTTACTCTATGGTGGAGCGATTCACGAAGCAGGATCGGTAAAGGCGCGAAGGGCGCAACGTAAGGTGACTTCCGACTGGATGGAAATGGAACAGCAACGGGGAATTTCTATCACCTCAACGGTTTTGCAGTTTGAGTACGACGGTTATCAAATCAATTTACTCGATACTCCAGGACACCAAGACTTTAGTGAAGATACTTATCGCACTCTGGCGGCGGCAGATAATGCAGTGATGTTGATTGATGCTGCAAAAGGCTTGGAACCGCAAACTCGCAAGCTATTTGAAGTTTGTAAAATGCGAGGTTTGCCCATTTTTACCTTTACTAACAAAATGGATCGCCCTGGACGAGATCCCCTCGAGTTATTGGACGAAATTGAGCAAGAATTAGGCTTGCAAACCTATGCAGTGAACTATCCGATCGGGATGGGCGATCGCTTTCGGGGAGTATTCGATCGCCGACAGCAGAAAGTTCACTTATTCCAGCGTCGCGCTCACGGTAGCAAGACAGCAGAGGATACAGTCTTCGAGATTGGCGATCGCCGACTGGAAGAATTACTCGACCCAGAACTTTATTCTGAACTTAAAGAAAATCTAGAAATTCTTGAGGAAATTGGCTCTGATTTTGATTTAGAAAAGATTCATGCAGGTAAATTAACCCCGGTCTTTTTTGGTAGTGCGATGACCAATTTTGGGGTACAACTTTTCCTCGAAGCCTTTTTAGAATATGCCCTCAAACCCGAGGGAAGAAATTCTACTCGTGGCGCGATCGCCCCCACAAATCCTGATTTTAGTGGCTTTGTTTTTAAACTCCAGGCAAATATGGACCCCAAGCACCGCGATCGGGTGGCTTTTATTCGGGTTTGTACGGGAAAATTTGAAAAAGATATGACCGTCAGCCATGCGAGAACTGGCAAAACCGTGCGTTTATCAAGACCGCAAAAATTATTCGCTCAAGGGCGAGAATCCCTTGATGTAGCTTATGCTGGGGATGTGATTGGTCTGAATAATCCAGGGGTTTTTACCATTGGCGATACGATTTATCAGGGTCAGAAATTAGAATATGAAGGAATTCCTTGTTTTTCTCCAGAACTATTTGCTTATCTGAAAAATCCTAACCCTTCTAAATTCAAACAATTTAACAAAGGAATTCAAGAATTACAGGAAGAAGGTGCAGTACAAATTATGTATTCTGCGGATGAATTTAAGCGCGATCCGATTTTAGCTGCGGTGGGACAATTACAGTTTGAAGTGGTGCAATTCCGCCTCCAAAATGAATACAATGTGGAGACAAGGTTAGAACCTTTACCCTATAGTTTAGCGCGATGGGTTGCTGGCGGTTGGGAAGCCTTGGAAAAAGCAGGACGGTTATTTAATACCATTACTGTAAAAGATAATTGGGAACGTCCAGTTTTACTGTTCAGAAATGAATGGAATATGCGCCAAATTATGGAGGATCATCCCAATTTAAAGTTGAACTCTACTGCACCGGTTGGCTCGGGTTTACAACCGGATGCTTAAAAGAATTTTAGCGATCCCTTACTAGATTTTACCGTCCCGATTCTGTATCCTGAGATTGACTTGCAATGTAGGGGCTTCCGCATGAGCTACACTGTCACTGATATTAATGCTTTTCTTAAGCAACATACCCCCTTCGATCGCCTACCCGAACTGGTATTGGCGGAATTAGCTGGCGGAATGCGCTTTCTGCGCTATCGTATGGGACAAACGATTCTTTTGCGGGATAAACTCCCTCAAAATGTTGTTTTGCTTTACGAAGGACAAGCGCGGCTGTTGGGTTACGATCCCACCACGAAAATGCCCCTGACTCTCAAATTACTGGAAGTGGGAGAAGCAGCCGGTTGGACGGGAATTTTGCGGGGACTCCCTTGCGAAACCGCGATCGCCTCCACAGAAACCATCTGTCTCACCCTCGAAGCGAAACAATTTTTACTCCTCCTCAAAGAACATCTCCCCTTTGCAGAATATTTTCAACAAACTGTTTCCGTAGCTGAAATCTTCGATCTCCTCGCCAACCAAAATTTTATTCAAGTTCAAGGGACCCAAGACCTCAAACATCTCTCCCAAAGCGCCCAAGAAAGCGTACAACTGTGCAATTTACCCCCCGGACGTACATCAGTTAGCAATCCCCTCCTACAGCCCCTGCAAGACCCAGATTTGCTCTGGTTGGTCAGTGGGGGGGGAGTCATTGAAAATTCCCCAAGCGGCGAACCCTTACAACTGCAAGAAAACCAGCGCTTCCTTCAAGTTCAAGGTAAATTTCCCGCCCGCTTACTCGGTTTTCTCCGTGCAGATTTAACGAGTCAACCCAAGATAGAAACCAGAGAACCAGAAAGGGTTAATCCTAACGCCTCTAAAACCGAAAACCTGTCCACCGTTATCCCCTACGCCCCAGAAGTTCGCGAAAGTGACTTAGCCTTAGAAACAAAAACAAATCGCAAGCATATTAAGTATCCTCACGTGCGTGGGAGTGGCGAACTCGATGGAACTGTGGCTTGCTTTCAAATGCTTTGTCTCTATTACAATGTTCCCTTTCGTCGAGAAGTGATTCGCCGAGTCTTATCCCAGCAGATCGATCGCCAGGGGAGTTTATCCCTGTACCATTTGGGTGCAGTGACAGAACTATTAGGGTTGAACGCCCAGATGGTGAACGTTCCCGCCGCGACAATTACTCGTTTGCAACCTCCGATTTTAGTACGCTGGCAAGAAAGTTGGGCAATTTTATACGAAATTGGCGATCGCCAACTCACAATTGGCTCCCCAGAAATGGGCATCCTGCGCCGCAAACCCGCCGATTTTATCGAATCTTGGGAGAAATTCGGTCAAGTTCTCCTCGTTCAACCCACCAAAGAAACCCCGAAAAAACGTTTTGGTCTTTCTTGGTTCATTCCGGTACTCTTGCGCTATAAAGGAGTCCTTATCGAGGTTTTTATCGCTTCATTTCTCGTGCAGCTTTTTGGTTTAGCCAATCCTCTCATCATTCAAATTATTATTGATAAGGTGATCGTGCAGAATAGTGCCGATACCTTACAGGTTTTAGGGATATTTCTCCTCGCTGTAGCCGTTTTTGAAGCCATTCTCGGTACCGTTCGCACCTATCTTTTTGTTGATACCACAAACCGTATCGATATGACCTTGGGATCGGAGATTATCGATCATTTATTACGCTTACCTTTGCGTTACTTCGATCGCCGTCCCGTGGGGGAACTCTCCAGCCGCGTCAACGAGTTAGAAAATATTCGTTCTTTTCTCACAGGAACAGCATTAACAGTAGTATTAGATTCGGTCTTTTCCGTGGTTTATATTGCGGTGATGGTCATTTATAGCTGGCGATTAACCCTCGTAACTTTAGCCGTTATTCCTGTCTTTATCCTGATTACTTTACTCTTTTCTCCCATCGTTCGCCAACAGTTACGAACCAAAGCCGAACGCAATGCCGAAACTCAATCTCATTTGGTTGAGGTAATGTCAGGAATTCAAACAGTTAAAGCACAAAACATCGAACTGCGATCGCGTTGGCGCTGGCAAGAATTATACGCCCGTTATGTTTCCGCAGGGTTTAAAACCGTACAAACTTCCACTCTTGCCAATTCTAGCAGTAATTTTTTAAACAAATTTTCGGGTTTATTAGTATTATGGGTCGGTGCTTATTTAGTTCTCCAACAAGAGTTAACTTTAGGTCAGTTAATTGCGTTTAGAATTATCGCTAGTTACGTTACTAGCCCCTTATTACGTCTCGCACAACTCTGGCAAAACTTCCAAGAAGTCGGACTTTCTTTAGAACGCTTGGGAGACATTATTGATACACCCCAAGAAGCAGAAGAAGATAAAGGTAATATTCCCATGCCTGCTGTTATAGGTCATGTTAAATATGAAAATGTTTCTTTCCGCTTTAAACCCAATACTCCCTTACAATTAGTGAATGTTAGCGTGGAAATTCCCGCCGGAAAATTTGTGGGAGTTGTTGGCAAAAGTGGTGCCGGAAAAAGTACCCTCACGAAACTATTAGTCCGACTGTATGAAATCGAATCAGGGCGCATTTTTATCGATGGTTACGATGTCGCTAAAGTAGAATTATATTCCGTGCGGCGACAAATTGGAGTTGTTCCTCAAGACCCTTTACTCTTTGATGGCACAATTCAGGAAAACATTGCCATGAACAACCCAGAAGCATCCAGCGAAGAGATTATCGAAGCCGCAAAAGTAGCCGCCGCCCACGAGTTTGTCATGGGTTTACCAAGCGGTTATAATACGCGAGTGGGAGAAAAAGGTGCATCTCTTTCCGGGGGACAGCGCCAACGAATTGCGATCGCCAGAACCGTGCTGCAACGTCCGGCTTTATTGGTTTTAGATGAAGCAACCAGCGCCTTAGATTATCCCACCGAACAGCAAGTTTGCACCAATTTGGCTCGCGAATTTGGCGATCGCACGGTTTTCTTTATTACCCATCGTCTCGGCACGATTCAACATTCTGATATTATTTTAATGATGGATTCTGGGGCAGTCGTAGAACAGGGAGATCATGCAGAATTGATGGCATTGCAAGGCCGCTATTTTGCCCTCTATCAACAACAAGATGTTAAGAATCTCTAAATATTTTTGCATCAAATCAATCCCCATCAAAAATAAAAAGCTACAATATAAACCGCCTTCACCCAACCCTATTGCATTGTGAACTGAAATCATGGCGTTAATCGTCCAAAAATTTGGCGGCACCTCCGTCGGTTCCGTCGATCGCATTCAAGCAGTCGCCCAGCGCATTTGCAAAACGACCCAACAAGGACACTCCGTTGTAGTCGTCGTCTCAGCCATGGGCAAAACCACCGATATGCTCGTAGGACTGGCTAACCAAGTCTCTAGCACCCCTTCCCGTCGGGAAATGGATATGCTCCTCTCCACCGGGGAACAAGTCTCTATTGCCCTCCTCAGCATGGCTCTGCAAGAATGCGGACAACCCGCCATTTCCCTCACCGGGGCGCAAGTGGGTATCGTTACCGAAACCGATCACAGTCGCGCCCGCATTTTGGACATAAAAACCGATCGCCTGCAACGCCACCTCCAAGAAGGAAAGGCGATCGTTGTGGCTGGTTTTCAAGGCATTAGTAACAGCAAAGACCTGGAAATTACCACCCTGGGACGCGGTGGATCCGATACCTCCGCCGTCGCCCTTGCTGCCGCCCTCAACGCCGATCGCTGCGAAATTTATACCGATGTCCCAGGCATCCTCACTACAGATCCTCGCCTCGTCCCAGACGCGCAGTTAATGCTGGAAATTACCTGCGATGAAATGCTCGAACTCGCCAGTTTAGGAGCAAAAGTTCTCCATCCTCGCGCCGTAGAACTTGCTCGCAACTATAGCATTCCCCTCCTTGTCCTCTCCAGTTGGAGCGATACCCCTGGGACCCTCGTCATTCCTCCCCCCAAACAAGGGCGATCGCTGCAAAATTTGGAAATTAGTAAAGCCGTGGACGGGGTAGAATTTGATAAAGATCAAGCCAAAATTGCCCTGTTGCGGGTTCCCGATCGCCCCGGCATAGCTGCCAAACTCTTCGGAGAAATCGCCAGCCACAGCGTTGATGTAGACCTGATTATCCAATCCATCCACGAAGGTAACACCAACGATATCGCCTTCACCACCACTAAAAATGACCTGAAACCTGCCGAAGCCGTAGCCGAGGCGATCGCACCTATCCTGCGCTTTGACAATAGCCCTCACTCTACAGAAGCGGAAGTTTTCATCGATCGCCATATTGCCAAGGTGGCCATCATTGGAGCCGGTATGATCGGTCGTCCTGGGATCGCTGCGAAAATGTTCTCCACTCTAGCGGATGTAGGGGTAAATATCAATATGATTTCCACCTCAGAAGTGCAGGTGAGTTGTACCATTCGCGACGAAGATTGCGAAAAGGCGATCGCTGCCCTCTGTAGTGCCTTTGAAGTTAGCTCTTCCTCCATCGCCGCCGCCCCCAAAGCCCCTCTTGATGCTAACGCCCCTCCTGTCCGGGGGGTTGCCATCGACCGATCGCAAGCGCGTTTGGGCATTCGTCATATCCCCGATCGCCCCGGTATGGCGGCGCAAATTTTCGCTCTCCTCGCACAACATCGCATCAGTGTCGATACCATCGTTCAATCTCAACGCTGTCAGGTTATTGGCGGGTTTGCCAGTCGGGATATTGCTTGTACCATCGCCCGTGCTGATGCGCCGGAAGCTGAAAAAATTCTCACTAAGGTTGCTTCGGATTGGGGATTAGGGGAAATTGCGATCGATACGGATATTGCAAAAGTGAGTATTGTGGGCGCGGGAATGATCGGTCATCCAGGAGTTGCTGCGAAAATGTTTGCAGCCCTCGCCCGAGAACAAATTAATATTCAAATGATTGCTACTTCAGAGATTAAAATTACTTGTGTTGTGGCCGAAAGTGAAGGCGTTAAAGCCTTGAAAATCATTCACGAAGCCTTCGATCTGGGAGGGGAAGGACGGATTGAAATTCCGGCTTAGAAAGCAATTTTTTAGGGTGCATCTCAGTTTTGTAAAATCAGTTTTGTAAAAATAGCGAGCAAGATGCTCGCACTACCCCCATTATGGTTTATTGTAGTGGGAGCGTCTCGCTCCCTAGCTCTAATTATTCGGAG